>JARRPZ010000052.1:0-18902 GCA_037382365.1 Gammaproteobacteria bacterium
GGAGCGCGAAGAACCAGATCTACAGCGTCGATCCGATGAATCCGGCACCTCGCAAGGAAGGCGATCTCGTCGCGATGAACGCCGCCTACGAGGCGGGGCTCGTATTCCTCGGCGACATGCAGATCCCGATCATCGACTGGCGCCCCTACCAGGAGCCGATCCTGGACATGCACAACTCGCACCAGTCCTTCGCCGCGCGCCAGCGGATGATCGACGGCCAGGGTTCGGCCGATAACCAGGTGATCTGGATGACCGGCATCGGCCCGGGCGGTCCCGAGTTCGACCAGACGCCGGAGGCCTTCCAGGTGATGGATCAGTGGATGGAGAACCTCCTCGCGAATCCGCACCTGGGCGTGGCGGGCAACAAACCGCCCGACGCGGTGGACCGCTGCTTCGATAAGGACGGCAACCAGATCGCCGCCGGCGATGATGTCTGGGACGGCATCCTGAACGAGCAGCCGGCCGGAGCGTGCACGCAGCTCTATCCGCCCTACTCGACCTCCCGCATCGAAGCCGGCGGACCGTTCAAGGGCAGCATCTTCAAGTGCGAACTGCAGTCCGTGCAGACGGCGATCGACAAGGGCCTGTACGGCGTATGGGCGCCGTCGCCGGCCGAGGTCGCCGCGCTCGAGACGATCTTCCCAGTGGGCTCCCGGATCCTGCGGGGTCCGGGGGCCCGTTTTTGCCGGGACTTCCCTTGACTTAATATCGGCGGGTACACTGCCAGCATGAAATGGAAAGGCCGACGCGGCAGCGATAACGTCACGGACGCGAGGAACAAGACGGTCGGCCAGGCTGTCAGCCTCGGCGCGATCCTCTACTTCACCCGCTTCATCATGCGGACATTCGGCGGCAAGGGTCTCGCGATCCTGGCCGTGCTCGGCCTGATCGGCTGGGGCACCGGGCTGCTCGATCCGGGTGCACTGCTGACCGGCCAGGGTCAGGTCAAGGAGGTCAACTACGAGCCCACACCGGAGGAACAGGAACGATTCGAATTCGTCCGGGTGGTCCTCGCGGACACCGAGCGCATCTTCTCGGAAGAATTCCGACGCCTCGGCGGCACCTACCGTCCGCCGGAGCTGGTCATCTACCGCGATCGTTTCCCCACCGGCTGCGGCGTCGGCGATGCCCGCATGGGGCCCTTCTACTGCCCGCTCGATGAGAAGATCTACGTCGATCTCGGTTTCTACGACGCGCTCGAGCGCGATTTCCAGGCACCGGGTGACTTCGCCCAGGCCTACGTGATCGCCCACGAGGTGGGCCATCACGTGCAGAATCTCCTCGGCATCTCGCAGAAGGTGCAGCGGATGCGCGGGCGGCCGGACTACAACCAGTACTCCGTGCGGCTGGAGCTGCAGGCGGATTACCTGGCCGGCGTCTGGGCGCGCAACAACCAGGAATACCTGGATCGCGGGGACATCGAGGAAGCCATGCGCGCCGCCAACCAGATCGGTGACGACGTCATCCAGGCCCGCACCCAGGGCCGTATCCGCCCCCACGCCTTCACCCACGGCACCGCCGAACAGCGCACGCGCTGGTTCGAGCGCGGCCTCAGGAGCGGGCGTATCGAGGACGGCGACACTTTCGATATCCCCTACTCCCAACTGTAGGAGAGGCTATACTCCCCCCGCTACAACAACCATAAACCCAATCGGGGGAGAACGAGATGAAGAATGTAACGACGCGGATATTCGTCGCGGGCGTACTGTCCTGCCTGGCACTTTCGGCGGCCGCCGAGACCATCTACGAGGAGGTCTGGACCTGCACCCTCGAGGAAGGCAAGAACCTGGAGGACGTGCAGGCCGCGAACTCGGAGTGGCTGGCGAGCGTCAACGATAAGACGGGCAAGGGCAAGATACGGAGCAGTGTCCTGCGCGCCGTCGTCGGCGACACCGGAACGTTCTACTTCGTAGACACCTACCCGGACCTGGCGACGTGGAGCGCCACCAAGGAATACCTGGGCACGGACGAGGGCCAGAGCGTGGAAGAGGTCTTCGAGGGTCTCTCCGAATGCAGCCAGAACCGTCTGTACCGCCGCGATTACACCGAGTAGGAGGCGGCTGCAGGAGGGGCCTGCAGGAGAGGCTCTGGCCCCGATTCAATATCGGGCCTGAAGGCCCTCCTACTCGCCGACCGCCTGGAACTGGTACATGGCCTCGACGATCGGCGACAGGGGCTCGCCGTAGCGCCCGAACCAGTCGTGGTAGAGGCGCTGGATGCGTGCCGAGCGATAGAGATCGGCGAGGGCACGATCGGTCGCCAGACGGAATCGGGTGTCGCCTCTCGGAACCATGAGGGCGTAGGGCTCGAAGGACAGCACGTTACGGGTGATCTCGTACTGGTTCTCGGCGTTCTCGTCCCGGAACACCTGGCCGATCAGCATGGCCCGGTCCGAGGCGAAGCCGTCCACCTTGCCGGAATTCAGGAGCGCCATCCCTTCCGGATGAGTATCGACGAGCTGGATCTTCAGCCCGGCGTCGTTCATCTCGTCGAATTCCCGCAGCACGTCCTCCGTCGTCGTGTTGCGCATGACGGCGATGCGCTTGCCGGCCAGCTTCTCGGACGTGGTCAGGGGCGCCTTCTCGCGTGAGAGTACGGCACTGCCGGTGATGAAGGTCATCAGCGAGAAGTCCACCCGTTCCCGGCGCGACAATGTGACGGTCGTGGCGCCGCATTCGATGTCCACCTGGCCTTTCTCTACCGCGGAGATGCGGTCTTCCATGGAGACCAGCGGGACGAACCTGAGCTTCATCCGCTCCAGTCCGAGCTCCTTGCGAATGCGCTCGGCCACGTAGCGGCACAGGTCGATGGAATAGCCGACCGGTTTCCTGTCGGGCCCCTCGAATGCGAGGGGCGGTGTGTTTGTCGGGTAGCCGATCCGGAATTCGCCGCTCGCCGCGACCCGGTCGAGCACGCTGCCGGCCGCCTGTGCCATCACGGGCGAGAGCACCAGCAGCACCGTGGCCAGCAAAGTCGAGACGCGCATCATTCGAGACGCGCATCATTGCCACACTCCTGAGTTCGGGGCGGGGAACCAGGAAGTCTCCCAATTCGGCCCGGTGCTGTCTACTGCCGGAGGCGGTAGCGCCGGTTCCCACCGATGTCCCCAACGAAAAACGGCCCCGAAGGGCCGTTTCCGTCGCCATAAGCGATTTCGGCTTACGCCGCCTGCAGGTTGCCGGCTGCGGTCTTGCCGCGCTCGGTGACCAGCTCGAACTGCACGCGCTGGCCCTCGGCCAGGCTGTCCATGCCGGCTGCGTGAACAGCGCTGATGTGGACGAACACGTCCTTCGAGCCGTCTTCCGGCTGGATGAATCCAAAACCCTTGGCGGGGTCAAACCATTTCACAGTACCTGTAGCCATTCTGGCCTCCATAACAGTAGTGCCGCACACTAATCGGGTGCGGTTTCGAACAATCCGGTCGCAATGGGTGTCTCGTAGAAACCGTCCGAGGACCGGACGGGTAGTCGTAAGGCAGGCCAGAACTTCTTGGATCGCAGGGACATAGTGGACGAATTGCGTGACGATCGCAAGGGAACCGGTACGTAGGAGTGGCTCTGGCCCCGTTTCCCGGCCCCGGTCCTCGCTCGGGCCCGAAGGCCCTCCGACACCTGCTACCGGGTTCCGCGGACGACGAAGACGGAGAGATCCGTGTGGGAGGCGAGGAAGCCCGCGTTGGAGTGGAACACGTACTCGCGGAATCCCGGGACGTGGGAGGCCATCACGACCAGGTCGACACCGAGCGCGTGAAACTGGTGGTCCAGGGACTTGTCGAGGTCGGCTGCCGGGTCGCCGATGACCTCCGTCTCCGTGTCCACCTGGATACCGGACTCCGCGGTGATTTCCGCCGCCCAGTCCTGCAGATGGCGCCGGTACTCCTGCGGATTGTGAGCGGCTTCGCCGGGCGCCGGCCCGGTGACCGAGACGAGCGTGATCCGCGCCCCGTAGATGCCGGCGAGATCGACCGCCGTGGCGATCGCCTTGCCGAGCTTGTCCCGGTGGGCGAGATCCACGGGCACGCCGATGTGGCGGTAGAGCCGGCCCGCCATCAGGTCGTTTCCCCGGGGGCCGCCTCGTCGCGGGCCTCGAGCAGCTTCACCTCGGCGGCGAGTCCCTTGTAGAGACTCACCGTCATCATCAGGATCACGATGCCGAAGGGGAACCCCGTGGCGAGCGCCAGCGCCTGCAGCGACGACAGTCCCCCGCCTTCCATCAGCGCGATGCCGATGAGCCCGAGGAAGACGCACCAGAAGACGCGCTGGGCGATGGGCGCGTCGATCTTGCCGCCCGCCGTCATGGTGTCCACGACCAGTGCGCCCGAGTCCATCGACGTCACGAAGAAAATCAAGACCAGCAGGATCCCTATGGCGGACGTAACTTTCGCCAGCGGGTATTCCTCCAGGAACAGGAACAGGGACAGTTCCGGCCGGAACTCCCGCACCGTGTCGACCACGCCCTCGTAGCCGTCCAGCAGATACTGGTCCATGGCGCCGTAGCCGAATACCGTCATCCACACGATGAAGATGAACGAAGGCGCGAGGATGGACACCAGCAGGAATTCCCGCACGGTCCGCCCGGTGGAGATACGGGCGATGAACATGCCGACGAACGGCGAGAAGGCGATCCACCAGGACCAGTAGAAAGTGGTCCAGTCATGCATGTAGTACATGTCTTCGCGGCCCACCCAGTTCGACAGCGCCGGCAGGTAGCGGAAATAGGCGATCGTGTTGTCCACGATCGCGCCGAGCGTCGCGAGCGTCGGGCCGACCAGCAGCACGAACAGGCCCAGCACGGCTGCCATCGCCATGTTGGTCTCGGACAGGACCTTGATGCCGCCGTCGAGGCCGCGCAGCACCGAGATCAGCGCCATGATCGTGATGACCGTGATGATGGTGAGCTTGATGACGTGGCCTTCCGAGATGCCGAAGAGAAAAGCGAGCCCCCCGGCCGACTGCTCCGCACCGTAGCCGAGAGACGTCGCCAGTCCGAACAGCGTCGCGAAGACGGCCAGCACGTCGATGATATGACCCGGCCAGCCCCACACCCGCTCGCCGAAGAGGGGATACATGGCGGATCGCACGATCAGCGGCAGCCCCTTGTTGTAGGCGAAGAAAGCCAGCGCGAGTCCGACGATGCCGTAGATCGCCCAGGGATGGATCGCCCAGTGGAACACCGTGGCGGCCATCGCGAGCTCCCGCCGGCCTTCCTCGCTCAATCCCTCCATGCCGAGCGGCGGGGTGAGCAGGTGGTTCATCGGCTCCAGCACCGCGTAGAACATGATGCCGATGCCGATGCCGGCGGCGAACAGCATGGAGACCCAGGAGACATAGGAGTACATGGGCTCGGCGTCCGGCCCGCCGATCTTCACCTTGCCGACCGGCAGCACGATCAGCGCGACGCAGAACAGTACGAAGAAGTTGCCCGCGGCCATGAAGAACCAGTCGAAGTTGGTCGTGAGCCAGGGGCGCAGGTCACCGAACCAGTGTTTGGCCTGTTCCGGGAAGGAGAGGGTGAAGACGACGAACAGGATGACCGTGACGCCGGAGATCAGGAATACCGGGTTGTGGAAATCGAGCCCGAGGGCCTGGACGTTGTCCTGGCCGACCTCGTAGTCGGACACGTATTCGTCTACCGGTTCTTCGGCGGTATCGGTGCCTTGCTGCAAAGTTTTCGTGCCTCTGCGCGGGCAGGGTATGCGGAGCATCCGCTGCACCGTCCGCAGACGTCACACGGTCATTGTGGTTCTCCGCGCGTCATCCCGCGCTGTCATGGAATGGCTACAGTCTAAGCGCGCCCGGAGGGGATTCCAAACCGGCCCGGCGGCGGACCACGTACACGAGGGCGGCACTGGCCGCGATGCCGGCCGCCGCGAACGCGGCGAGGAAGGTGAAATAGTGACGATGCCCCGCCAGCCCCGGCGAGGCATCCAGCAGGATGCCGCCGACGTAGGCGACGAAGATGTCCGGCGTGAAGCCGATCACCGAGACGAGACCGACCGCGGTGCCGGTGACGGTATCCGGGACCCCGGTTTCCTCGAGGAGCGCGAAATAGAGGCCGCGCAGCCCGAACATGGCTGCCGACGTCACGAGCACGTTGCCGAGCAGCACCCAGGCGGCGCCGGCCCCGGGCGCGTCCAGGGCCAGGAACCCGAACGAGCCGAGCAGCAGCAGGAAGCAGACGAGGCACATCCGGGCGACGCCGTAGCGGTCGCCGAGGAAGCCGGCGCCGAGGGCGGCCACGGGCCGGAGCCAGGCGCCGACCGCCACGAGGCGGGCGGCCTCGACGTCGCTCATGCCGTACACCTGGACGGCATACAGCGAATAGTTGTCGAAGCCCTTGTAGGCCACGTAGGCACAGACCACCACCGCCGCCTGCAGCCAGACGACCGGCATGGCCAGCACGCGGCCGATGTGGTGGCGGAGGCCTTCCTCGCCCGGACGCCAGCGATCGAGGTCCGGCGCACCGGCGGGGTGGCCGTCGGGCAGCACGAACCAGACGAAGACGCCGGCCAGCGCGGTGACGATCGTGTAACCGTAGATCACCGCGACGAGTGCCGCCTCGCGTTCCTCCGCCGTGGCGGCGGCCGTGCCTTCCGGGAACAGGAGGCCGAAGAAGACGACGGCGATGGAGGCGAGCCCCGCGGCCAGCAGCCCGCGGCCGCCGTCGAGCAGCCCGTAGGCGCGGCCCTGTTCGTCACTTCCGCCCCAGTCGCGGGTGGCCCGGATCAGGGCGGCCCAGAAGAACAGGATGGTCGTGATGCCGAAGAAGCCCCAGAGGACGAGCGCCCCCGCATAGTCCGGGATGGTGGCCATGTAGAGCCCGCCCGCGGCGGTCGTCCACAGCGAGAAGGCCAGAAGCTTGCGGGCCGGGAACCGGTCGGCCAGCGGTCCGCCGGGGAAATAGGCCAGCATGGCGCAGACGCCATAGACGGCCTGCGCCGCCCCGAGTTCGGTATTCGTGAGCTGGAAGACATCGAGTACCGCCGGCCGGAAGAAGCGCGTGACGTGGAATGGCAACGCGAAGACGGCCTCCCCCGCGAGGATGAGGCCGGCCATGTAGAGGAAACGCTGCATCCCGGATCCATCCTCATTCCCGGGCGATGCGATAGGTCCAGCGGCCGTAGACGTAGAGGCCGAAGCCGGAGACGAATCCCACCGCGCCCATGAGATACCAGACCGCGCCGATGTTGTTCGCGGCGTAGAGCTGCGCCGTCATCGCTTCTGCCGTCTGCCCGCTCACCGCGACCAGGCGCTGGAATGCCTCGCCGATGGGGATGGCCTGCACCTCCGCGGCGCTCAGCCCGTAGTCCTGCGAGAGCGCCGCCCGGGAGATCTGCTCCTTCGAGGAGAACTGGCCGTACAGCGTCGGCCCGAGGTAACTCTCCAGCGACCAGCCGACACCGATCGGCAGCTGGGAGAACCCCAGGTACATGGCCTTCTTGTCCCGGGGCGCGATGTTGCCCAGGTACTCGCTGGACTTGGGGCTGGAGAGCATCTCACCCAGCGAGAAGATCACGATGCCGAACACGATCACCCAGGCGGCATTGAAGCCGCCGAAGATCAGCATCGCCGACGAGGCCAGGAAAGTGCCGAGCGCCATCGAGTTCGCCGCCTTCAGCCGGGCGCTCCAGCCGGCGACCAGGAAGCAGGTGAACATGATCAGCATGGCATTAATGTTCACGACGCCTTCGGGCATCATGCGCGTGCCTTCCTGGTTCAGGCCGAAGAAGAAGATCACGGCCCGGGAGTCCGTGCCCTCGGGGCCGAAGATGTCGGTGACCAGCCGGCTCGTGTCCACCCAGTCGCGGAAATACAGCGGTCCCACGTCCCAGATGATGTAGAGCATGAACCAGAAGCCGCAGAACAGGACGACGTACCAGAGCAGGACCGGGTTGGAGAGCTCCTTCAGGCTGTCCCGCCAGAGCGACCGCTCCGTCAGCTCGCCGCTCTTTATCTTCGCGCGCCGGGCGAGCCGCTCCTCCTTGTCCGGCTCCTTGTACGTCAGCAGCAGCAGGAAGTTCAGCGAGATGATCGCCGCGCACACGTAGAACACGTTCTCCCAGGCGAGCTGGCGGAGCTGCGCGGCGATGATGGGTCCGAGGAAGCCGCCGATGTTCACCGTCTGGTAGAACACCCCCCAGGCGACGGAGCTGTTCTTGCGGCTGGTGGCCTTGACGATGGTCCCCTGGATGCCGGGCTTGAAGATGCCGGTGCCGAAGGCGAGGACGACGGCGCCGGACAGGAAGCCCCAGAAGGTCGGGACCATCGCCATGATGAGGTAGCCCCCGATCTTCAGCACGGTGGAGGCGAAGATCGTCTCCTTGTACCCGACCCGGTCCGAGATACCGCCGGTGAACACCGGGACGAAGGTCTGGGTGACGGCCCAGACGAAGAAGATGATGCCGAGGTCCGACTCCACCAGCCCGAGCCCGCCGCGGGACTCGGCGTCCGTGGCATAGAGACTCGAGACCTGACGCACGCCGTAATAGGCGAGGCGCTCGATCATCTCCATGCCACCGCAGATCCAGAACACGTAGCCCAGGCTGCCGATGGCGGCGAAGGTGCCGAGCTGCTTGACGTCCCGGACGGTGGTGCTGTGATCCTGCTCGCTCATGCATCCCCCCGGCGTAAGGTCCCGAAGGGAGGGCATGCTACACGGGAAGCGCCCGGATGGGCATCGGCGATGTCGGAGGGCCTATGGTTTTTCGGGAGCGCTGCGCCGCGGCAGGGGCAGGGGCAGGTCCTGGCTCGCATCCACGCGCTGTCGGTGACCGGTGGAATTGATGCTGTAGGCCGGCGACTCGTCCCACAGGCCGGCATCGTCCAGCTGCCGGTACTGGTATCCGCGTATGCGGTGACCGGGACGGATCGGGGGTCGATGGGGCAGCACGACCGGGTAGGGATACTCGCGGCCATAGCGCCATCCCTCGTATCCTTCCTCGTATCTTTCCTCGTATGGGCCCTCCGCGGGTCGCGCTGCGGGCGTCTCGGGCCGTGACTGCCGGCGCGCACGACGTTCTTCTTCCAGCGCCGACCACTCGGCGTGGATGCGCTCCGCCTGGTTCAGTACCGAGTACTCGTCCTCGCGGGGGTCGTAGTCGTCCGGCGTGGAGGCGGCCATCTCGCGCTTCTCGAATTCGCCGGCGGCAGCGGCCGGCGGCGGCAACTGGCTGAAATGGGCGACCCCGTCCTCGTCCACCCAGTGATAGACCTCCCCGGCACCGGCGACGGCCGCGCCGAACACGAGGAAGGAGATCAGGAACCGTGTTTTTCGAACTTGCCGCGCCATATACATTCGGACCACGGGAATGCCCGGATGATTCCCATTATCGCAGACGCCGTACAGCCCGCGATTCGGGCGCGGTGGGAACGGTGGGCGCGGTGCGCGCGGTGGGAGCGGCTTCAGCCGCGATTCGGCGGCGATTCGGCATCGGTCCTGAAGGCCCTCTTACAGGGACATCGCGACCTCGTAGCCTTCGCGGGTCGCAGCCAGGACGCCGCGGGGCGCGCGCGCATCGCCGATGCATTCGACCGGCACGCCCGCGGCTTCCAGAGGCGCGCGCAGACCGTCGTCCGGGATGCGCGCCGTGGCATAGGTAATGGCGATCACGTCCTCCAGCCGGCTCTCCGCGCCGTTCCAGACGTTGACCAGGGCGAGTGCGCCCTCCTCCAGCAGATCCAGGTCGCGGGGCTCGACGCAGGTGAGGATCTCCACGCCCTTGCCGTACAGGCGGTGATAGATGCCCTGGCGGTTGACCAGAGAGCAGTCCGACGCGATCCGTTCCCGGGGCGTAACCAGGGTGACCCGCTCGAAGCGTTCGGTGAACAGCTCGGCCGCGGCGTAGGTCATCTCCGTGTGGTCCCGGTCGACGACGACGAGGCGTCCGGCCTCCCGGCCCGCGCGCTCCAGCATGTCGCGGGCGAGGCTCCTCAAGTCCGGCACCAGCCCGTCGTCGGCGAACTCCGCCGGGATGAAGTCCGGCACCGTCATGTGGGATCCGGTGGCCAGCAGGACCTGGTCCGGACGCAGGGCCAGCACGTCCGCGGCGCCGGCGGACACGCCGAGCTGGTAGTGCACGCCCGCCGCCCTGCCGGCCAGGTACTGATAGTCATAGATGCTGGAGAGGTTCTCACCGCCCGGCAGTGCCGCATGCAGCCGCGTCTTGCCGCCGGGCTCTTCCGCGGCCGAGAATAGCGTCACCCGGTGACCCCGCCGCGCCGCGGTGTGGGCCGCCTCCATCCCGGCGATGCCGCCCCCGACGATCACGACGTGTCGCGGCCGCCGGGCCGGCACCGGCGTCCAGGCGGCTTCGTCCGGGTCGCCCACCCGCGGATTGTTGTCGCACTCGAGGCGGCCACCCTCGATGATGGTCCGCCAGCAGGTATTGCAGGACACGCAGTAGCGGATCTCCGCCTCGCGTCCCCGTTCGGCTTTCTCTCCGAACGCCGGATCCGTGATCAGGGGACGGCCGAGGAAAGCGAGGTCCGCGGTGCCGTCGGTGAGCGCACGCTCGCATTCGTTCGGGTCTGTCATGTAGCCGATCGCACCGGCGGGGATCTCCGGCGCCGCCTGGCGCAGTTCCCTGATGTGGCCCAGGTAGGGGTGACGCTCGCCGTGAGCGTCCGGCAGGTGGCGCCAGAGCGAGTTCGCATGGGCGCCCCAGGCCCAGGTCCAGTAGTCGACCTCGCCGGTGGCGGCGATCACCCCGGCGATGCGGCGGGCCTCGTCGAGGCCGATGCTGCCCGGCACGCCGTCCTCGCCGGGCAGCTTGACGCCGATGATGAAGGGCCGGCCGCAGGCCGCGCGGATAGCGCCGATCAGTTCGGTGAGGAAGCGGGCGCGGCCGGCGAGATCGCCGCCGAACTCGTCGTCGCGCCGGTTCGACCAGGCGGAGAGGAACTGGTGAAACAGATGGCCGTGGCCGGCGGAGATCTCGACACCGGACCAGCCCGCCCGTTTGAGACGCAGCGAGCCCGCGGCCCATTCGTCGATCATCCGCCGGATCTCGCCCGGCGTGAGTACCCGCGGCACGGTCCAGCTGAGGTCGTCCGGCAGTGCGGAGGCGCCCACGGCGCCCTCGTTGCGGCCGACCGCATGACGGCCACGGCCGGCATCCTGCACCTGACCCAGGAGCCGGGTATCGAGACCCTCCACCGCCTCGGCGATACGCTGCAGGGAGTCCAGGGCCGCGTCGTCCCAGACCCGCAGCCGGTGGGGCACCCGATTCACCGAGGTCATGGCGACGGGCTCGGTGACGATCAGCCCGGTGCCGCCACGGGCCCGGGCGGCGTGGTAGTGCAGGAACCGCTCGGTGGGTTCGCCGTCCCGCACGAACTTGGTGAGGATGGATGCGTGGGCCAGCCGGTTACGCAGGCGCACCCCGCCGATCTCCACCGGGCTGAAGAGGGTGGGATAAGCGGTTTCGATAGGGTCCACGCAGTCCCGAGAGGGTGCCGCCGCCTCAGGCCGCGCGGACGGACCCGGGGTCTTCGTCGTCGCCGTTCTCCCCGGCGGCCGGCGCCGCCTCCCGGGCATCCCGGGTACCGGACTCGAGCGTGCGCAGTACCGTCGACAGCAGGCGCTCGCGCTCGGCGCCGAGCCAGGCGTCATCCTCCGCCGTGATCTCGTAGCGCTCGATGCCTTCGCCCACGGCGAGACCGTGCTGCTCCAGGACGCGTTCGGTCACGAACAGCCGCTCGCGGAGCGTCGCCACCTCGGCGGTGAGTTCGAGCACCATGCTCAGGAGTTCGTCGACGCCCTCGGCCTCGAAGAAGCGGTTGCGGCGGCCGCGGGCCGCGCGGGGCAGTTCTGCTGACATCTCTCTCTCCTCTCCTGCGTACCCGGGTCAGGCCCGCTTCCAGGCGCCGAAGCCGTACCAGCGCGTACCCTTCGGATCCATGCGGCCGGTCTGGCTGTCGAACAGCGCCGGCTCGTCCACGCCCTCCCGGAAAGCGGCCTCGCCGACGAAACTGTAGCGCGGCAGCGTCGCCTCGATGAAGTCTTCGGCGGCGAAACCGGCGGCCTCGCACAGGCCCCGGTAGTCCTGATCCCGGAACGGCTTGTAGAAGGGTTCGTTGTTGTAGTAGCTGTCCCAATCCAGATAGAAGCTCTCGTACGCCGGCATGGCCGAGTTCGGCGGCAGCTCCATGTTCCAGAAAACGCCGCCCGGTTTCAGTACCCGGTATGCCTCGCGGAAGAATGCGCGGATGTCCTTCAGGGGCAGTTCGTGCAGGAACATGGACGAGAAGACCACGTCGAAACTCGCGTCCGGATAAGCGAGATTCGTGGCATCCATCTGCCGGAAGTGCACCGGCACGCCGAGACTCTCGGCCCGGGCGCTGGCGTAGCGGAGCACCCCCGGTGCGACGTCGATGCCGTGGACCTCGGCGTCCGGGAAGGTGCGCGCCCAGGGCAGCGTGTTGTGGCCGACGGTGCAACCGCAGTCGAGGATGCGCGCGGGCCGGAAGTCCGGATATTTCAGCCGCACGTAATTCGACAGGGTCTGGCCGATATCGTCCAGGTCGCGGCCGAACTGACCGAAGGCGAATACGTTGATGGAGTGATCGTAGAGCGCGCCGGCGGCCACGTCGTCCTCGCCGTACTCGGCATGGTAGCTGCCGGGCGCCAGATGCACGTCCACCTCCGTGACGTTGCGTGGCACGTCGAGATCCGGGTCGAGAGTGAGCGATCCGCCGACCGGATCCTCGTCTTCGCGCAACGCGCGGGCCTCTGCGGCCAGGTCGGCGACACGCCGCTCGACGCCCGGGATGACCGAGGCGAAGACCATCTCCTGGGCATTCGTGCGCACGGCGCTGTAGAAACGGAACGCCCGCGCCGGCTTCATGGCCTGGTGGATCTCCGGTCCGTCGGCGGGAGGCCGGCCGTGGTCGCGCTCGAACGCCGGACGCACCGTCTCCTCGTACTCTCCGTGCATCCGCTCCGCCAGGCGGCCGAGCACGTGGCGTCGCAGCGTCGAGACGAATTCCTGGCGCGCCTGTTCGTCCCGGGTCGGACGGGGCTGCAGGCCATGGGCGGGTGGCTGGATCATGTCGTTACCTCCATCAGGCCCCGAATTTTTACGTTTTTGCATTTAGGTTGTCAAACACAAAAGACTTTTGTATAAGATTCTGAGACCTGCTACGAGAGGCGAAGCGATGAGGGACACCAGGACCACGATTATCGTGCTGTTCAATCTGAAGCCGGACGCGGATCCGGCCGCCTACGAACGCTGGGCCGCCGAGACCGACCTGCCGACGGTCCGCAGCCTGGCCACCACAGAGGGGTTCGACGTGTACCGGACGACGGGCGTGCTCGGCTCCGATCAGCCCGCCCCGTACCAATACGTGGAGATCATCCGGGTAAGCGACATGGAAGGCTTCCGGGGGGAGGTCTCGACGGCAACCATGCGAGAGGTGGCGGCCGCATTCCGGGACTTCGCGGACAACCCGGTCTTCATGCTCTCCGAGGAGCTGCCGGCATGAGGGGGCTCGCGGGCAAGGTCGCGGTATGCACCGGGTCCGGCCGTCGGCAGGGCCTGGGCGAAGGCATCCTCATGCGCCTGGCCGCCGAGGGCTGCAGGGTCGTCGTTACCGACCTCGGCCGTCCCGACGAGGGCCTGGACAGCGGCAACATCGGCACCACCGAAGAAATGCAAGCGGTGGCCGCCGGGCTGCGGGATGCCGGTGCCGAGGCGATCGCGCTCCCCTGCGACGTCCGCGACGAGGATCAGGTGCAGGCGCTCGTGGACGGCACGGTGGAGGCCTTCGGCCGACTGGACATCTTCGTGAACAATGCCGGGGTCGGCTACATGATGAAGCCCACCGCGGAGCTCTCGCTCGAGGAATGGCAGCTGGTGCTGGACGTGAATCTGACCGGCGCGTTCCTGTGCACGCGTATCGCCGCCGCCCGGATGAGGGCCCAGGGCGACGGCGGGCGTATCGTGAACATCGCCAGCCAGGCCGCCAAGTCCGGGTTCCCGCACATGGCCCCCTACGTCGCCTCGAAGCACGGCATGATCGGTCTCACCCGGACGGCGGCCATCGACTACGCGCCCGACGGCATCACCGTGAATGCGGTCTGCCCGAACCATGTCACGACCGGCCTGGGACAGAAGCAGAACGAATACTTCGCGAATTACCGGGGCATGACGGTGGAGGAGTACCGGGACGGGCTGCGCCGGCGCATCCCACTGGGCCGGGTGGGCCTGCCGGAGGACACGGCGGCCGCTACGGCCTTCCTGGCCTCGGACGACGCCGCGTTCATCACCGGCGAGGCACTGAACGTGAGCGGCGGAGAGGAGATGCATTGACCACGATGCAGGGACCGGTCTGTGGTGATCACCCTGCAGGACGCGCTTCGGCCCGGACCGGGTTCGGAAATCGTAAATCGAGGAATCGGCAGCGGTGTAAACCAGCATGGAACTGAAGCAACTCGAACGATTCCTCGCCGTGGTCGACCACGGCACCCTGGCCGCCGCGGTCTCACCCAGCAGGCCCTGTCGGCGAGCCTGTCCGGGCTGGAGAAAGAGCTGGAGGTGCGGCTGTTCGACCGGGGACCGGGCGGCATCACGAAGCTCACCGCTTTCGGCGGGGCGCTGGTCAGCCATGCCCGCGCCCAGATCGCCGCCGACCGGCGGGCCCGGCAGGCCCTGCGTAGTCTGGCGGATGCCGAAACCGGGACGGTCACCGTGGGCATCGGCGAGACATTCGCCGGCGACATCATCGCCCCGGCGGTGACGCGTCTGCATGCCGAGCGGCCGGGACTGCGTATCAATCTCATCGAGGGCTACTCCGAGCAGATCCTGGAACGGCTGTACGACGGCGAATTCGATTTCGTAGCCGTCGGCGTCGGCGATTTCGCGCTGCGGGACGGTTTCCGGGCCGAAGTCATCTACTCGGCCAGCGACGTGATCGCCTGCCGGCCCGCGCACCCGCTGGCGGACCGGCGCCGCCTCGCACTCGGGGACCTGGCCGGATTCACGTGGCTCGTCCCCTACTCCCGACCGTCGGACGTGGACGTGATCATCGAGACTTTCATCGCCGAGGGCCTCGAACCGCCGCACCGTTTCATCGGCTCCGACGCCTACCGCATCGGCATGAAACTGCTGACCGCCAACGACTTCCTGCTGATGACCTCGCCGGCGCTGGTGACGAGCCGCCTGGCGCGGGAGACCTGGGGAATACACATCCTGCCGGTCGATCGGCCCACGGTACGTCGCAACGCCAGCCTGGTGACCTCGACCGAGCGACCGATGACGCCGGCCGCCGCCGCGATGCTCGCGGAGGTCCGCCGTGCGGCCGCCGCCTTCGGACCAGACCCGGAATCGGCCCGCTTCGGGCGGCGAACGTGAGATAAAACCGGCGCGAGGCGGCAGCCGGCCGCCCGCCACCGGGTCCGCTATCCCTGCGAATTGGCGGTCGATGATGCGACGCAGGGGACGATCGCGTGCTACTGCGTGGAGCGTCGCCCGCAAGACGTCGATGCCGACGGGACAGGCAGGCCCGGCCTGATGATCAGGCGTTCATCATCGGTTTCTGCCGTATGTTTCGTGACTGCTGACCCACTCCTCCGCGATCACGGCGGCCCCCAGCGACAGCTCGCCGCATAGCACGGTCGCACCGATGATCTCCGCCAGCTTGTGCGCTTTGCCGCGGCCATAACAGCCGAGGGATTCCAGGCATTCCCGCTGGGTGGCGAGGCCGGTGCCGCCGCCGTAGGTGGCGACGATCAGTGACGGCAGCGTGATGGAATAGTAATAGTCCCCGGTGCGGGTCACCTCGGCGTAGGTGAAGGCGGCGTGGGATTCGGCCACATTGGCCTCGTCCTGACCCGTGGCGATGAAAGTCGCCGCGATGCCGTTCGCCGGATGCACGCCGTTGTAGACCGCGCCGGCCATCAGCGCGCCGAACTGGGAGACCCGCCGGGTGGCGAACATCTGCTCAGCGGAGACCCGCATGCGGTCGCGCAGGATGGCGTCGGGGATGGTCACCTCCGCGATGACCCGTTTGCCCCGGCTGTGCAGGGAATTCAGGGTCGAGTGCTTCTTGTCGGTGTCCATGTTGCCGGACAGGTAGTACTCGACCCGCCCGAAGTTTTCGATGATCCAGTGGCAGGCGGCCAGGGTCGCCTTGCCGGCCATGTTCTGGCCCGCGGCATCGCCGGTGGTGTAGTTGAAACGCAGGTAGAGCATGCGGCTCGCGGCGTATTGCTCGATGTCGCGCAGCTTGCCGACACTCGTCGTCGCCTCCGCGGCGGCCTTGATGCCGGAGAAATTCTCCGAGATCCAGAGACCGAACGCCCTCGCCTCGCGCGCGTTATCGAACACGAAGACGGGTGCGCGCTGCATGGCGTCGTCGACGACGGTGACCATGATGCCGCCGGCCTCGCGGGTAAGTGACATGCCCCGGTTGTAGCTGGCCACGAGCGTGCCTTCGGTCGTGGCCATGGGCACGTAGAACTCGCCTTGCGCGTGTTCGCCGTTGACCAGCAGCGGCCCGGCGAAACCGATCGGCATCTGTGCGATGCCGGTGAAGTGCTCCACGTTCCCTTTCAGCGTCGACGGGTCGAGCGAGTAGCTGCCGAGGTGCTCGAAGCGGAAGTCCGTCTGCTCCTCGATGAACTCGCGTCGCCTTCGGATCGCCTCTTCCGAATAGTCGTTGTCCCGGTCGCGGGGGATCCTCGGCATGGCGGCCTCCGGTATCATGGCTTCGGAGCATTATAGAGAGGTAGGCGGGGATTTATCCCCGATTCGATACGGCCTCATGCAGAGAATCGTCGCCATCATCATCACGCTGAGCCTGACGGGGACCGCCATGGCCTACGAGGAACCGGAATTCCGCGTGATCTCGGAACACGAGGAGTACGAGATCCGTGCCTACGCACCCTACCTGGTGGCGGAGACCGTCGTGGAAGGCGACTATGGGGATAGCGGCAGCCGGGGGTTCCGCATCCTCGCCGGCTACATATTCGGAGACAACAAGGCCGCGGAGAAGATGGCGATGACGGCTCCCGTCACCCGCGAACCGGTCGACGAGTCCGTGAAGATGAACATGACGGTCCCGGTGATCGCGGAGCGATCCGCGGAAGCCGGGCGCTATCGCTACCAGTTCGTGATGGAGCGCAAGTACACACGGGAGACGCTGCCGGTACCCGTCGACGAGCGGGTCACGATCCGCGAGGTGCCCGCCCGGACGATGGCCGTCCACCGCTACTCGGGCCGCTGGACGGCGGCCAACTTCGAGAAGCACCTGGAGATCCTGCTGCTCGCCCTCGAACGGGACGGCGTCGAAGTGACCGGCACGCCCCAGTCCGCCGCCTACAACAACCCGTTCACGCCGCCTTTCCTGCGCCGCAACGAGGTGCTGGTGGAGGTCGAACTGCCGAACCGGTAGGGGGGCTTCAGCCCCGATTACCTCATCGGGCCTGAAGGCCCTCCTGCAGGGCCCGGTACCGGTCTCCGATCAGGCCGCCAGGGGCGTCGGGTTCACCAGCCGCTCGAACTCGGTGTAGGGCAGGCGGATCAGCTCGCTGTGGGAGCCCGCACTGAAGGCGATCTCGTCATCTTCGCGCAGGGCGGTCGAGACGAACACCTTCATGCCGTAGAGATTACCGAACGGGGGCATCGCACCGGTCTCGCAGTCGGGGAAGCGATCCTTGAATTCGTACTCGTCGGCGAGATCGACGTCGTCGGCGCCGAGGGCCTCCTTCAGATGGGCGAGCTTCACGTGGTCCGATGCAGGCACCACCACCATCGCCATCTCGCCGTCGATCTTCACCAGCACCGTCTTGGCGAGTTCCTTGCCGGGGATGTGCGCCCGCTCCGCGATCTCCTGGGCGGTGAACGCGGGCGAGTGACCGATAATGACGTACTTGACGTTCTCCCTGTCGAGGTATTCCTTCAGTTTGGTCGCAGGCATGGCCGTCTCCTTGTCTCCCGCGGGAAACCGGGCGGGCCGGGACGCCCACCCGGACACACCCATACCATAACGCGTTCCGGGACCCGGCGGAGTCGCGGAATCTGCATACGCGCCGGGCCTAGCCGTCCGGGTCGTAACTCGCGTAGTAATTGACGAGCGCCCCGATGTCGCCCGGCTCCAGTTCGGCGAGTTCGTGGGCCATGGCCGGCAGCAGCGCTTCGCGGTGACCGCCGAGATAGGCCTCGATCGCGTAACGCAGGTATTCCTTGCGCTGGCCGTGCAGGGGAATACCGACCGCATACTCGACGTCTTCGGCGTCGGGTGGCACGTGACAGGCACGGCAGTGCCGCTCGTGCAGAGCCGCCCCTTCCTCCGCGAGCTTCGCGTCGTACTCCTGATCCAGCGCCATGCGCTTCTTCGAGCCGAAGTAATCGGCGAGCGCGAACACCTCGTCTTCGCTCAGACCCGACACCGTCTCGCACATCCGCGGCTCGCGCACGCAACGCCGCGCATCGTCGATGTAGGCGAAGATCGCCTCCTCGATGTGGCCCGCCGGTATGCCGGCGATCACCGGCACCACCGCGTCACCATTGCCCATGCCGTCCGCACCGTGACATTCGGCGCAGACATCGACCGCCTCCGGCCGGGACAGGGCCAGGACCGGCAGGGCGAGCAGGGCCGGCAACCCGTACCAGACCATCCGTTTCACAGCGCTACCCCCTGACACGTCGTCCCTCGTCCACCATAAGATGCCCGCCCGCGGCGTGGAATAGGCAGATCACACCGGTCGCTCAGGCGGCGAGACCCGCTATCGTGATGGCCCCGCCGACCGCGAGCAGGACGACACCCACGGGCCGGCCGATCCGGGATCCCCACGGCGCGTTCTTCTCTACCGCCATGAGCAGCCCGAGGACGAACATCCACAGGAGGTTCGCCGTTGCTGCGGCGAACATCAGGAGCATGAGGGCCCAGCAGCAGCCCGCGCAG
>JARRPZ010000053.1:0-32453 GCA_037382365.1 Gammaproteobacteria bacterium
CTTGATGCCGGCCTCATCCAGCTGAGAGATCAGCTTGTCGACCGGTACCTTAAGCACCTCGGCGAACTGTGCGACAGTGACTTCAGCCATACATTAACTCCCGTGTATCAGGCCCGCTCTGCCTGCTCTTCCTGGTCTTCCTGGTCTTCCTGCTCGAACCAGTGAGCACGCGCTGCCATGATGAGCGCGGCGGCCTTCTCCTGTTCCATGTCTTCCTGGATCTCGAGCAGATCGTCGACCGACTGCTCCGCCAGGTCTTCCCGGGTAATCACGCCCTCACTGGCCAGCACGAAAGCGAGCTCGCGCGTCATGCCCTCGACCCCCAGCAGATCCTCGGCGGGTTCCGCCTCGTCGATCTTCTCTTCGCTCGCGATCGCCTGTGTCAGCAACACGTCGCGCGCCCGGCTCCGCAGTTCGTCCACGATATCTTCGTCGAACTCCTCGATCTCGGCGAGTTCTGCAGCCGGCACGTAAGCGACTTCCTCGACGGTAGAGAACCCTTCCTGCACGAGGATCATCGCGACCTCCTCGTCGACGTCGAGGCTCTTCATGAACATCTCCGTCAGTTCGCGCATCTCCGTCTCGCTCTTCTCCTCGGCATCGGCGGCAGTCATGACATTGAGCTCCCAACCCGACAGTTCGCTGGCGAGACGGATGTTCTGACCGCCGCGGCCAATGGCCTGGGAGAGCTTGTCTTCCTCCACCGCGATGTCCATGCTGTGCGCCTCCTCGTCCATGACGATCGAGACGACGTCTGCGGGCGACATCGCATTCACCACGAACTGGGCCGGGTTGTCGTCCCAGAGAATGATGTCGACACGCTCGCCGGCCAACTCGTTGGATACCGCCTGTACGCGGGATCCCCGCATGCCGACACAGGCGCCCACGGGATCGATACGCCGGTCATTGCTTTTCACGGCGATCTTCGCGCGCAGACCCGGATCCCGGGCGGCTGCGATGATCTCGATCAATCCCTGCCCCACCTCGGGCACTTCCAGCCGAAACAGATCGATGAGGAACTCCGGAGAGGTCCGCGTCATGAACAGTTGCGGGCCGCGCGGCTCGGATTTCACCTCGACCAGTCGAGCCTTGATGCGGTCCTGCGGGCGGACCGGCTCCCTGGGGATCATATTTTCTCCCGGGGCACGAAGCCCTCAGCATTGCCGCCGAGATCGATGTACACCCCGTTGCGGTCCACGCGTTTCACCAGGCCGCTCAGCAACTCGCCGACCCGGTCCTGATACTCCTCCACAACCTGCTCGCGTTCCGCTTCGCGCACCTTCTGCACGATGACCTGTTTGGCCGTCTGCGCGGCGATACGGCCGAACTCCACCGACTCCATCGGCACTTCCACGTGACCGCCCGGCTCGGCGTCCGGGTCGATGTCGACTGCATCGATCATGCGCAGTTCGCGATCGGGAAATTCCAGTTCCGTCGACTCGTCCTCGAACACGGTCCAGCGACGGAAGGTGTCGTAATCGCCGGTCTCCCGGTCGATCGCGACCCGCACGTCGATATCGTCCCCGTGGCGCTTCTTCGTGGCGGACGCGAGCGCCGCCTCGATCGCCTCGAAGATGATCTCTTTCTCGACGCCCTTCTCGTTAGAGACTGCGTCGACCACCATCAGAATTTCCTTGCTCATATCTGTCGTTCTCCGCCCGGCCAGAGATGGTGACTCAAAGCACCGGAACCAACCTCGCCGTTTCGATATCCGCTATGCGCAGCCGGAACAATTGCCCATCGACGCGCACCTGCACGACGTCGTCCTCCACGCCTTCCAGCCAGCCACGGAACCGCCGCCGCCCGTCGAGCGGGACTCTCAGGACGATCTTTGCCTCATGACCGGTGAAGCGCTCGAAGTGCTCCGGTCGGGTCAGCGGGCGATCCAGTCCCGGCGATGAGACCTCGAGGACGTACTCCCCGGGTATCGGGTCTTCCACGTCCAGGACGCCGCTCACCTGATTGCTCACCTTTTCACAGTCGTCCAGCCCGACGCCGTCCGCGCTGTCGATATAGAGCCTCAGCAGCCCATTTCTGCCGCCGATCCTGGCGTCCAGATCGACCAGTTCGTAGCCCATGCCTTCGATCGCGGGCTCCAGCAGTCGCCTGATTTCGTCCTCTGTCACTCTTCCTCTGTCGCCTGTCCTCGTGGACTCCAACAAAAAATGGGCCCCAGGGCCCATTTACACCGGTTCCTGCCCCGGCTGCCGGCCCTGGACCCTGCAGCCTGTGCGGGCAAACAAAAAGCCCCAAGCGGGGCTTTTCGTCACCAAAACCTTGGTAGCGGGGGCAGGATTCGAACCTGCGACCTTCGGGTTATGAGCCCGACGAGCTGCCAGACTGCTCCACCCCGCATCCGCAGACCGAGATCATACTAGAGCCCGACCGCCCTTTTCAACCGCCGAGGCGCCCCCGGGCCGTCGGTCAGGACACGACGCTCGCGCAGAGCGCCAGCAGTGTGCCCGGAACCAGGCCGAGACCGAGTATTGCGAGACCGTTCAGGCTGAGCACGATCTGCATGTCGCGCGGGGCCGTGAGCGGCGCATCGTCGTCCGGAGAGTCGAAATACACGAACTTGAGAACACGCAGATAGTAGTACGCGCCTATCACCGAGAACACGACCATCAGGATCGCCAGCCAGGTGTATATCAGCCCCTCCGGCGCGAGGCGGCCCGCGTCCAGGACGGCGGCGATGACGTTCAGCTTCGCCCAGAATCCCACCCAGGGTGGAATCCCGGCCATCCCCAGCATGAAACAGGCCATCATGGCGGCGAACCAGGGACTGCGGCTGTTCAGGCCCTTGAAATCACTGATCTCTTCTGCCTCGAAGCCCTGCCGCGACAGCAGGATCACCATACCGAACGCGCCTGCGGCCATGAGGACATACGTGACCGTGTAGAACATGGCGGCTTCGTAACCCGCCTCGGTGCCGGTGAAGATACCGAGCAGGATGAACCCGACGTGCCCGATCGTCGAATAGCCCAGCATGCGCTTGATGTTGCTCTGGGCGATAGCCACCACGTTGCCGATGGCCAGGGACAGCACGGCGAGTATCATCAGCATACCCTGCCATGCGCCATGCAGTTCCGGCAGCCCGTCCACCAGTATGCGCATGGCCAGCGCGAAGGCCGCCACTTTCGGCGCGGAGCCGATCAGCAGGGTCACCGGCGTACGCGCCCCCTCATAGACGTCCGGCAGCCACATGTGGAACGGCACCGCCCCGAACTTGAAGGCGATGCCGACCACCACGAACGCGAGGCCGAACCACAGCGCGATATCGTCGGCGCCCGCATCCCGGATGGCCAGCGAGAGCGGTCCGAATTCGATGACCCCGGTGACGCCGTACAGGTAAGAGATCCCGAACAGCAGCATCCCCGACGCGATCGCTCCCAGCACGAAATACTTCATCGCGGATTCGGCCGCCACCGCGGAATCCCGGTCGAACGCCACCAGTGCGTAGAGTGCCAGGGACAGAATTTCCAGCCCCAGATACATCGTGAGCAGGCTGTTGGCCGAGATCATGACCATCGTGCCGAGCAGCGCGAACAGGGACAGCGTGTAGAACTCGCCGCGTGTCAGGCCGTTTACGGTGAGATAACGGCGCGAGTAGATGAATACGAGACCCAGCAGACCGACCGATACGATCTTCAGGATGTGACCCATGGGGTCCGAGACGTAACTCCCCGAGAAAGTCAGCGTGCGGAGATCCGGTGCGGATGCGAACAGCGCGCCCAGGGTCGCCACGAGTGAACCGATCGACAGCCACCAGGTCACGGCACGGTTCTCGTCGCTCACGAACAGATCGGCGACGAGTACGATGCACAACGCCGCGAGCAGCACGATTTCCGGCAGGGCGAGACTGAAATCGGGGACGATGAATGACATGGGTCAGGCCTCGGGGTCCAGCATACCGCTCACAACTTCGACCGGCTCATCTGTTCCACGAGCTGATCCACACTCGCGGACATGATGTCCACCAGGGGGCCTGGCCAGACGCCGATTAGCAGTACGGCGAAGGCGAGGACACCGAGGACGAGAAATTCGCGCGTATCGATATCGGTCAGGGACGCCACCTCGTCATTGGCTACGTCGCCGAATATGACGCGCTTGATCATCCAGAGGGTGTAGGCCGCACCGATCACGAGCGTCGTCCCGGCCAGCAACGCGTACCAGAACGAGGCCCGGAAACTCGACAGGATCACCATGAACTCGCCGACGAAACCCGACGTACCGGGCAAACCCGCATTGGCCATCGCGAACAGCACCATGAAACTCGCGAATACCGGCATCGTGTTGACGACACCGCCGTAGTCCGCGATGCGGCGCGTATGCAGACGGTCGTACATCACGCCTACGCAGAGAAACAGAGCCCCCGATACGAGTCCGTGGGAGACCATCTGGACCATACCGCCGGTCAGACCGAGAGCGGCACCGCTGACGGCGCCCGTGGACTGTTCGATATCCCACAGAACGAAGAAACCGAGCGTGACGAAACCCATGTGAGCGATGGACGAATAGGCGATGAGCTTCTTCATGTCCTGCTGGACGAGCGCCACGAAACCGATGTAGACGACTGCGATAAGGGAGAGCGCGATCATCAGCCAGTCCAGCGCCTGACTCGCATCCGGCAGGATGGGTAGCGACAGCCGCACGAATCCGTAGCCTCCCATCTTCAGCATGATCGCGGCGAGGATCACCGAACCGCCCGTCGGTGCCTCGACGTGCGCGTCCGGGAGCCAGGTATGCACCGGCCACATCGGCACTTTCACCGCGAATGCGAGCAGGAAGGCCACGAAGATCAGTATCTGCGCCTCCATCGGGATCGGCAGCTCATGAAACTCGAGAATGTCGTAAGTGCCCGAGCGCACGTACAGCCAGATCAGCGACACCAGCATGAATACCGAACCGAGGAACGTGTACAGGAAGAACTTTATGGTCGCGTAGATCCGTCGCTCCCCGCCCCAGACACCGATGATCAGGAACATCGGTACGAGCATGGCTTCCCAGAACACGTAGAAGAGCATGGCGTCGAGCGCGCAGAACACGCCGATCATCAGTCCCTCCAGTATCAGGAAGGCGGCGAAGTACTGGGCGGGCCGCCGCACGATGCCACGCCAGCCGGCGATCACCACCAGCGGCGTGATGAATGTGGTCAGCAGGATGAGGGGCACCGACAGGCCGTCCACACCGAGGAAGTAGTCGACGTTGAAGGTCTCGATCCAAGGTATCCGCTCGACGAACTGCATCGAGGCACTCGCCCTGTCGAAGCCGGTGAACAGCGGTATGCTCGCGACCAGGGTGAGGAGAGAGACGGCCAGTGCGGTCGCACGCATCGCCGCGGCCCGGCCGGATGCGGCATCGTCACCGTCGCCGATCAGCAGCAACACGAAACCGCCGACAATCGGCAGCCAGATCAACAGACTCAGCAGGAAGTCCAAATCAATCATCCGTTCCGTGGCGCGCGATGCTTCATGCCGCCCAGAGGAGCCAACCCAGAAGCACGGTGAGGCCGATCACCATCGCGAAGGCGTAGTGGTAGAGATATCCGGTCTGAAGGCGGCGGAACAGACCGGCGAGTCTGCCGATGGAGTTCGCCGTACCGTTCACCAGGGCGCCGTCGATCACGATCTGGTCGCCGGCCCTCCAGAGCACAGTGCCGAGCCCCCTCGCGCCGTCGGCGAAGACCTTCCGGTAGAGTTCGTCCGCGTAGTACTTGTTGACCAGCACCCGGTACAGGCCGGCGAGGCGTTCACTCGTCCGCGCCGCGATATCGGGTCGGCGAAGCCACACGTACCAGGCGACTGCGACGCCGGCCAGCGCCAGGTAGACCGCCGGACCGGAGAAAGCGTGCAAGACAAAAGCTCCGGGACCGTGAAACTCCTCGCCGACCGCGGC
Source organism: Gammaproteobacteria bacterium (assembly GCA_037382365.1). GTDB lineage: Bacteria > Pseudomonadota > Gammaproteobacteria > Steroidobacterales > Woeseiaceae > Lentisalinibacter. The sequence goes on from JARRPZ010000053.1 coordinate 5,896, forward strand.
AAGTGCGCCGTGACCGGTGGCCACCGTGATCGATCCGGCGAAGTAGTCTCCGAAGAGGACGGGGCCGACGGTGAACCAGCCGATCAACAGCGACGGCAGCGCCAGCAGGATCAGCGGAATCGTCACCACGGCCGGCGACTCGTGCAGGTGGGAGCGGGTCTCCGCGTCCATCCTCTCCGTGCCGTGGAATACCAGGAAGAACATCCTGAATGAGTACAGTGCGGTGACGAAGACGCCGAGCAGCACGCTCCAGTAGGCGATGGCGTGCGCGAAACCACCCTGCTCCATCTGCGCGGCGTGCACCACTTCGATGAGTGCGTCCTTCGAAAAGAAGCCGGAGGTGCCCGGGAAACCGATCAGGGCCAGGCAGCCTATCAGGGCCGTCCAGTAGGTGATGGGCATGTACTTCTTCAGACCGCCCATGCGCCGCATGTCCTGCTCGTGATGCATGGCGATGATCACGGAACCGGCGGCCAGGAAGAGCAGTGCCTTGAAGAAGGCGTGGGTCATGAGATGGAAAATCCCCGCGGCGTACGCAGACACGCCGAGCGCAACGGTCATGTAGCCCAGTTGCGAGAGCGTCGAATAGGCGACGACCCGCTTGATATCGTTCTGCACGATGCCCAGCAGTCCCATGGAAAACGCGGTAACGGCGCCGATCAGGACGACGAAAGTGAGGGCCGTCTGCGACAGTTCGTACAGTGGCGACATTCGGGCCACCATGAAGATGCCCGCCGTCACCATCGTGGCGGCGTGGATAAGCGCCGAAATCGGGGTGGGACCCTCCATCGAATCCGGCAACCAGACATGCAGGGGCACCTGGGCCGATTTCCCCATCGCACCGATGAACAGCAGGATGCAGACCACCGTCATGGCATTCCACGCACTGCCGGGCAGGATATGTATCTCCGACGCCGCGATGCGTTCCGCCTGCGCGAAAGTCTCGGCGTAGTCCAGCGTTCCGGCGAACATCGCCACTGCGGCGATGCCGAGTATGAATCCGAAATCCCCCACCCGGTTTACGAGAAACGCCTTGAGGTTGGCGACGATCGCCGACGGTTTGCGGTACCAGAAACCGATGAGCAGATAGGACACCAGACCCACCGCTTCCCAGCCGAAGAACAGTTGCAGGAAATTGTTCGACATCACCAGCATCAGCATGGCGAACGTGAACAGCGAGATGTAGCTGAAGAAGCGCTGATAACCGGGATCGTCGCGCATGTAACCGATGGTGTAGACATGGACCATCAGCGATACCGATGTCACGACCACCATCATCAGCGCGCTCAGGCGATCGATGAGGAAACCGATTTCCATACGGAGTCCGTCCGTGACCGCCCAGGTGTAGACGGTGTAGTTCTGCGTCGTACCGCCATCGATCGTGAGGTGCTTCAGTACGACGAACGACAGGACGGTCGACAGACCCACCGCCAGGATGGTGATCCAGTGCGTCGCCGCGCGCCCGATGCGGTACCCGAGAATGCCGGCGATGACGGATGCGACGAGGGGTGCCAGTACGATCGTCAGGTGGATGGATTCCATCGCGCTAGCCCTTCATCGTGTCCATGCTCTCGACGTCGATACTGCGCCGACTGCGGAAGAGCACCACGAGGATCGCGAGGCCTATCGCCGCCTCCGCCGCGGCAACGGTCAGGATGAAGAAGACGAATACCTGTCCCAGCTCGTTGCCCACGTAGCGCGAGAAGGCGACGAAATTGAAATTGACGGCGAGCAGCATCAGCTCGATACACATCAGCAGCAGGATCACGTTCTTGCGATTGATGAACATGCCCGCCACGCTCAGTGAGAAGAGGATCGCCGAAAGGGTGAGATAGTGCTGGAGGCCGATCTCGCTCATTCGCGCTCCTCCGCATCCATCTTGACGATCCGCACCCGATCCTCCCGCCGGACGGACACCTGGCGGGTGATGTTCTGAACTTTGAGTCCCGGTCGCCGGCGCATGGTGAGCGTGATGGCGGCGACGATGGCGAGCAACAGCAGCACGGCCGCCAGTTCGAAGGCATACACATGCTCGGTGTAGAGGACGGATCCCAGCGCCTTGGTATTGCTGTAGCCCTCGGGCAGCGGCGGCGCATCGCCCATCATGATCAGCCCATTGCTCTTCGCCCAGATCACCTGCACCAGTTCGACCACCATGATGACCGCCACCAGCAAGCCGATCGGCGCGTACCGGGTCAGGCCCTCGCGGATCTCCTCGACATTGACGTCCAGCATCATCACCACGAAGAGGAACAACACCATCACCGCGCCCACGTAGACCAGCACCAGCACGATCGCGAGGAATTCGGCCTGCGCCAGCAACCACAGCACGGCGCTGTTGAAGAAGGCGAGCACCAGGAACATCACCGAGTAAACGGGGTTCCGCGAGAATATGACACCCAGTGCGGCGCCGATCAGTACGGCACCGAAGACGTAGAAAAGCAGCGTCTGAAACAAACCGTGTTCCCCAGTGACCGCGCAAACGCGCGGCGGTCTCCTCTCGTTCGCAGTGTCGTCCGGCCGCGCCCTTACCGATAAGGGGCGTCGGCGGTCTTGTCCGCCGCTATCATCGCCTCGTATTTCTCGCCGACGGCCAGCAGCTTGTCCTTCGTCATGATGTTCTCACCCCGGTTTTCCATGTGGTACTCGTGGATCCGGGTCTCGACAACGGCATCGACGGGGCAGGCCTCTTCACAGAAACCACAGTAGATGCACTTGAAAAGGTCGATGTCGTAGCGAGTCGTGCGCCGCGTGCCGTCCTGCCCGACGTCCGACTCGATGGTGATCGCGAGGGCCGGGCAGACAGCCTCGCAGAGCTTGCAGGCGATGCAGCGCTCCTCGCCGTTCGGGTAACGCCGCAGCGCGTGCAGGCCGCGGAATCGCGGAGACTGGGGCGTCTTCTCTTCCGGATACTGAATGGTCACCTTCTTCCGGAAGAGGTTCCGGCCGGTCAGCATCAGACCCTGCCAGAGTTCCAGGAGCAGAAACGTCTTGAGAAAATTCCTGACCATACGCTCTTCTCCCTCAGACGCCGGCGAGTCTCGCCCAGGGACCCACGTCGAACCAGGCGAGCATGCCCTCGACAGCGATCCAGACGATCGTCACCGGAATGAAAACCTTCCAGCCGAGCCGCATGATCTGATCGTAACGGTACCGCGGGAACGTTGCGCGGAGCCAGAGAAAACAGAACAGGAAGAACGTCGTCTTCAGGGCGAACCAGAAGAAGCTCGGCCGCACGATCAGGCTGTCGGCATCGATCCCGGCTACGCCGACCAGCCCTTCGAAGGGCGACAGCCAGCCTCCCCAGAAGAGAACGGCCGTCAGGGCGGCGATCAGGATCATGTTCGCGTACTCGGCGAGGAAGAAGACGGCGAAGGCGATGCCGGAGTACTCGACGTGGAATCCAGCGACGATCTCCGACTCACCCTCGGCGACGTCGAAAGGGGCCCGGTTGGTCTCTGCGACGCCGGAGATGAAGTAGACGGCGAAGAGCGGGAGCAGCCAGAGCCAGAACCAGTTCGTGATACCGCCTTGCTGGGCCCGGATTATCTCGCCGAGATTCAGGCTGCCGGAGGCCATCAGCACACCGACGAGCGCGAAGCCCATGGCGATCTCGTAGGCCACGATCTGCGCGGCGGAACGCATCGCGCCCAGGAATGCGTACTTCGAATTCGTCGCCCATCCGGCGAGTATCACGCCGTAGACGCCGACCGACGTCAGGGCGAGCACGTACAGCAGGCCCGCATCGATATCGGCGAGCACGAACTCGTCGTTCAGCGGGATCACGGCCCAGGTCGCGAGCGCCGGCGTAATGGACAGGAGCGGTGCGATCACGAACAGGAAGCGGCTCGCGTTGGTCGGGACGACAACCTCTTTCACGAGCAGCTTGAGCACGTCCGCGAAGGGCTGCAGCAGGCCGCGGAAGCCGACGCGATTCGGACCGATGCGGTTCTGGATATACCCGATGACCTTGCGTTCGGCCAGCGTCAGGAACGCGACGCAGATGATGACGGTGAGCATGACCGCGATGATCTGGGTGGTGATTACGGTCACCATCTGAGCGTTCTCGGGCAGGCGACCCAGCAAGCCGAAACTGACGGCATTCAGGAAGTCGTTCACGTGCCCGCCTCCTGCTCACGCCCCTGGCGGCCGTCGTTCGTGAGCTGGAGGGCACGAGCGTGACGGACCAGTCCGTCGACCTGGTAGATCGGCACATCGAGAGCAGCGCCTGTGATGGCCGGTTCGACCCGCTCCGGCCCGCCGCAGACGAATTCTCCCGTATAGCGGTTGTCCGGGCGCAATTCACCGATGAGACCGAGGATCTCGTCGCGGACCTCTTCCGACGACACGTAATCGAAGGCCGGCGCCTCCAGCAGATTGCCGATGACACGCAGTATCTTCCAGCCGGGACGGGCCTCCCCTACGGGATTCGCCACGCCGGCGAAGCTCTGGATGCGTCCCTCCCCGTTCAGAAAAGTGCCCGAGGTCTCGAAAGCCGTCCCCATGGGCAGCATCACGTCGGCGCATCTCTCCAGCCCGTCGGTGCGATACGGCGTGATTGCGACTACGAATGCCGCCTCGGCGAGAGCCGAAACCGCGCCGGCCCCCGGCAGGAAATCCGCAGCCGGATCCCCGCCGAACAGCAGCATGTTGCCTGGCGGCGCTTGCAGCAGGCTCCCGACGTCCCGTCCCCGCTGGCTGCGAGCGATGCCGCCGGCCTTGCGATGCGGCAGTACGCCCGCCAGCGCAGCACCGGCGGAATTGGCGCCTTCGGATACGTAGCCGATCGCGCCGCCGGATAATTCCGCCACGGTCGCCGCGAGTACGCGCAGCTCGGAGAACCGCGGATGGCGCTGCGCGATGTTCCCCAGCAGGACGAGCGAGCTTTCCGCCTCTGCCAGCTTCCCTGCGGCCCGACGATGCTCGTCGCCGGGCTCAACCCCCTCGGCACAGGCGGCCACCGCCTCCGGCAGATTCCCACCGACTTGTTCGGCCAGTACCAGCAGGACGGCGGCGAGTTCGGCGACCAGCGGGCCCTGCGCACAGGCTGCGGTGTCGAAGAAATACGGGTAGCGCTGTTCGTTCAGGAAGGAGACCGCGGCGCCGTTCAGCGCGGCCTTTCGCACCCGGTGGGCGAGCAGCGGCGCCTCCTTCCGGAGATTCGAACCGACCACCAGCAGCGAGTCGAGCGCCTCCAGACTTTCCAGCGAGCTGCCCAGCCACGGGAACGCCGGGTCCGCATCCTGGTCGCGGAAATCCTGCCGCCGGAGACGGTGGTCCAGATTAGGCGTGCCGAGATGATCCGCCAGCCTGGCGATCAGGTGACATTCCTCCAGGGTCGCGCCCGGTGTCGCGAGCAGCGCGACGTCCGAGGCATTGGCCGCCGCGCTCTCGGCCAGGCGTCCGGTCGCCAGCGCCAGTGCGTCCTCCCAGGACGCCGTGACCCAGTGACCGTCCTTGCGGATCATGGGCTCGCGCAACCGCGCGTCGCTGTAGATGCCCTCGTAACTGAATCGGTCCCGGTCGGCGATCCAGGTCTCGTTCACGGCCTCGTTATTACGGGGGACCACCCGCTTGACGGTTCCGCGGAGCACGTGAGCGTAGAGGTTGCTGCCGACGCAGTCGTGGGGCGAGACCATCGGGCGCTGCACCATCTCCCAAGCCCGCGCACTGTAGCGGTAAGGCTTGTTGTTCAGGGCGCCGACCGGACAGATGTCGATGATATTGCCCGACAGCTCATGGTCGACACTCTTCTCGATATACGTGCCGATCTTCATGTTCTCGCCGCGATCCGTCGTGCCGAGTTCCTGGATGCCGGCTATCTCCTGGCCGAAGCGGACACACCGGGTGCAGTGGATGCAGCGGGTCATGTCGGTCGATACCAGCGGACCCAGGTCCTTGTCCTTCACGACACGCTTGCCCTCGGTGTAGCGTGAGACGTCGCGGCCGAAACCCATGGCGAGATCCTGCAGCTCGCACTCACCGCCCTGGTCACAGATCGGACAGTCGAGCGGATGGTTGATCAGCAGGAACTCCATCGTCGCTTTCTGGGCCGAGACGGCCTTCGCGGAATCCGTGAAGACCTTCATGCCCTCGTTCACCGGCGTCGCACAGGCGGGGAGCGGTTTCGGTGCCTTCTCGACCTCGACGAGGCACATGCGGCAGTTGGCCGCAATCGACAGTTTCTCGTGGTAACAGAATCGCGGGACATAGATGCCCGCCTCGTCCGTCACCTCGATCAGCATCTGCCCCTTGCGGGCCTGCAGTTGCCTGCCATCGACTTCTATGTTGACCAGATCGTCGCTCATCGTCATACGCCGGGCGTCTCGCCTCAGGCAGCCGCGCGACCGCGGTCCTCGACGATACTGCGGCCCCGGTGCTCGACCATGTATTCGAATTCGTGACGGAAGTGTTTCAGGAAACTCTGGACCGGCCAGGCCGCGGCGTCGCCCAGAGCGCAGATCGTGTGGCCTTCGATCTTGTTGGCAACGTCGAGGAGCTTGTCCAGATCAGCGGCAGTCGCCTCACCGTCGAGCATCCTGGTGAGCATCCGGTAGAGCCAGCCGGTCCCTTCACGGCAGGGCGTACACTGACCGCAGGACTCGGCCATATAGAACCGGGAGATGCGGCGCAGCACCCGGACCATGCAGGTGGACTCGTCCATCACCATGACGGCACCCGTACCGAAGGATGAACCCGCCTCCTTCAGCGAGTTGTAGTCCATCGTGCACTCCATGATGATCTCCGCCGGCAGCACCGGCACCGACGATCCCCCGGGGATGACGGCTTTCAGTTCGCGCCCCCCCAGCACCCCGCCACAGCGATCCAGCAGATCCGGGAACGGAATCCCCATCGGCAGTTCGAGATTCTGGGGCTTCTCGACATGACCCGAGACGGAGAAGATCGCCGTACCGCCTGACCCTTCCACGCCCAGGTCCGAGAACCACTTCGCGCCATTGCGGATGATCGAAGGGACGCTGGCCAGGGATTGCGTGTTATTGACCGTCGTCGGCTTGCCGTAGAGTCCGAAGTTCGCCGGGAACGGCGGCTTGAACCGAGGTTTGCCCTGTTTGCCCTCGAGCGATTCGAGCAGCGCCGTCTCCTCCCCGCAGATGTAGGCGCCGGCGCCAACGAAGGTGTGGAGGTCGAAGTCTATCCCGGAGCCACGGATATCCCTGCCGAGCAATCCCGCCTCGTACGCCTCGACGAGTGCCGCTTCGAATCGGGGCACCGGCTCCTCCAGGAATTCGCCGCGGATGTAGTTGTAGCCGACCGTCGCGCCCATGGCGTAACCGGCGATGGCCATCCCCTCGATCAGCGAATGCGGGTTGTAGCGCAGGATATCGCGATCGTGACAGGTGCCCGGTTCGCTCTCGTCCGAGTTGCACACGAGGTATTTCTGCACCGGCGCACCGCGTGGCATGAAGCTCCACTTAAGCCCTGTCGGGAAGCCGGCGCCGCCCCGGCCCTTCAGCCCCGACTGCTTGACCTCCTCCACGATCGACTCGGGCGTGAATTCCCCTCTCAGAATCTGCTCCCACGCCTCGTAGCCGCCCACGCGCCGATAAGCATCGAGCGACCAGGGCTCATCCGCACCGAAAGTCGCATAGCAGACCAGATTCCTGTCGGTACTCATCACTCCAGCCCGTCCAGCAACTCGTCGACGCGCTCGGTCGTGAGGTTTTCGTGGTAGATGTGATCGACCATCATCATGGGTGCGCCGCAGCAGGCTGCCAGGCACTCCTCCTCGCGCTTGAGATAGATGCGGCCATCCGGTGTACTCTCGCCCAGCGAGATACCGAGCTTCCTCTCCACGTGCTCGACGAGTTCCTCCGCACCGCGCAGCATGCAGGACACGTTCGTACAAATCGAAACGCTGTGGCGGCCGACCGGTTTCGTCTCGAACATCGAATAAAAGGTGGCGACCTCATAGACCTGTATCGGCGGCAAATCCAGATAACGCGCCACTGCATCCATGAGTTCGGGAGTCAGATAACCGTCGTTCTGGTGCTGGACGGCATGCAGCGCCCCTATGACGGCCGAGCGCTTGCGGCTTTCGGGAAATCGCGCCTTCCAGCGCTCGATCTCATCTCGCACGTGGGCGCTGAGTTCGACGTCCCGGATCTGCTCGCTCAACGGTCCACCTCTCCGAACACGATATCCTGGGTGCCGATGACGGCAACGACGTCGGCGAGCATGTGCCCCTGCACCATCTCGTTCATGGCCGAGAGGTGAGCGAAGCCCGGCGCCCTCACCTTGAGCCGATACGGCTTGTTGGCCCCGTCGGAGATCAGGTACACGCCGAGCTCGCCTTTCGGCCCCTCGACGGCTGCGTAAGCCTCGCCCTCCGGCACCACGTAACCCTCGGTGAAGAGCTTGAAGTGATGGATCAGCGATTCCATGTCGTCCTTCATCTCGACCCGGGTCGGCGGAGAGATCTTGCGGTCGTCCAGCATCACCGCTCCCGGATTTTCCGCGAGCCAGTCCACGCACTGGCGGATGATCCGGTTCGACTGCCGCATTTCCTCGATGCGTACCAGGTAGCGGTCGTAACAATCGCCGTTCACCCCTACCGGGATGTCGAAATCGACCCGGTCGTATACCTCGTAGGGCTGCTTCTTTCGCAGATCCCACTCGATGCCCGAACCCCGCAGCATCGGACCGCTGAAACCGAGCTGCAGTGCCCGCTCCGGCGAAACGACCCCGATGTTCACGGTCCGCTGCTTCCAGATCCTGTTGTCCGTGAGGAGTGTCTCGTAATCGTCCACGCAGGCAGGAAAGCGATCCGTGAAATCGCGGATGAAATCGAGCAGCGAACCCTCACGCGCCCGGTTCATCTCGTCCACTTCCTTCTCGTCGTGCCACCGGGAAGGCTGGTATTGCGGCATCTCGCCCGGCAGATCCCGGTAGACGCCGCCCGGACGATAATAGGTTGCGTGCATCCTCGTGCCGGAGACGGCCTCGTAGCAGTCCATCAGGTCCTCACGTTCGCGGAAGCAATACAGGAAGACCGTCATGGCGCCGATGTCGAGACCGTGGGCGCCGAGCCACATCAGGTGATTCAGGATCCGGGTGATCTCGTCGAACATCACCCGGATGTACTGGGCGCGGATCGGAGGAGTGATACCGAGCAGCTTTTCGATCGCCAGCACGTAGCCGTGCTCGTTGCACATCATGGACACGTAATCGAGACGGTCCATGTAACCGATGCTCTGATTGTAGGGTTTCGACTCGGCGAGCTTCTCGGTCGCACGGTGGAGCAAGCCGACGTGCGGATCCGCCTTCTGGATGACCTCCCCGTCCATTTCCAGGACGAGTCGCAGCACGCCGTGCGCCGCTGGATGCTGCGGCCCGAAATTCATCGTGAAATTCTGAATCTCAGCCATCCTGGCGCGTCCTCCGCAGGGCCGAGTCGTAACGGTGATCGTCCCGGATCACCTTGGGCACGAGCGTGCGCGGTTCGATGGTGACGGGCTGATACGCGACCCGACGCTTGTCCGGGTCGTATCGGACCTCCACGTTTCCGGAGAGCGGGAAGTCCTTGCGAAACGGGTGCCCGATGAAGCCGTAATCCGTCAGGATACGCCGCAGGTCCGGATGTCCCTCGAACAGGATGCCGAAGAGATCGAAAGCCTCCCGCTCGAACCAGTCGGCGGAAGCCCATATGTCTGTCACCGAGGGAATCCGTGGCGGATTGTCCGGACCGCAGAACACCCGCAGACGCAAGCGCCGATTCGTCTTGATCGACAGAAGATGATAGACGACGGCGAATCGCTCGGGATCGAAGTCCTCGGCGTCGTCGATGATCACCGGATCCCGATCGACACCGCGCGAGAAGCCGGTATCAGTCGCGTTCCGCGTCTTCCACTCCGCGCAGCCATAGTCGAGATAGTCGACGCCGCATACGTCCATCAGCATGTCGAAAGCGAAATCGGGTTCATCGCGCAGCGCCGTGGCGACTTCCGTGAGGGAGGCTTTCCCGACCACGAATGTGGCTTCGCCGCAGGTCGATGTGACCCGCTGCACGGCCTCGCCGAATCGCTTCTCGACAGCCGCCGCCAGCGCCTCTGTTCGCTCACCCATCCCCTTGCCTCACCGTGCGATCGTGCTGGTGCGGCGGATCTTCTTCTGCAACTGGATGATCCCGTACAGAAGTGCTTCTGCGGTGGGCGGGCAGCCGGGCACGTAGACGTCGACAGGGACGATCCGATCGCAGCCCCGCACCACCGAATAGCTGTAATGGTAGTAGCCGCCACCGTTGGCGCACGATCCCATCGAGATGACCCACCGCGGCTCCGGCATCTGGTCGTACACCTTGCGCAGTGCCGGCGCCATCTTGTTAACGAGGGTGCCGGCCACGATCATGACATCCGACTGGCGGGGGCTCGGTCGGAAGATCACGCCGAACCGATCGAGATCGTAGCGCGCCGCGCCCGCATGCATCATCTCGACGGCACAGCACGCGAGCCCGAAAGTCATGGGCCACATGGAGCCGGTGCGCGCCCAGTTCACCACGTTATCCACTGCGGTGACCACGAAGCCCTTCTCCTGGATGCTGGTGTCCGGCGCGGGTGACCGGGTTCCATCCACTCCGAATTCCCGACGGTCCGCCTCGCTCAATCCCATTCCAGGGCCCCCTTCTTCCATTCGTAGACGAACCCCACGACGAGGATGGCGAGGAACAGACCCATGGCCAGAAGCCCGAAGCCTCCTACGGTGTCCAGCGACACCGCCCACGGAAACAGGAACGCGATCTCGAGATCGAAGATGATGAAGAGGATGGCCACGAGGTAATAACGCACGTCGAAACGCATGCGGGAATCCTCGAACGCTTCGAATCCGCACTCGTACGGCGCGAGTTTCTCGGGGTCCTTGCTCCCGGACCCGAACACGAAACCGAGAATAAGAAGCAGCACACCGATGCCCGCCGAGAGCGCGAGGAAGATCAGGATCGGCAGATAGTTTTCGAGCACGATAGGTGCAGCCTGGCCTCAATCGATGGATTCGCCGGGCCGAGAGGCCCGCTGACGGCTCGTCATTGTATCAGTACGGCCGCCGGGTGTAACGATGGGTAGGGATGTGCGGAGGGCCGTAAGCCATTGTCCAAAAAAACACGGCTTGCGCCACTGCCCCCTCAAGACAGCGTGTCTACCAATTCCACCACGTCGGCATGAAAAGACCTGTCTGATCTAGCCGCCAGTCACTGGCCGTCAGCACCGTCCGGAGGCTGATCCACGGGCGGCAGTTCGTCCAGGCTGTCGCTGCCTGCATCCGGCTCCGGGACCGGCAGCAGGTCGCTGCCTTCTGCAGGCAGTGCCTGCCCGGGACCCTCCCGGACCTGTTCGGTCTCCTGCTCCAGCAGGCTGCCACCACCACCGCGCTGCCCGCTCAGGTAAGCCAGGGCCAGGCAGTTCGCGAAGAACAGGGTGGCAAGGACGGCCGTTGCCCGCGACAGGAAATTGCCGGTACCGCGCGCCCCGAATACGGTCCCCGAAGCACCCGAACCGAACGCAGCACCGGCATCGGCGCCCTTGCCCTTCTGGAGCAGGACGAGCGCGATGATGCCGATAGCCATGAATACCAGGGCTATCGTCAAGACCATGTAAAGTGTCGTCATAACCTCGTTACTCTCAATCCGCCGCAGCGGCCTCTCCGATGGCGAGGAACGCTTCGGCCTGCAGTGACGCTCCCCCAATGAGTCCGCCGTCGATATCGGCCCGCGCGAAAAGGCCCGCCGCGTTGTCCGGCTTGACGCTGCCGCCGTAAAGTATTCGCAGCGCGCCGGCGATGGCCTCGTCCCGCGATGCCACCAGCGAGCGGATGTAAGTGTGCACCTCGGCCGCCTGATCCGGACTCGCCGTGCGTCCCGTCCCGATGGCCCAGACCGGCTCGTAGGCGATCACCGCGGCACGGAATGCATCTACGCCCACCCGGTCCATCACCGTGCCCAGCTGGCGACCGATCACCGCTTCCGTCTCCCCGGCCTCGCGCTGCTCCAGCGTCTCGCCGACGCACAAGACAGGCACCAGCTTCTCCCGCTGGGCCGCCTCGAATTTGGCGGATACCGTGTCGTCGGTCTCGCCGTAGATCGTCCGGCGTTCGGAATGTCCGACTATCACGTAACGACATCCCAGATCCGCCAGCATCGAGGCCGCCACCTCACCGGTGTAAGCACCGGCGGCATGTTCCGAGACGGTCTGCGCGCCCAGAGCGATGCCGCTGCCCTCCAGCTGCCGACCGACGGAACCGAGGTAGGGAGCCGGCGGACACACCAGGAATTCCACGCCGGGAGCCCGCCCGGCACCGGCCAGAATATTCTCGACCAGTTCCCGATTGGCGGCCAGGCTGCCGTGCATTTTCCAGTTGCCGGCGACCAGATATTGTCTCACAGTGCGTCTCCGCGGCCCATTGCTTCACGACCGAGTGCTCGGGGGGAAGCCCGTAAAAGGCCGCGAAGGATACCGACCACCCCGGTGCAAATCAATCGCGACCGATCTCCGGCGGCACCACCTCTCCGACCGGCGCGTTCGTTTGCGGGACGACACGGACGGCCGTTCAGGCCGCGCTGCGCTCTACCGCCGCGGCGAGTTGCAGGGCCAGGTGCTCGACCTCCCCGGCATCCTCGCCCTCGACCATCACCCGGATCACGGGTTCCGTGCCGGACGGTCGCAGGACGACCCGACCACGGCCGCCGAGATGTTCCTGCACCTCGGCCACTGCCTTCTGCACGGCCGGCGAGCCGTCCAGGTCGATCCTGTTCGCGACCTGCACGTTGATCATGTGTTGGGGCATGCGAGGCATCGAGGCCGTCAGTTCCTTGAGCGGCAGACCGGTCTCCTTCATGATCTCGAGGAGCTGCAGAGCGCTCACGAGACCGTCTCCGGTCGTCGTCCGGTCGAGGCAGATGATGTGGCCGGACGTCTCGCCGCCGAGGATGCCGCCCGTTTCCCGGAGCATTTCCATCACATAGCGATCACCGACCTTGGCACGGCGGAACTCGATCCCGGCATCACGCAAGGCGAGTTCCAGGCCGAGATTGCTCATGACGGTGCCGACTACCGGGCCGGCCAGCTGGCCTTTCCGATGGCGGGCCATCGCTGCCACGTAGAGCAGTTGATCGCCATCGACGGTATTGCCTTCGTGATCCACCATGACGACCCGGTCCCCGTCGCCGTCGAGGGCGATGCCGACGTCCGCCCGTACGCCGGGCACCGTCAGCTGGAGCAGTTCCGGGTGCAGCGAACCGCAGCCATCGTTGATGTTGCGCCCGTTCGGCGAGCAGCCGATGGGAATCACTTCCGCACCGAGCGCACCGATCACCCGCGGCGCGACCTTGTAGCCGGCGCCATTGGCGCCGTCGATCACGACCTTCAACCCTTCCAGGCTGCTCCCCCGCGGCAGAGTGGACTGACAGAATTCCATGTACTGGCGTCGCGCGCTGTCGATGCGCTGCGCCTGGCCGAGATGAGCCGAGTCCTTCGTGCGCGCCGGCTGCTCCAGACCTTCCTCGATGGCGAGTTCCACCTGATCGGACAGCTTGCCGCCCTGTCGGTCGAAAAACTTGATGCCGTTGTCGTAATAGGGGTTGTGCGAGGCGCTGATCACCACCCCGAGGTCGGCCTCGAATTTCTGGGTGAGATGGGCGATGCCGGGCGTGGGCAGAGGTCCGAGCAGAAGAACATCGCTGCCGGCCGCAACGAAACCGGCCTCGAGCGCGGACTCGAACATGTAGCCCGAGACGCGTGTGTCCTTGCCGATGAGTACGCTGCCGCCGTCCGGCACCAGCACCTCCGCCGCCGCCGAAGCCAGCCGCATCGCGAATTCCGCCGTCATCGGATGTTCGCCGACGCGCCCCCGTATGCCGTCCGTGCCGAAGTATCGCCTGTTCACACCACTTCCCCTCTGTCGAGCGCTGCAACAATGCGGAGCGCATCCCGGGTCTCCGCCACATCGTGGACCCGTATGATATGCGCGCCCCGCTCGGCCGCCAATGCTGCCAGCACGACGCTGCCCGCCACCCGCTCGTCGACCTCCCTGCCGGTGAGCGCGGCAAGCATCGATTTGCGCGAGAGTCCGACCAGCACCGGGTAGCCCGTCGCCACCATTCGCGGGAGTCCGGCCAGCAGCGCCAGATTGTGGGCGACCATCTTGCCGAAACCGAATCCCGGGTCGATCACGATCCGCTCCCTGTCGAGACCGGCCGCCTCGCAGTCGGCGGCGCGACGCACCAGGAAATCCGTCACTTCGGTGACGACGTCCTCGTAGTGGGGATGGGACTGCATCGTCCGCGGTTCGCCCTGCATGTGCATCAGGCAGACACCCACGTCCAGGGCAGCGGCAGTCTCCAGCGCGCCCGGACGGCGCAATGCATAGACGTCGTTGATGAGCGCCGCGCCGGCGGCGACCGCCTCACGCATGACTTCGGGCTTGGACGTATCGACGGACACCGCGACGTCGAGGTCCGCGCAGATACGCTCGATCACGGGCACGACACGGTCCAGTTCGTGCTGCAACCCGACCGGTTCCGATCCCGGGCGGGTGGACTCGCCGCCCACGTCGATTATCGACGCTCCGTCGGCGACCATGCGCCGCGCCTGCGCGAGCGCGGCGTCTCTGTTCAGAAAAAGGCCGCCGTCAGAGAAGGAATCCGGGGTGACATTGAGCACGCCCATGATGCAGGGCACCGGCAACTGCGGCCCGTGCGCGCCAAGGCGAATCTCAGTGGTCATCCCGCTCTGTCCGGATGATCTCGGGGCTGGAAACGAAAACCGGCAGCCCTGGAGCTGCCGGTATCGTCCCTGGAGCCTGCACTCAGTGCTGGCGTGCGGGGCCGCCGATCTTGCCGTCGCCCTCCGCAGCCGGCTTCCCTTCCTTGTCGTGGAGGCCGGGAGGCTTGCCCGTGTCGTCCCAGTCGACGGGCGGCCGGGGCGTACGGCCTTCCATGATGTCCTTGATCTGCTCTTCGTCGATCGTCTCGTACTTGATCAGCGCTTCGGCCATCACATGCAGTTTTTCCATGTTGTCCGTGAGGATCTGCTTGGCGCGATTGTAGTTATTGTCGATGATTGCGCGGATCTCCTCGTCGATGGCATGCGCCGTTGCATCGGAAACATTCTTGTGTTCCGTGACGGAGCGCCCGAGGAAAACCTCACCCTCGTCCTCGCTGTAGGTCAGTGGCCCGAGGCGCTCGGACAGGCCCCACTTGGTCACCATGTTGCGGGCGATATCGGTGGCCCGCTCGATGTCGTTGGAAGCACCCGTCGTCACCCGGTCGTCGCCGAAGATGAGTTCTTCGGCCAGACGACCACCGAACAGGCTGGAGATCTGGCTCTCCAGGCGCTGCTTCGAGTAACTGTACCGATCCTGCTCGGGCAGGAACATCGTGACGCCGAGGGCGCGACCGCGGGGGATGATCGTGACCTTGTAGACGGGATCGTGATCCGGCACCAGCAGGCCCACGATCGCGTGGCCGGCCTCGTGGTAGGCGGTGAGCTTCTTCTCGTCCTCGCTCATCACCATGGAGCGTCTCTCCGCTCCCATCATGATCTTGTCCTTGGCCTTTTCGAATTCCTCCATGCCCACGACACGGCGGTTCGCACGTGCCGCGAACAACGCGGCCTCGTTGACCAGATTCGCCAGGTCCGCGCCGGAGAATCCCGGCGTGCCGCGGGCGATGATGGCCGGCCGGACGTCGTCGCCGATCGGCACCTTGCGCATGTGCACCTTCAGGATCTGCTCACGGCCGCGCACGTCGGGCAGGGGGACCACGACCTGCCGGTCGAATCGCCCCGGCCGCAGCAGGGCCGGATCGAGGACGTCGGGCCGGTTGGTCGCGGCAATCACGATGATGCCCTCGTTGCCCTCGAACCCGTCCATCTCCACCAGGAGCTGATTCAGCGTCTGTTCGCGCTCGTCATGACCGCCGCCGAGGCCGGCGCCGCGGTGACGGCCGACGGCGTCGATCTCGTCGATGAATATGATGCACGGCGCATGTTTCTTGGCCTGCTCGAACATGTCGCGCACGCGCGAGGCGCCGACACCGACGAACATCTCCACGAAGTCGGAACCGGAAATCGTGAAGAACGGGACCTTCGCCTCGCCGGCGATGGCCCGCGCGAGCAGCGTCTTGCCCGTGCCGGGCGATCCGACCATCAGGACGCCCTTCGGTATCTTGCCGCCGAGCCGCTGGAATTTGCTCGGGTCCTTCAGGAAGTCGACGATCTCGACCACCTCTTCCTTCGCTTCCTCCACGCCGGCGACGTCCGCGAAGGTCACGCTGACCTGGTCTTCACCCAGCAGTCGGGCGCGGCTCTTGCCGAAGGACATCGCGCCCCGGCCGGCGCCGCCACCCTGCATCTGCCGCATGAAATAGACCCATACACCGATCAGGAGGAGGATCGGGAAGGAATTGATGAACAGCTGGGTCCAGAATCCCTGTCCCTCCTGCTGTTTGGCGCGGAAGCCCACGTCGTTATCCATCAATTCGCCGATGAGCACCGTGTTGTCGCTCTCGGGACTGTAGGTCAGGTAGCGCCCGCCATCGTCCTGTCTGAAGTGGATATTGCGGCCCTCGAAGACCACTTCGTCCACGTTGCCGCTGCGCACCTGCTGAAGGAAGTCCGAATACGGCACGTCCTGCGGCTGGCTGCCCACGGGACCGAAGCCCTGCGCCACTGACAGCAGCACGACGATGATGACGACGAAGACGATGATGTTCTTTGTGAGATCGTTCACTCCGGCCCCTCTCCTTGGCCTTGGATTAGACGCAGTCTAAGTGTTAGACGGTACTACAGTCGATAGTTTCTCGCCAGCAGATAGACCTCACGACTGGCAGGCCGCGAGGCCTTCGGTTTCACGACCCGCACTGCACGGAAATGGCCGCGCGCCGCACTCACGAGCGCCTCGAAACCCTCGCCCTGGAACACCTTACAGATGAAGGCGCCGCCCTCGCGCAGGGTTTCGCAGGCGAGATCCAGCGCCAATTCAGCCAGATACATGGCTTTCGGCTGATCTACCGAACGATTGCCCGAGATATTGGGGGCCATGTCGCTCATTACAAGGTCCGTGCGTTGACCGCCCAACCGCTCCTCCAGGGTCCGTAGAACTTCTGTCTCGGTAAAGTCGCCCTGGACGAACTCGACGCCCGGGATGTCGTCCATCGGCAGGATGTCGAGTGCGATGACGCGGGTGCGGTCGCCCCAGCGCCTCACCACATACTGGCTCCAGGCGCCCGGTGCCGCACCGAGGTCCACCACGATGTCGGGTCGGCCGGACAACTTCGCCTTGTCCAGCAGCTCTTCCAGTTTGTACGCGGCACGCGAACGGTATCCCTCCTCCCGGGCGCGTCGCACGTAAGGGTCGCGCTCCTGGCGCTCCCGCCAGCCGGCCGCTGTCCCCCGTGGTCCGCTCATTGCGCCCCCCTGTGCTGGTAGACTGCCGGGCAATGCCGCTCCGCGACGCACAGCGAAAAACGCTCAGACGCCTGGGACACGACCTGAAACCGGTCGTCCTCGTGGGAGACGCCGGCGCGTCCGAAGGCGTCATCCGCGAATGCGATCTCGCGCTCGGGCACCACGAGCTGATCAAGGTGAAGGTCCGGGGAGCCGATCGCGCCGGTCGCGATCGAATCGTGGATACGCTCGCCGAGGCGACTGCCTCGGAGGTCGTCCAGCGCATCGGCAACGTCGCCCTGCTCTACCGGCGCCATCCCGAAAACCCACGAATCATCATCTGAGCCAGACCGGCTTCAGCGCCGCTCAGACGTATCGCACTTCGAGGATCTCGTAGTGCTTGTCGCCGCCCGGCGCCGCAACGGTCACCTGATCGCCCTCGTCCTTGCCGATCAACGCGCGTGCGATCGGCGACGTGACCGAAACGAGGCCGGTCTTTATATCAGCCTCGTCCTCGCCGACGATCCGGTACGTGATCTCGTCGCCGCTCGCCTCGTCGATCAGCTGCACGGTGGCACCGAATACGACCTTGCCGCCCTCGCCGAGCGTGGTCACATCGATGACCTGAGCGTGGGAGAGCTTGCCCTCGATGTCCTTGATCCGTGCCTCAATGAAGCCCTGCTGGTCCTTCGCCGCGTGATACTCGGCGTTCTCCTTGAGATCACCATGGGCGCGCGCTTCCGCGATTGCCTGGATGACCTTCGGCCTGTCCTCGGTCTTGAGCCGCTTCAGCTCCTCGCGGAGCTTGTCGGCGCCTCGCAATGTGATGGGTACTTTCGTCAAGCTGCCAACTCCTTGTGCAGGTCCTGCAAACGGTTGACCTCGTCGTCGTCCAGGTGCGACAAGGCCTCGCACGTCGCAACGGCCGCGGCCAGCGTCGTGTAGTAGGTCACCTTCTTGTGCACCGCCTCACCCCGAATGGAGTGGGAATCACGGATGGCCTGCTTGCCCTCCGTCGTGTTGACGATGAAGGAGATCTCTCCGTTCTTGATAACGTCGACGATGTGCGGGCGCCCTTCCCTGACCTTGTTGATGCGCCTGCACGGCACACCGGCGGACTTCAGCGCTCTCGCCGTGCCGTCGGTAGCCACGATATCAAATCCACGTGCGACTAGCAGCTCCGCCAGCGCAACGGCTCCGTCCTTGTCACGGTCCCGGACCGAGAGCAGCGCCGTGCCACGACGCGGCAGGATGACACCCGAGGCGAGCTGGGCCTTCGCGTAGGCTTCACCGAAAGAACGGCCGACGCCCATGACCTCACCCGTGGACTTCATCTCGGGACCGAGGATCGGGTCGGCGTCGGGGAACTTCGCGAACGGGAACACGGACTCCTTGACGGAATAGAACCGGGGGGTCACCTGCCGGGTAAAGCCCTGCTCCGCGAGGGACTGTCCGACCATGACCCGCGCGGCCACCTTGGCCAGGGGAATCCCTGTTGCCTTGGAGACGAAAGGCACCGTGCGCGACGCCCGCGGATTCACCTCGAGCAGATAGACGACCCCGTTCTGGATCGCGAACTGGGTATTCATCAGGCCTACCACATTCAGCCCGCGAGCGAGCTTCACGACCTGCTCGCGTATCTCGGCCTGCAGTTCCTCGTTCAGGCTGAAAGGCGGCAGCGAGCACCCCGAATCGCCGGAATGTACACCCGCCTGTTCCACATGCTCCATGATGCCGCCGATCAGCACGTCCTCACCGTCGCAGATGGCATCCACGTCGACCTCCGTCGCGAGATCCAGGAAGCGGTCCAGCAGGACGGGGCTACTGTTCGAAACACTCACGGCAGCGGCCATGTAGGCGAGCAGGTCCTCCTCGCTGTAGACGATCTCCATCGCGCGACCGCCGAGCACATACGAAGGCCGCACGACCAGCGGATACCCGACCTCCGCGGCGAGCGCCGGGGCCGACGCCTCGTCCCGCGCCGTACGATTGGGCGGCTGGCGCAGGGCGAGCCCGTCTATGAGCGCCTGGAACCGCTCGCGGTCCTCGGCGAGATCGATTGAATCCGGGGACGTGCCGATGATGGGCGCTCCGGCAGCTTCGAGATCGCGGGCCAGTTTCAACGGCGTCTGGCCACCGTATTGCACGATGACACCCTCGGGCCGCTCCACGTCGATGATCGCGAGCACGTCCTCGAGCGTCAGGGATTCGAAATAGAGGCGGTCGGAAGTGTCGTAGTCGGTCGACACCGTTTCCGGGTTGCAGTTGACCATGATGGTCTCGAATCCGGCCTCGCGCAGCGCCAGCGCCGCGTGCACGCAGCAGTAGTCGAATTCGATCCCCTGACCGATCCGGTTCGGTCCACCGCCGAGTATCATGATTTTGCGCCGCTCCGTCGGGTCCGCCTCGCATTCCTCCTCGTAGGTCGAATACAGGTAGGCGGTGTCCGTGGCGAACTCGGCTGCGCAGGTATCGACGCGCTTGAAGACCGGAACGACGCCCTGCTCCCGGCGGGCCGTACGCACGTCGTCTTCTTCGACCCCGATCAGCAGCGCCAGCCGCGAGTCGGAGAAGCCCTTGCGCTTCAGCTGTCGAAGCCGCGTGCCGCGGAGCGCGTCGCAGCGATCTCCCCGTACCGCCTGCTCCTCGCAGACGAGATCGTGCACCTGGGCGAGGAACCACGGATCGATCCGGGTGATGTCGATCACGTCCTCGAGGGTCATTCCCTGCCGGAAAGCGTCCGCGACATACAGGATGCGTTCACCGCCCGCGGCGCGCAGCTCGTGGCGCAGACGTTCGAGGTCGTCTTCGTCCGGCTCGGCGGGCAGGCGCTCGGTCAGCCCGTCGATATTCGTCTCCAGCCCTCTCAACGCCTTCTGCAGGGATTCCTGGAAGGTGCGGCCGATCGCCATCACTTCGCCGACCGATTTCATCTGCGTCGTCAGCCGGTCGTTGCTGCCGGAGAATTTCTCGAAGGTGAACCGGGGGATTTTCGTGACGACGTAGTCGATCGTCGGTTCGAAGGAAGCCGGCGTCGCGCCGCCGGTGATCTCGTTGCGCAGTTCGTCCAGCGTGTAGCCGACGGCGAGCTTTGCGGCGACTTTTGCGATCGGGAAGCCCGTCGCCTTCGAGGCCAGCGCCGACGAACGCGAGACGCGCGGATTCATCTCGATCACCAGCAGACGACCGTTGTCCGGATTGACCGCGAACTGCACGTTGGAGCCACCGGTCTCCACCCCGATCTTGCGCAGCACGGCCACCGAGGCGTCGCGCATGCGCTGGTATTCCTTGTCGGTGAGCGTCTGCGCCGGAGCCACGGTGATGGAATCGCCCGTGTGCACGCCCATCGGGTCGAAATTCTCGATCGAGCAGATGATGATGCAGTTATCGTTACGGTCGCGCACGACCTCCATCTCGTACTCTTTCCACCCCAGCACCGACTCTTCGAGCAGGATCTCCGTGGTCGGCGAGAGCTCCAGGCCGTTCGCGACGATGCGCTCGAACTCTTCCTTGTTGTAGGCGATGCCGCCGCCGCTCCCACCCAGCGTGAACGACGGCCGGATGATCGTCGGGAAGCCGATCTCGGCCTGGGCCGCGATGGCTTCGTCCAGGGTGTGGGCGATTATCGAGCGCGGTGATTCGAGGCCGATCTCGGTCATCGCCTCGCGGAACTGCTCCCGGTCTTCGGCCATGTCGATCGCTTCCCGGGACGCGGCGATCAGTTCGACGCCGTGCTCCTCCAGCACGCCCTCACGCACGAGATCGAGGGCGCAGTTGAGCGCCGTCTGCCCGCCCATCGTCGGCAGGAGCGCATCCGGTTTCTCGCGCTCGATGACCTTCGCCACGGCGCGCCAGTGCACCGGTTCGATGTAGACCGCATCGGCCGTTTCCGGATCGGTCATGATCGTCGCGGGATTGGAGTTCACGAGGATCACCCGGTAGCCCTCTTCCCGGAGCGCCTTGCAGGCCTGGGCGCCGGAGTAGTCGAACTCGCAGGCCTGGCCGATCACGATCGGGCCGGCGCCGATGATCAGTATGCTCTCGATGTCGTCGCGTCTTGGCATGGCGGCTCCGGACCGGCACCTCGATCAGGCTGCCAGATCACTTGAATAATTCGCTTTAACTAACTGTTATATATGGCTTGCAGCCGAGACACCAGTGCCCTCGCGCTGCGCTTGCTCGGCCTCGATCAGCTCGACGAAATGTCCGAAGAGGCTGTCGATGTCGTGCGGTCCGGGACTCGCTTCCGGATGTCCCTGGAAACTGAATGCGGGGCGATCCACCAGCTCGATGCCCTGCAGGGAACCATCGAATAACGAACGATGCGTCGTGCGGACATTGTCCGGCAGACTCTCCTCCGACACCGCGAATCCGTGGTTCTGACTGGTGATGAAAACGCGCCCCGTCGCCAGCTCCTGCACCGGATGGTTCGCACCGTGGTGGCCGAATTTCATTTTCTCCGTACGTGCGCCGGCGGCGAGGCCCAGTATCTGGTGGCCGAGGCAGATTCCGAACAGCGGCACACCCTCGTCGAGCAGCCGGCGCGTCGCTTCGATGGCATAGTCGCAAGGCTCCGGGTCCCCGGGGCCGTTGGACAGGAATACCCCGTCCGGCTCCAACGCAAGGACCTCCTCGATCGGTGTCGTAGCCGGCACGACGGTTACGCGGCAGTCGTGTTCGACCAGCCGGCGGAGAATGTTCCGCTTTATCCCGAAGTCATAGGCCACCACGTGATAGCGGGCGATCCGGCGCGTGACCAGCGGCTCTCGCTCCGGCCAGATATCACCCTGCGCCCACTGGTAGGGTGCGTCGGTCGTGACGAATTTCGCGAGGTCCATACCGGCGATGCCCGGGAATCGTCGCGCATCCCGCAGCGCCGAATCCGCGCGATCCTCGCCGGTCATGATGCAGCCGGCGAGCGCGCCTTTCTCACGCAGCAGCCGGGTAAGGCGACGCGTGTCGATGTCCGCAATCGCGACGACGTTGCCCCGACGCAGGAAATCGTCGAGAGATTGTTCGGAGCGATAATTGCTCGCTATCAGTGACCGGTCGCGGATGACCAGCCCGGACGCGAACACCTTGCGGGATTCGAAATCGTCGCTGTTGCAGCCCACGTTACCGATGTGGGGATAGGTCAGCGTGACGATCTGGCGGCAATAGGACGGATCGGTCAGGATTTCCTGATAACCGGTCATGGCGGTGTTGAACACCACTTCACCGATGGTCTTGCCCTCGGCGCCGACGGAAACGCCGTGGAAAACCGAACCGTCTTCGAGTGCCAATACGGCGGGTGTCATCGTCTGGCGGCCCTTCTTTTGCAGATGGCACATGTGCAAAAGCGGAAGGACACCGGCTGTCCGTTCCGCCCGGGCCGCCGCACTGCGCCGCGACCCGCCTTAGTGTAAGACACGGGCCCCGGTCACGCCAGATGGCGCCGCACCCGGCCGCGGCGCCCCGGCATCACCGGATGCCGAGGACATCCGCCATGCCGTACATACCGGGCGGCCGCGACCGCACCCAGCGAGCCGCGACGACGGCGCCGGCGGCGAAGGCTGCCCGATCCTGCGCCTGATGGACGAGGCTCAGCCGATCATGGTTTCCCGCGAACAGCACCGTATGCTCGCCGACGATAGCGCCGCCCCGTACGACCGAGAACCCGATGGTCCCCTGCTGCCGCGGACCGCTCTCCCCGTGACGTTCGTAGACCGCGCGGTCGGCGAGGGTCTCGCCGCGGGCTGCCGCGATGGTCTCGCCGAGCATGAGGGCGGTGCCGGACGGCGCGTCGCGCTTGGCGCGGTGGTGTGCCTCCAGGATCTCGGCATCGTAGTCGCTGCCCAGCCGCTCCGCCGCCTGCGCGGCCAGGAAATTCAGCAGCTGGACGCCGACGCTCATATTCCGGTCGTAGACCAGGGGGACGCGGCCGGCGACCGCGGCCATCTGCGCCCGCTGCGCTTCACCGAGCCCGGTGACGCCACAGACCAGCGGCACGCCGACACGCCCGACGGCGTCCAGGACCGCCGGCGTCGCCGACGGCAGGGAGAAATCGATTGCGACGTCCGCATTGTGCAGGACCCGCTCCACGTCCGAGGATGTGCTCGCACCGCTGTCCGCGGCCGCCGGATGCCAGTTCGCAACCGGCTGACCGGATCGCGCGTCGCCCGCCCGCACCCACGCGCCGCCGAGTTCGAGGTCCGCCTCACCGGCGACGATATCGATGACGGCCCGGCCCATGCGGCCGGCGGCGCCGAGTACGGCGATGCGAATCATGGCGTTATCGGCACTCCCGGGGACTCGTTCGAGGGGTTTCCCGACTCCCGGCGAGCTTAGCCCAGCGCTCGACGCCCCGCCAGCCGCCACGGGAGCGGATCGACACTCAGGTGATGCGCTCGAAAAAGCGTTTCACGGTGTCCTTCCAGGAACCCGAGTGAGGATTGTGTGTGTCGCCACCGGCCTCCACGGAGTCCGCGAACTTGCGCAGCAGCTTCTCCTGCTCGGCCGTGAGATTGACCGGCGTCTCCACGATCGCCCGACAGAACAGGTCTCCGCGCCGGGGATTGCGGACGGTGGTGACGCCTTTGCCACGCAGTCGAAAGACCTTGCCGGACTGGGTGCCTGGCGGGATCTTCAGGGCCACCTGGCCGTTCAGCGTCGGCAGATCCACTGACCCGCCGAGCGCTGCTGCGGCGAAACTGATGGGCACCTCGCACTGGAGATCCGGACCGTGCCGTTCGAACAGCTTGTGGGGCTTGAGGTGTATCTCGACATACAGATCCCCCGGCGGGCCGCCATTACGCCCGGCTTCGCCTTCGCCGGAAAGCCGTATCCGGTCGCCCTCGTCGACGCCGGCCGGGACCTTCACCGACAGGCTGCGTTGCTTCATGACCCGTCCACGCCCCTGGCAGTCTTCGCAGGGATCGGTGATCTTCGTGCCCTCGCCGCGACAGGCCGGACAGGTCTGCTGCACGGAGAAGAAGCCCTGCTGCATACGGACCTGACCCGTGCCACCGCAGGTGCCACAGGTATCGGGCGTCGAACCGGGAGCGGAACCGCTCCCGCTACAGGTCTCGCAATTGACCAGCGAGGCGACGTCGATCTCCACCGTGTCGCCGGAGACCGCGCGCTCGAGTTCCAGTTCCAGGTCGTAGCGCAAGTCGGCGCCGCGGAAGACCTGGCTGCGGCCACCCCGGCGACCGCCGCCGAAGATATCGCCGAAGACGTCACCGAAGATATCGCCGAACGCATCCGCCGGATTGAAACCGCCGGCGCCCGGACCGCCACCTCCCCCGCTCAGCCCGGCGTGCCCGAACTGGTCGTAGGCCGCCTTCTTGCGGGGATGCGACAGGACCTCGTAAGCCTCCTTGGCCTCCTTGAACTTGACCTCGGCATCCGCGTCGTCCTTGTTACGGTCGGGATGGTACTTCATCGCGAGTCGCCGGTACGCCTTCTTGATCTCGATCGTCGAGGCGTCGCGGCCGACGTTCAGCACCTCGTAATAGTCGCGTTTTGCCATGCGCTGGTCCGTTACGAACGCGGCTCCCGACCTAACGCCGGGAGCCGCTCATCCATCCTGTGTCCGCCGGCGATCGCAATCATCTGATCGTCGGCGCACACGCCTCTGCCTGATGGTCCCGATCAGGCCGACTTCTTGTCGTCGTCGACTTCCTCGAACTCGGCGTCCACCACGTCCTCGGAACCGGCGGATTCAGCGCCCTGACCGGCTTCGGTTTCACCACCGCCGGCCTCCCCGGCACCCTGGGACTGCTCGTAGGCCTGCTGCGCGATGGCCGCAGACGCTTCGGCGAGTGCCTTGGAGCGAGCCTCGATCTTCTCCTTGTCGTCACCTTCCAGCGCCGACTTCAGATCGCTGATCGCCGACTCCACCTTGTGCCGGTCCTCGCCGCTCACCTTGTCGCCCAGGTCCGACAGCGCCTTCTCGGCGCCGTGGATCAGGGCATCCGCCTGGTTGCGCACGTCCACGAGTTCGCGGAACTTGCGATCGTCCTCGGCGTGGGCCTCGGCGTCCTCGACCATGCGGTCGATCTCGTCGTCCGACAGACCGCTGGAGGCCTTGATCACGATGTTCTGGCTCTTGCCCGTCGCCTTGTCCTTGGCGGAGACGTTCAGGATGCCGTTCGCATCGATGTCGAACGTGACCTCGATCTGCGGCATGCCGCGAGGCGCCGGCGGGATGTCCGCCAGGTCGAATCGGCCGAGAGACTTGTTGTCCGCCGCCCGCTCGCGCTCGCCCTGAAGCACGTGGATCGTCACGGCGGTCTGGTTGTCGTCCGCCGTCGAGAACACCTGCTGGGCATTCGCCGGGATGGTCGTGTTCTTCTCGATGAGCTTCGTCATCACGCCGCCCAGCGTCTCGATGCCGAGTGACAGCGGCGTCACGTCGAGGAGCAACACGTCCTTCACGTCGCCGGAGAGCACGCCGCCCTGGATGGCCGCACCGAGCGCTACCGCTTCGTCCGGGTTCACGTCCTTGCGGGGCTCCTTACCGAAGAAGTTCTTCACCTCTTCCTGCACCTTGGGCATGCGGGTCTGGCCGCCGACCAGGATCACGTCGTCGATCTCGCTGACCTTCAGGCCGGCATCCGCGAGTGCCGTCTTGCACGGACCGATGGTGCGCGTGATGAGATCCTCGACGAGAGACTCGAGCTTGGCCCGGGTCAGCTTGATGTTGAGATGCTTCGGACCGCTGGCGTCCGCCGTGATGTAAGGCAGATTCACCTCGGTCTGCTGCTGCGAGGAGAGCTCGATCTTCGCTTTCTCACCGGCTTCCTTCAGACGCTGCATGGCGAGCGGATCCTTGCGGATATCGACGCCGCTCTCCTTCTCGAAGGAGGACGCCAGGTACTCGATGATGCGGAGGTCGAAGTCCTCGCCGCCGAGGAACGTGTCGCCGTTGGTCGCCAGCACTTCGAACTGGTGCTCGCCGTCGACTTCCGCGATCTCGATGATCGAGATGTCGAAGGTGCCGCCACCCAGGTCGTAGACCGCGATCTTACGGTCGCCGCGCTTCTTGTCCATGCCGTAGGCGAGCGCAGCCGCCGTCGGCTCGTTGATGATCCGGCGCACTTCGAGACCGGCGATCTTGCCGGCGTCCTTGGTCGCCTGGCGCTGGGAGTCGTTGAAATACGCGGGCACCGTGATGACGGCCTCGGT
>JARRPZ010000054.1:0-15792 GCA_037382365.1 Gammaproteobacteria bacterium
GTCGAGCACTTCGAAATCCGGGCCCTCGCTGAGCCAGATCTTGGAATTGCCCTTCAATTTGACAAAGATGCGTCGGCCGTTGTCGTTGTCCATCGACCGCACTGCGTTTCGTGAGCGCTTATGTAAAATCGGGGTTGTTGACGTCGACCCGAGCCGAGTAGGCTTCCATTGAACCTTTCTGACCCATTCCCAGAGGGCGACCTGGTTGTAACGTCCGCGGCCAGGCCGAGGGTTCCGGTCTATAGAAGGAGTCCACCAGTATGAATTTTTCGCGAGTTTCGACGACGATCTTTTGCGCCACGCTGCTGCTCGGTGCGGCCGGCGCGGCCCAGGCCGCCGGTAAGGCGCACTCGTACAACCTCAACATCATCGGCACCAGCGACAAGAGCGCGCCGATGGACAACGACAACGGCCGACGCATCTTTGTCAAATTGAAGGGCAATTCCAAGATCTGGCTCAGCGAGGGCCCGGATTTCGAAGTGCTCGACGCCAATGCAACCGATGGCAATGGTGGCCGTTTCCAGTTGCCGAATCCGGACCCGGACGGTGACGGGGTGACCGAGTACTCCGTCTATGCGCGTGCGCTCGGGAAACCGGGCGGGAGCTCGACCACGACCACCTGCGCTTATGACGCGGTAGAGGGCGCCGAGTACTGCTCTGTCTTCTCGATGGTCCTGGTACGCGAGAAGGGCAAGAGCCCGTGGGAGAACGTCAGCAAGGAGCTGTTGTACATCTACGTCGACCTGGTGGGCGATGACGGCATCCCTGAGCGCTACTCGCTGTTCGATGATGCCTTGTACAATTACTTCTGGAGCTACGACAACAACGGCCTCAAGCTGGTCCAGCTGCGTTTCTACGAGATCGCGACCGACGTGAATTAATTCGGGATTCAGTGCGAAAAGAGCGGCCGCGCGTTTCACGACGCGCGGCCGTTTTGCTTTGAGCTGAGATCGAAAAGGCTAACTTGACGGCAATAGGGTTGACCGTAAACCGGTAATTCGAGCCATGCGTGATTTGGGATTTCCCTGTATTTTGACCCGACAGCGGGTAGCAGGGCCGAGAAACTGGCGAAAGCGCTCACGGAGTAGCGTGCCCAGATCGTGTCCAAATCGCGTCAGAAAGTCGCCCGGTCATGCCCATCCATGCCCGATGGCATAATTGACAAACGCAACTAACGTACTGAACAACAATCCTTTTTCAATCAGTTAGAAAGAAAAAGGGTGGCGGAGGGGGTGGGATTCGAACCCACGGTACGCTGACGCGCACACCTGATTTCGAGTCAGGCCCGTTCGACCACTCCGGCACCCCTCCGTGCTTGAATTTGATCAGATCAGTCCAATTATATCAGCTAGTTGCACTCATCTCTTCCTATCGGACTTCAATGACAACGCCCAACTGGACATAATCATTGCAGCCCTGACGGGTTGCGGATCATGGTGGTCTGCCGGACAGGTGTCAAGCATGGCGATTGCGAGCCAACTATAATGGATTGATGAGCGCCGGGGAGACGGCGTCGAGCGACAGCCGCTAATAAGCATACTAAAGTGCCGTCGAAGGAGAATGATGATCTTCAAAATCTTCACCTACCTCGCTCTTGCAGCATTACTGGCTACCTGCCAGGAAATGCCATCGAAGCTCGAACAGGTGAAGACCGTCGGCGAATTGCGTGTGGTCACGCGCAACAGCCCCACCGCCTACTACATCGGAGTGAACGGACCCGTCGGCCCCGAATATGACCTCGTCAAAGGCTTTGCCGACAGCCTCGACGTGGAACTGACGATCACGCCCGTCGAGAGTTTCGACCAGATAATTCCGACTATCGTCGCCCGCGATGCGCACATGGCCGCAGCCGGTCTTTCCGCGACCGAAGCCCGCAAGGAACTCGTCCGTTTCAGCGACCCCTATCACCAGGTGTCCCAGCACCTCATCTACCGACTGGGCACCGGCAAGCCCCGCAGCCTGGACGACGTCGCGGACGGACGGATCGCGGTCATGGCCGGCAGCAGCCACATCGAGACGTTGGAGACGCTGCAGAAGGAGAATCCCGCGCTCGACTGGAATCCGCAACGCAATGCCGAAGTCGCCGACCTGTTGATGCAGGTCGCGAACGACGAGATCGATTACACCGTCGCGGATTCCACGGATTTCAACATAATCCGCAATTATCATCCCGAACTGCGCGTCGCACTCGACCTGGAGGTGGCGGACCCGATCGCCTGGGCGTTTCCGGCGGACGGGGACGACTCCCTCGTCAAAGCGGCGAACCGCTATCTCAAGCGCACGAAACGGGACGGGAGCCTCGCGCGTATCCTGGACCGCTACTACGGACACACGGATAAATTCGACTACGTCGGGACACGGTCCTTCCTGCGCCACTACGAACGCCGATTACCGCGCTACCGGGAGATGTTCGCGCGCGCTGCCGACGAGAACGGTTTCGACTGGCGGCTGCTGGCGGCTATCGGTTATCAGGAATCACACTGGCGTCCCGGTGCCGTCTCGCCGACCGGCGTGCGGGGCATCATGATGCTGACGGAGGCCACGGCAGACTACCTCGGCATCGAAGACCGGGTCGATCCGCAGTCGAGTATTTCGGGTGGAGCCCGGTTCCTGCGGCGTCTGAAACGGCGCCTCCCGGAGACCATCCGCGACCCGGACCGTACCTGGCTTGCGCTCGCCGCCTACAACGTCGGCTATGGCCACCTCATGGATGCCAGGCGCATCGTCGAGCTTCAGGGCGGCAACCCGAACGCCTGGATCGATGTCGCGGATGCCCTGCCGTTGCTGGCACAGCGCAAGTGGTATTCCCGGGTCATCTACGGTTACGCACGCGGCTGGGAGCCGGTGCTATACGTGGAGAACGTGCGTACCTACCTCGATATCCTGCGCTGGCTGACGGAACGCCAGGAGCGGGAGGATTCACTGGACGGTACCCAGCTCGCCGAGGCATCCATCGACGAGGGAGATACCGAAAAGCGCGAAGAAGCGACCGAGGCGACGGTGGAATAGTCGGCCGCGCCGCGTCCTCCGCGTCACCAGCAGTCTGTTCCCGCCCCGCTCCGGCCACGCTCGCCGGTGCTCGTCAGTGTCAGGGACCCGCACTCCGTGTCCTTCCGCGCCTGCCAGAGCTGCGGATCGGCCTGCAGCGTGTAGGTCGTGGGGGAAACGTTGGCGAGTGCGACACCATACAGGCGCTCCCCGCTATCCGCCGGTACTTCCGCGCCTTCCCGATCGAAGAAGACCGGGGCTGCGTTGTAACCCAGGCGGGTCAGATCAGCGGCGTAGCGCTTGTTATCCATGAAATACTGCTCCTGGCGATCCGCCACCTGGAGCAGCACCGACTTGCCCAGATTCCGGCGCGACTCGATGACCTGGTTGACATAGCTTGGGTAGGCGATTGCCGCCAGCAGCCCGATGATAGCGACCGCGACGAGGAGCTCGATCAGCGTGAATCCACGGCCTCTGGTCGTGATGCCGGTAAGGCTCCCGTTCATAATCCGTCTCCTTCCTCGAGGTACCAGAACGTCCGCCAGCGGGTGGACACATCCAGATTCTCGATCTGCATGTCGGGACGCAGGATCCGGTTCGGGGGCAGCGCCACGACCTCCGCCGGTATGCCAGGCGACTTCAGCGTCTCGTAGCGATCCTCCTTCGTGGAGGGCACACCCGTCTCGGTGTCGTCCGTCGTGTCGTAGTTACGGACGGCACCGGCATCCTGAAGGTTCAGGGCGTAGATACGGCCCGAGCCTTCGGACGGCTCGCAGGGATTGATGATGTCCACCTGCGGGATATAGCTGGTGAAGAAGACCATTCCTGCAATAGTCAGCGGGGTGGAGAGCACTTTCTCACCGAAGCGCTCCATCTGGATGCGCCAGCCGAGGGACAGATCCGGCGAGCAGCCCGATTCCTGTATGCAATTGTCGCTCAAGTCCGTCATCTGGCCGTGGATCAGCCCGGAATCGACTCCGGCACCGGCACCGATGTTGCGGTCCTTGATCATGTAGAAGAAGTTGCGGGTGAGGCCGCCCCGATCGAGCGGGTCGGCCCGGTCACCGCTGCCGATGAGGATGGCGTCGAATGCTCCCTGGCCATCCCGGGTCTGCACGATATCCGGCCGGTGGAAGAAGCGGCGGTCGTTCAGCTTGCCGGCCACGCCCGCGTGCCGCCCAAGGCGGGCAACCAGCGAGAGCTTCCAGTCGATCGTATCCTGACCGGCGAAATCGGCCCGCCAGACGTTGCCACCGGTATCACCGAATACGGCGCGGTCCGTCAAGCGGTTGCCATCGGTATCGGCGACGGCAACGGATGAGGGCACGCTGTCGACGAGGAACGGGTGCTCGAAGACCTGCTCCGTGCGCGCCCCGCCGCCGGAGATCGCCTTCCACACGAGTTCGCCGGTCTCCGCGTCCACGACGTAGAGTGCGGTGCCCTCGGCATCATCGGTGCCGACGCCGTCGCGCCGGTCCTTGTTCATGTCGTAACCGCCCCCGAAGATCAGGACCGGGCGTTCGCCATCGCCCCAGTCGAGGCGGCCGATTCGCGGTGCCGAGAACGTATAGCCGAGTTCCGCAAAATCGCCGCCTTTCTCTATCTTCCACAGGAAACGCGGAGAGAGCGGATCGGACACGTCGAGCGCGTAATACGCTTTCCCGCCACGGCGCAGCCCGAAGTACAGGTAGGCTTTCTCGCCATCGTCGACAGTGCCGTTCTGATTCACGTCCTCGATGTAGGCGACGGGTGCGCCGTCCACGGTATACGCCTGGGATACCCCGGGTATGTTGTCCCGCATCTTCGGCAGCTGGGACATGACGGAGCGCGGCATGAACGCCCACACCTCCTCGCCGCTCTCCCCGCCGCCCGGCGCGGTATTGCGGACGAAGCGCATGTGGCCGTCATTCGAGCCTACGGCGATGAAGATGGCCGGGTTCTGCTCGCTGTAGCCGCCCCGCGCACCGTAGTTGATGGGTAATGGCCGTGAATGCAGGGGATCGCCGAATATCCACGGCCGGACATCCGTGTCGTCGTTGTCACCGTCGATATCGTCGACATCCATGCCCCGGGCATACGCCAGGAGTTCCTCCGCCTCGTCTGCGGTCGCGACGCCGATGTCCGCCATCAGCCGGTTGGCCACTACGTCCGTCGCATCCAGGTCCGACAGCACGAGGCCATCGTCATAGTAGATCGTCCGCCCGGAGAAACCGTTCACCAGGCCCGGTCCGTCGGCGACGTCATGCGGAATCTTCTGACCGGCGCCGCCTCTCGGAACGGTGCGCCCGTCACGGCCGTCCACCTCGCCCTCGTCCGGGTCGGGTGGCGGAAGGCTCGCGGGGTCGGTCCAGAACGTGAGGGCATCGGACCGGATCCGGCCATCGGCGGCCACGGCCACGTTGCCGAGGGCATCCACCAGCCGAGCGTTGGTATTCGCGCTCTCCAGGCCCTCGATCTTCAGCTTCTTGAGGTTGCCCACCCAGCTGGGACGCGCATCCTCGTCCGCCTGGAACAGGGCAATGTATACGTTGTCCGTGACCTCCGCCCGGTTGAACGCGTTGATCGGCACCGACGCCGCCACGAAGGTCGTACTTACGCTGAGGATCTGGCGGAAGACGCCCTCCAGGGTCAGCACCAGTTCCCGCGGATCAGTGCTGAGCTTCAGGGGCTGACCGGTGCCTCCGGCCTGCGCGTATCCCACCGTGGTGCGGTTGATCTTCGTGGGATCGACGAGGAAGAAGGACGTGACGGACTGGTCGCCAGCGATGTCCGGCACGTCGCCGTAAGTCCCGTCGCCGAGGTCCGCGTCCTGCAGATACGCGATAACGTCGGCGAAGCCGGGCCTCGCTCCGCCCATCCCGCCGTTCGCGACCGGCGATTCGATCGCATCGTCCGAGTCGTCCTCCTGGTTCGCGACGAAGAACAGGGGGTTGACGGTGAAGATCCGAGTGCACTCGCCGGCGACATCGAGCGGGCTCGTGTAATCGCCGTTCTTCTCGATGGTGGGATCCCAGGCGGCGCCGGGATTATCTTTGTCGAGATTTTCCGAATCGTCGGTGCTGTAGTCCGTCCAGCCGTTGAAGGCGTTGTGGACCTCACCGCCCGTCAGGTAGCGGTAGAACTCGAAGAAGAGCTCCTTGCCCTGGTAGGAGTGGCTCTGATTACCTTGCGGCAGCGGGACACTCTCGAGAATCTTGTGGAACTTCTCTTTGGCCCCGTTGCGGTCGTCGTCGTAGAACAGTTCGAAGCCCATCGCGATATGGCCGCCGTTGCTGCAGCCGGCCGCGTCCGGCCCGGCGCAGTTGTTCTCGTGCGCGTGGTTCAGCATCAGGCCCACTTTCACCCCGTCCAGCGGATCCATGACCCGTCGCAGTACGGCACGCAGCACTTCGAAGAAGTTGTAGCTGACCTTCGCCGGCAGGTAACCCTCGTCGATGAGGAACTGGCATTCGCCGTTCTGGCAGACGGTGGCCGCCAGGTTGGGCCGGTAATCCAGGCTGAACATCACCATCGGCTCGCTGCCGGCGCCCAGGGGCACGCCGCCGGCGCTGTAGATGTCCGTATCGTCTGCGCGGACCTGCCCGGCGATCACCGTGATGACGGCAGCGAGCACGATCAGAAAAGCGGGCCGGAAATTCATCTGCGATTCCTCAGTTGGTCTTTGGTACGAGCACGAGGAGGCCGTCCACCATGGTCACGCGGCCACCCCGCTCCTCGGCGCGGTCATACACCGTGCGGACCTCGAACGCGGCGGCATCGAACTTGTCGATGCTCGATTCCGTGCCTCTCGGCGGCGGCCGGTCGGCCGGGTCCATGCGCTCGATCCTCGCGCGCAATACCTCGGTGGCGATCTCGTTCCCGAACAACCCGTTCGCCAGGGCGAGATCGTTGCGATTGCAGTTGGCCTCGGTCGGTGTACACAGCGTGTATCCGACGCCGCCGATGACCGGCGTCGCGGCCGGGTGCACCGCGATCGCATCGAGCATCGCCTGCGCCGTCTGGAATCCGACACTCCGTGCTTCCGCGTTCGACGACATCCGGAGTTCGGTCCGGCTACTGCGCATGGCCGAGACACTCAGCAACGTGATGACGAGGAGGAAGATCAGCGCCGTAATCAGCGCGAAGCCCCGATCCCGGCGGTAACGACGGACGCTCATGATCCCAGCCTCCTCAGATGGCTCAGGTTCCTGATATAGACGGTCGTCGTGTACACACGGCGACGGAAGTTGTCATTCGGCGTGTAGGCCGGCGCATTGCCAAGCCGATAGGTGGAGTCGTTCACGAATCTCGGATCCGGCTCCGCGGTGCGGGCCAGCAATTCTATGCGGGCACTCACGGCGAGCTGCATCTGCGCGAGCGTGGGATTGGAGAGGAATGTATCCGGCCGGCCGTCGCCGTCTTCGTCCAGTCCGAATTCGATCTGGAGATCCTCGACGCCGCTGGCGAGACACTCCGACGCCATACCGGGGCCGGCCGCCGCAACCAGTACCTTGCGGCAGAGCGCCGGGATGCCGTCGCCCGGCGCTTCGGAGAAGTCGCGGATGAAGTAGATACGGGGCGAGTAGCGCCACTGCGAGAACGGCGGGTCGATCGTGATGGGAGGCGACGCACTCATCGGTTCCTTGTAGAGCAGCCCGACCGTGCCGTTCGTCCGCAGGTACACCCGGGAGGGGATCATCGCTCCCGCGAGTTCCCGCCCCTCGAGTCGCTTTATCGCGACCACGTCGGATCCGGCGACGATCTCGGCGGCATCGATGCAGCTGTGGGAGCCGGTCGCCGCGAGGCCCGTCGCATTGTCGAGATGCGTCAGCGCCGAGGACTGGCCGGAGACCGGATCGAGAATCTGGTACATCCAATCCTCGATGCCGCCCGGTCCGCAGTCGGTCGCGATGCTGAGGGAGTCGTCGTCACCGACGATACCCGCCGGATTCAGGAGGTCTCCCCAGAAGCCGGCCATGGCCAGGTCCTTCTCCAGCTCCGCCAGTGCGAAACGCGCGTTGTCCTGCATGCGGACAAATTGCTCGTCCTGCATGAACGTCCGCTTGTTCTGCGTGAAAAGGGTCAGGAGCCCGGCCAGAGTCAGCATGCCGATGACCAGCGCGACCATGATTTCCACCAGGGATAGTCCGCGCATGCGCCCGGGCGGAGAGACGCTGCCGAAGCGCTGCCTGCTCTTTTCGATCATTGCTCTGTCAGCTCAGTGGGTCGAGATAGGTGGAGAAGACCGCGATACGCTTGGTGGCATCGTCGGCACCGTAGCGCCCTGCCCCGCAGGCATCGTTCACCTCGTTGGTCTGGGTGGCGGAGCCCTGCCAGGCCACGACCAGCGTGTACATGCCGGCACTGCCGTCCACGGGGCCGCGGATACAGGCGGAAGGCGTCAGGAGCCCCCCCGCGGCCTGGCCGTCGACGAGGCTGTTGAGCCCGTCGAGCTGCTGCTCCCATCGCCACAGGTCCACCCGGGCGAGCTGGTCGGCGGAACAGGGATCGAGGGGATCGTCGCAGGGTGCCGGCGCCGCACCGAGACTGCCTCCGCCCAGTGTGCCGGCGGTCACATAGGTCGCGAGCGCCCGCGGATTCGCCCGCATCTTCTCCAGCAGGGCGTTGCCGAGCTGGGCCGCGGTCGTACGCTGGGCCGACTCGTAGACGGACCGCTTGGCAACGGCCTGCAGTCCGGCCACGGAGAGGAGTCCGATGGCGAAGATCAGAACCGTGATGAGAGCCTCGACCATGGAGAAACCGTTCTGGCGCGGAGTCACCCTCCTCGACGTGTTCGCGGGGCATCGCGTGTCGGTCATCCGGCCCTCCTATCCGCCACAAATCGCGACCGCCGCATCGCCGGTCAGTCGCCGGGCGAAGGGCCTGCCACTGATACCGATGTCCGTCACGCGGGCCTGACCGACGGCGCCAGCGGCGCAGATGCTGAAGCGACCCTGGTTCACATTCGGATCCGCTACGCGCGCGCGTCCATTGGGGCGATACATCAGGAAGTCGTTGAACTGGTCGGAGCGCAGCGTCATTCCGGCGGGCAGCGGGTCCGTGGTCGACAGCAGGTCCTCGCCGGCATCGAGAGATCCGTCCGCATCGGCATCGACGAAAACGATATGGCCGCCTTCCCAGCCCGCCGCATCGCAGCCGGCCCCGTCCGTGCTCGGGCAAAGCGTGACCGATGTATTCCGCGTGATGGCCTCGTCCCGGGCGAAATAGAGGCTGGAAAGGAAGTCGTTAACGGCCCCCGCCTGACGATTGCTCGCAACGAATGCCTGCAGTCCCGGAATGGCAACGGTGGCGATGATCGCGACGACGGCGACGACGACCATCAGTTCGATCAACGTAAAACCTTGATTGTTAATGCGGCTCATCGGGCGCGGCTCCGTCCAGAAGTGAGCGAAGCGTAACCGCGCCGTAGGGTCGATACTTTGAGTCAGTTCACATCTGGACGAGTTCGGCCAGCCGACAGCCGACAGTCCGGGATGTGACGCAGTTCACACTCGGGGCGGTCCCTCGCGCCGGGAGCGGAAGAAGGCTCTGAGCAGGTCTCCGCACTCGTCGGCGAGGACACCACCCGTCACTTCCATGTCGTGGTTGGCCCCGGCCCCGCAGCAGACATCGATCACCGTCCCGGCCGCGCCGCTCTTCGGATCCGCGGCGCCGTAGACCACACGAGCGATCCGGGCATGCCGCAGCGCCCCCGCGCACATGATGCAGGGCTCCAGCGTCACGTAGAGGATGCTGCCCGGGAGTCGGTAGTTGCCGAGACGGATTGCGGCCTCGCGCAGGGCGCCCACCTCGGCGTGGGCGGTCGGATCGCAGGTGCCGATCGGCATATTGCGGCCGCGGCCAATAATCTCTCCATCGCGGACGAGCACCGCCCCCACCGGCACCTCGCCCGCGCTTTCCGCCTCCCGGGCCTCCGCGATCGCAAGACGCATCATAGCCTCGTCTCCCGGTCGCGCGTCCATCATCCCCCGCACCCGGCGTCAGTCCCGTCCAGCGCGGCCCGGACGGAAGCGGGCGAGCGTCCCACGATCACGACACGGTTGCCTTCGGCATGGAATCGTTCGGCAAGGGCGAGCCCGATACCGCGGGTACCGCCCGTGATCAGCACCTCCTGCCTGGATGTCTGCATGCTCCTCTTCCCGTCCGGCCGGTCCCCCGAGGAGCGGCGCGCGGTTGCCACGGTTGTCGATGGTAGCGCTTTTGGCTAAGTTTGAATGCAGCGTCCCGACGGCGCACGGACACAGAGGACACCCCGACATGGCGACACTGCGACTGGCGCCGGCCTCCACAGCCGATTACCGCTACCTGGCCGAGAAGCGGCTGCCGCGCTTCCTGTTCGACTATATCGACGGCGGTGCCTACGACGAAATGACCATGGCGGCAAACGTCGCGGACTTCCAGGCGCTGGAGGTACGTCAGAGAGTGCTGCGCGACGTCTCGGAAATCGACACGGAGATCGATCTGCTCGGAGAGCGATGGGCGATGCCACTTGCGCTGGCCCCGGTCGGACTCGCCGGCATGATGGCCCGGCGCGCAGAGGTGCAGGCAGTACGCGCGGCAGATGCGCTCGGGATACCCTATTGTCTGTCGACGGTCGGCATCTGTTCCGTCGAGGAGGTGGCGCAGGTGGCCAGGCGGCCATTCTGGTTCCAGCTCTACATGATGCGCGACCGGGGCCACGTGAAGGAACTCGTGCAGCGCGCCGGCGCCGCGGGCTGCCGGACGCTGGTCTTCACCGTGGATCTCGCCGTCGTCGGCGCCCGCTACCGCGACGTTCGAAACGGGCTCAGCGGCGGGACCGGTCTCTGGGGGAAACTCCGGGGCAAGCTGGGAGAGATACTGCTGCACCCCGGCTGGGCCTGGGACGTGGGCGTCAACGGGAAACCCCACCTATTCGGTAATCTCGCGGAGTACGTCCCGCATGCTTCCACGCCCGAGGACTTCCGCGAATGGGTGGACTCCCAGTTCGACCCGGGTGTCACATGGAAGGACATCGAGTGGCTGCGTACCTTCTGGGACGGACGCATCGTCATCAAAGGCGTACTGAGCCCGGAGGACGCCGTGGCCGCGGCGAACGCCGGGGCGGATGCCGTTATCGTCTCGAATCATGGTGGTCGTCAGCTGGACGGGGTCTCGTCCACCATCCGCATGCTGCCCCGCGTGGTCGATGCCGCCGGTGACAAGACAGAGATCCTCGTGGACGGCGGCGTGCGCAATGGCCAGGACGTGCTGCGCGCCGTCGCGTGCGGCGCCAAAGCCGCGCTCATCGGCCGGCCCTGGATCTGGGCCGTCGCCGCTCGCGGGGAGGAAGGATTGCGCGCGCTGTTGAAGACCTTTCACGCCGAGTTGAAAGTCTCGATGGCGCTCACCGCCTGCACGTCGATCGACGAGCTGACGCCGGACATCCTGGAGCCGCGGGAACCGGGCTGAGGACCGTCGCCTACTCCCACTCGATCGTCGCCGGGGGCTTGCCGGAGATGTCGTAGGTGACGCGGGAGATCCCGTCCACCTCGTTGATGATCCGCAGCGACACACGCTCCAGAAATCCGTAAGGGAGATGGGCCCAGCGCGCGGTCATGAAATCCACGGTCTCGACCGCCCGCAGGGCGATCACCCAGTCGTAGCGCCGGCCGTCCCCCATCACGCCGACCGATCGGACCGGCAGGAATACGGCGAAGGCCTGACTGGTGCTGTCGTATAGATCGTGCGCACGGAGTTCGGAAATAAAGATCTCGTCCGCCCGCTGCAGCAGTTCGGCGTACTCGCGCCGGACCTCGCCCAGTATGCGCACGCCCAGTCCGGGCCCCGGGAACGGATGCCGATAGACCATCTCCCGGGGTAACCCGAGTTCGACGCCGATGCGCCGCACCTCGTCCTTGAAGAGTTCCCGCAACGGCTCCACCAGCGCCAGGTTCATCTTTTCCGGCAGGCCGCCCACGTTGTGGTGGGACTTGATGACATGGGCCTTGCCCGTCTTCGAGCCGGCCGACTCGATAACGTCAGGGTAGATCGTGCCCTGAGCCAGCCATTCGATGCCCTCGAGTTCCCGCGCCTGCTCGTCGAATACCGCGATGAATTCACGGCCGATGATCTTGCGCTTCTCCTCCGGGTCCGAGACACCGTCGAGTGCCGCGAAGAAGCGCTCCGCGGCGTTCACCCGGATCACGTTCACACCGAGATGCCGGGAGAACGTATCCATCACCTGATCGCCCTCGTTCATGCGCAGGAGGCCGTGATCCACGAATACGCAGACCAGCTGATCGCCGATCGCCTCGTGCAGCAGCGCCGCGACCACGGAGGAGTCCACGCCGCCCGACAGCGCCAGCAGCACGCGTCCGTCGCCGACCCGGTCACGGACCGCGGCGATCGCGTCGGCGACGATGTTGCCCGGCGTCCAGTCGCCCGGACATCTGCAGACTTCGCGCACGAAACGGAACAGGATCTGCTCGCCCTGAAGCGTATGCGTCACCTCGGGATGGAACTGGAGGCCGTAGTAGCGCCTTTCCGGATCCTCCATGGCCGCCAGCGGCGAGTTGTCGCTCGATGCCGCCGCCCGGAACCCGCGTGGCAACGTCTCGACCCGGTCTCCGTGACTCATCCACACCTTCAGCAGCGGCGTCCCGTCCGGCGAGTGCTCGTCCACCAGCCCGGCCAGCAGCTCGGAGTCCCCCGGCCGGATCTCCGCATAGCCGAATTCCCGGTGTGAAGAGGCTTCCACCCGACCGCCGAGCTGGGCTGCCATGGCCTGCATGCCGTAGCAGATACCGAGGACCGGCACGCCGAGTTCGAACAGCGCTTCGGCGGCGCGCGGCGGATCCGCCAGGTTCACGGATTCGGGACCACCGGAGAGGATGACCCCACTCGCACCGAAGTCGCGGATCTCCGTCGGTGCCATGTCCCAGGGGTGGATTTCGCAGTACACGCCCGCCTCACGCACGCGCCGGGCGATCAGCTGCGTGTACTGGGAACCGAAGTCGACGATCAGGATGCGGTGTGCGTGGATGTCCCGGGACATCGAGTCGTCACTTGGTGCGGTAATTGGGGGCTTCCTTCGTGATCGCGACGTCGTGAACGTGACTCTCGCGCATGCCCGCGCCGGTGATCCGGACGAACTGGGGTTTGGTCCGCATCTCGTCGATGGAACTGCACCCCGTGTAGCCCATGGCGGCCCGCACGCCGCCCATCAGCTGGTGCACGATGGCGACCAGGCTGCCCTTGTAGGGCACCCGGCCCTCGATGCCTTCCGGCACGAGTTTCTCGAGCTCCTCGGTCGCATCCTGGAAGTAGCGATCCTTCGAACCGCGGGCCATGGCGCCGATCGAACCCATACCCCGATAGGACTTGTAGGAGCGGCCCTGATAAAGCTCCACGTCGCCGGGCGACTCCTCGGTGCCGGCGAACAGACTCCCGATCATCACGCCGTAGGCGCCCGCCACCAGTGCTTTCGCGATATCGCCGGAATAGCGGATGCCACCGTCGGCGATCAGGGGCACACCGCTCGGCGCCAGGGCGTCCGCCACTTCGGCCACGGCCGAGATCTGGGGCACACCGACGCCGGCGACCACCCGGGTCGTGCATATCGAGCCGGGCCCGATCCCGACCTTCACGGCGTCCGCGCCGGCCTCGACGAGCGCCAGCGCCGCATCGCCGGTCACCACGTTGCCACCGATCACCTGGGTGTCCGGATAATGCTGCTTGATCCAGGAGACCCGGTCGAGCACGCCTCTCGAGAAACCATGGGAGGTATCGACGACGAGCACGTCCACGCCGGCCCGGACCAGTCGCTCCACCCGTTCCTCGGTGTCCGCCGCGGTACCGACCGCCGCGCCGACACGCAGGGCGCCGCGCTCATCCTTGCACGCGAGCGGGAAATCCGTCGCTTTCTGGAAGTCCTTGGCGGTGATCATGCCGCGCAGCCGGAAATCGTCGTCGACCACCAGCACCTTCTCGATCCGGTGCTTGTGCAGCAGCGAGAGTACCTCGTCCTTGTCGGCAGCCTCGCGCACGGTCACGAGTTTCTCCTTCGGCGTCATCACCGATGAGACCGGTGCGTCCAGCTTTGTCTCGAAGCGAAGGTCCCGGTGTGTGACGATGCCCACGGTCTCGTCGCCGTCCACCACCGGCACGCCCGAAATGTTCTTGGATCGGGTCAGTTCCATCACCTCGCGGATCGTGAGGTCCGGCGATACCGTGATGGGATCCGAGATGATGCCGCTCTCGTACTTCTTGACCAGCGCGACCTGACGTGCCTGCTCTTCCGCCGTCATGTTCTTGTGGATGATGCCCAGACCGCCTTCCTGGGCGATGGTGATCGCAAGCCGCCCCTCCGTCACCGTATCCATGGCCGCGGAGGTGAGCGGGATATTCAGACTGATCTCCCGGGTCAGGGGGGTCGCCAGGCTCACCTGGCGCGGCAGCACCACGGAATAGTCGGGCTGCAGGAGGACGTCGTCGAAAGTCAGCGCTTCCTTCGCTATGCGCATTGAGTTCGCCTGGCGGGTGGGGTAAACCGGTTATTGTATGCCTCGCCGAGCGGGCGGTAAACCGGATTCCCGCCCGCCTGCTGGCCTATACTGTCGCGCCATGGAAGGAGCCGAACAGCCGCTGGCCGGCGCCGGACGTGAACGCCCGCTCACCGTGTCGGAGCTGAACCGTGACGTTCGCCTGCTGCTCGAGACCGAGCTGCCGCGTCTGTGGGTCGAGGGCGAGATATCCAACCTGGCGCGGCCGGCATCAGGCCACGTCTATTTCAGCCTGAAAGACGACGGCGCGCAGATCCGCTGCGCGTTCTTCCGTCAGCGCCAGCGCGGCCTCGGATTCCGACCGGAGAACGGACAACAGGTCATGGTCCGTGGCCGGGTGAGCCTGTACGAGCCCCGCGGCGACTACCAACTCATCGTCGAGCAGGTGGAAGAGGCCGGCGAAGGCGAACTCCGCCGGCGTTTCGAGGCGCTGAAGCAGAAGCTCGCCGCCGAGGGGCTGTTCGACGAAGGGGCGAAGCGCCCGATACCGGGCCTGCCGCGTCGTATCGGCATCGTGACCTCCCCGAGCGGCGCGGCCGTCCGGGATATCCTGCATGTGCTCGCCCGGCGCTTTCCGGCGGTCCCGGTCATCGTCTACCCGACCGCGGTGCAGGGCAATGCCGCGGCGGCCGAGATCGCCGCCGCCCTGCGGACGGCCGGCCGCCGCGACGAGTGCGATGTGCTGATCCTCGCCCGCGGCGGCGGTTCACTCGAAGACCTCTGGTCGTTCAACGAAGAGGGCGTCGCGCGGGCCATCCGCGAGAGTCCGATCCCCGTGGTGACCGGCGTGGGCCACGAGATCGACTTCACCATCGCCGACTTCGCCGCCGATCTGCGGGCACCGACGCCATCCGGCGCCGCCGAACTCGTGGTGCCGGACTGGCGTGAGTGGTCGACGCGTTTCGACAACGCAGGCCGTCGACTCGCCAACGGCCTGGGACGCCGGCTCGAAGAGCGTAGCCAGGCACTCGACCGCCTCGCCCGCCGACTCACCCTGTCGAGCCCCGCCCGCAGGCTCCGCAACCAGCGTGAGTGGCTGGCCTCCCTCTCCCGCCGGTTGGTCGTGGCCCGTGCTGCGGTGCTCGCCCGTTGCCATCACCGGCTGGACCGGCTGGAGTCTCGTCTGCTGGCGAATTCCCCGGCCGGCCGCCTGAAGGACCTGTCGGGGCGCTGGCGCCTCGCCGACCAGGCGCTCCGCCGCAGCATGCCGGACCGGCTGACGGCCCTGAACTCACGGCTTGCCGGCAACGTGCGGGCCCTGAACACCGTCAGCCCGCTGGCG
>JARRPZ010000055.1:0-15405 GCA_037382365.1 Gammaproteobacteria bacterium
CGGCGCAATACCGAGCAACTGACGAGCGCTGATGTTTGTGATGGCTTCCAGACTCGTCTGGGTGACCCACTCGCCGTGTAACCGGGGATGATCATCCTGCTGACGGATGCCGGCTACGTCACCGGCTGAACGCAATGACGCTGACCGAGCGCGGCGGTAGCGTCACGAAAGCCGCGTCCTGGAACGGGATGTACATCTCGAAGGCATGGTAGGTAGGCGTCAGCAGCATATCTTCATCGTCGGTCAGTGCGACGGCCTGCAGCACGTTCACGGTCTGGGCGATATTCGCCATGTGCAGTCGGTCGGTGTGCCGGTGAAAGATGTTGAAGTCAAGGGCCGCGACAGCGTCGAGATCCACTCTTCCCCTCTCCGCCAATAATCAAAAATGGCCCCGGCCGGGGCCATTTTTTCTGGACTGGATCAGACCGGTGTCGCTAGCGGAGATTCCTCCGTTGCGATCTGGGGGTAGCGGACCGGGCACATCCCTGTGCCGCGGCCCGCCACATCGATCGGATAACGATCTCGGATAACGATCCCGCGCTG
Organism: Gammaproteobacteria bacterium; assembly: GCA_037382365.1. Taxonomy (GTDB): domain Bacteria; phylum Pseudomonadota; class Gammaproteobacteria; order Steroidobacterales; family Woeseiaceae; genus Lentisalinibacter. The sequence goes on from JARRPZ010000055.1 coordinate 544, forward strand.
ATCACTCGGGGAACGGCTGCGCCGAAAGTGACTCGGTAAAGGTGACTCCGGCGTACTGGCAGATGAGCTCTCCGTTAGCGTCGGTCACCAGCGCCAGGAAGTCTCCCGATTCCTCGCCGAGATCCAGTGTCGACCTGATCTCCAGTTGCACCCCCGGCGCGAGATAGCCGAAGAAACCGACGGCGAAGCGGTTGCCACCGATGCGACGAATCTCGCCGAGCTGCGTCCCGATACCGGGAGCCACGTTGATGATCGTGCCGCTGCGCGTGATAGCGAAGATGTTCTCGAAGGTCGCCGGGACGGGGAAGCCGATCGGCGAGCAGGTGTCGGTCTGGGGGTCCACCGTGCCGAAGGCCTTGCCGAGGAAGGAGACGGTCGGCAGCTCGGGCGAGGCAGATGCCTTGCCGGCGGCAAGACCGGCGGCCGCGATAAAGAGGACCAGCATGCAGTAGTGAGGTAGTCTTTTCATTGTCAGCTCCAGTTGGTTGTGGCGTACAGGACCCGGCGCTGGACGCCGAATCCCGATGGCGAACTATGCGTGGCGGGTCACTGGCCGGCTTTGTCGCTTCCTGAAAGTTTATGAAAGATCGTAAAAACAGAGGGTTATGAAGGAGCCTGAGGGTCTGGTCGATGTCGCCTTCGAGTTTCGCGGTTACCGGCTCGACCCTCGACAGCGCCGTCTGACAGATCCCGGGGGGCGGCGCTTAAAGCTGAGTGCCCGCGTTTTCGACACGCTCTGCGTGCTCGTGCGTCGGGCCGGAGAAACCGTCTCCAAGGCGGACCTCATGGAGGCAGTCTGGCCGGATGCCGTCGTCGAGGAGAACAACCTGAATCAGGCGATCTCGACCCTCCGGCGCACTCTTGGCGACGACCGGCGAAATCCCGCCTTCATCGCCACCATCACCGGCCGGGGTTATCAGTTCGTGGCGGATGTCGTCACCGTTACCGAGCGGGCACCGGCGTTCGACACACGCGGGCTGCCGTCGGGCCGGCGCCGCGCCGTCAGGATGGGCGTGGCACTCCTGGGGCTCGCGCTGGTCGGTGTCGTCTTCTACGGAATCGGTGATCGCGCTGAGCGCAGCCCGGCGATCGGTCTCGACGACGCGGGCCTCGTGACGCCTTTCGAGGGCTCCCATTCGTCTCCGACGCTGTCGCCCGACGGGACGCTGATGGCTTTCGTCAGCGACCGGACGGGTACGCCCCAGATCTGGGTACAGGGTCTCCCCGACGGTACCCCCATCCAGATTACCGACGGTGATTCGCCTGCCCGCTCACCCAGCTGGTCACCGGTCGACGACGCGATCCTGTTCGAGCGGGCGACGGCCGACGGCATCCGGGCCGTCTGGCTCGTCGACGCTCTGGGCACGACCCAGCCGCGCGTCGTCGTCAGGGACGCAAGGCATCCGCGCTTCGCCCCGGATGGTGACTCCTTCGTATTCAGCCGGGGCTCGAAGGGCATTCACATCGGGACGCTGGATGGCCGCGAGATCCGGCAGCTGGATAGCTTGCCGGAAACGCCGGGGTTTGCGGAGCCGATGCCGGTCATGAATGCGGCGGGAGATATCGCCTTCGTCCTGGCCGACGAGAGTCCTGTGGGCAACCTCTGGTTCCATCGGGCTGCCGACGGGACTTTCCATCAGCTGACCCGGGCAGAGGCGGGGTTTCCCGGCGTCAACGCTCGATCACCCGCCTGGCTGCCCGACGGACGGTCGATCCTGTACGCCGCTGCACCCGAGGATCCGACGAACTTCCATCTCTGGCTGGCGGATGCGGAGACCGGGCGCACGACGCGGCTCTCCACGGGCGTCGGCGGCTACGATGAGCCCGCCGTCTCCCGGGATGGCACGAGGCTCGCCTACTCACACTCGCGTCCGCTCTGGCGGCTCGTGGCGACGAATCCCGGGAACGGAGAGAAACGCGTCATTTACGAGAGTCGCACCCCCATCGTCCTGCCCGTGGTTTCTCCGGACGGCGATTCGGTGGTCTGGTTCGGAGAGAACGTCTACACCGTCGGAATCGACGGTGGCGAGGCGGTACAGCGGACCTTCGGTGCGCCCGGGGAGGCCACCCTGCCGACCTGGTCGCGAGACGACTCCGTGGTCTATTTCTATAACGAGCGTTCCCTGCACCGGCTGGATCCGGAGACGGGCCTGAGCGAAGTGGTCGTGGAGGATTTTCACTGGTCGTCGAGAAACTGGCTCGCCGTCCACGGCAGCAAGCTCGCGTATCAGCAGCGGGGATTGCTGCCCGGCAGCGGGCGCACGGTGATCCGCGATCTGGAATCGGGAGAGCAGCGGGAACTCGAAGATGCGGTTTTGCCGACGGACTGGTCCCGGGACGGCCGCGCACTGCTCGCCAGGAGGAAGAGCGATTCGGCTATCGTGATCTGCAGGGCGCCCCGCTTCCGATGCGTTCCCCTGCTGGAAGCGGGTCAGCCGGTCCGGGGCGCGATGCCGCGCTGGTCCGCGGACGAGCAGCGGGTGTACTTCCGCGACGCGAGCCGGAGCAGTCCGGGCTATGCGGCGATTCGGTCCGTCTCTCGCGACGGGGGCGAAGTCACGACGCTGGCGGAGGTAGGGCCCTACGAGCGTGCGGGTATGTACTTCGGCGTCACGGCCGACGACGAGATCGTCTGGCCGGAATTCGACACGCGCGGGATATCGGAGATCTGGACAGTCGATCTGGAAGACGCCGCCGCTGCAGATCGCAGGTGAGCGAGGCGAGGTAACCGGGATTTCCGCCGATACCGCCGTCCGACATGCCCCGGTGCTTTCGGCGACGTTCTTCGCGCTGATCGCCGCCGCATGGGTTCACGCCACCGATGAATCGCCCGGTCTGGTGCGCCGGGATGCGCTCACGGTCACCGTCACGGTCACGATCACGATAGCGGCAGTGGGTGTCGTACCCCGCCCTCCCGACCATGCCGGTCGGGACGTGCGCTTCGACCGGCAGGAGGTTCCGTCGCCGTTCGAGCCACACTGGCCGGCACACGCGGAGGGGAGGGCTTTTTGATGAGGGGTGAGAAGAGCTACGAGTACGACCTCGACACCATCAGAACATGACGGAGTAGCCCACCACGAACGTGTCGACGTCGGCGCCGGTCGGCACCTGTGTGCGTGCCCGCAGGTAAGCCAGCCGGATACCCTGGGTGCCGGAGATCGGTAATCCGACGGTGATGGCACTGAGCCAGTTCTCGGTCCGGGCGTCTTTCGGCACGCCGCCGACCGTCGGATCCGCACCGTCGCCGTAGCCCGTGCTGAGTGACGCCCAGAGGCCGGGACGGAAGGTGTGGATCAGGTGCCCCTGGATCGCGTACAGCGGATCGTTCTCGAGGGTGGATCCCTGGTAGAAGCGGTCGTTGTCCGTGAAATAGAAAACCGAGCCGGTCAGTTCGTAGGTCCACCGACCTCGCGTGTGCGTCACGCCCAGCTGCGGCCGGATGATCCAGCGGTTTCCGCCGATATTGATGAGTCGGTCGTCGATGTACTCGCCGAGCGGTGCGATGACGGAAATCGCGGCGCCGACGACCGTGTTCGATTTCGGCGCCCCCGGAAATTCCGCCGGATCGAGGGCCGGTCCCCCGTACAGCAGCACCGATAATCTGAATCGGGGATCGCCGAACCCCAGCCGCCGCACACGGGCGGGTTCGCCGGCCAGCAGACCGTTCCATCGACCGCTGGCATACGGCAGACTCACGTCGAAACGGGCGGAGCGGCCGAACAGGCCGAACGTGCGTATGTAGGAAAGTCCCAGCGTCTGGAGTTCGACGTCGCCGTCCTCGATCTGGAGTACGGGGTCGAAGGCGATGTCGCCGTCGCTGTAGGCCAGACCGGCGCCGACGAAATTGATCCCGCTGGGCAGCTGTGCCCAGCGCCGGGGCTCCAGGTCCTGGGCCTGCAGGGACGTCGCGAGGCCTGCCCAGAGGCCCAGGGCACACATTGCCGCGCGGACCAGAAGATTCAACCGGAAGCTCTCCCGATCCGGCCCGGCGCCCACGACAGGATGCCGCGGAATTCAGTCCTTGCCTTTGACGGCCCTTTTGACGGCCTTGCGTCCCAGGTCCTCGGTGGCCTCGTCGACCTTGTCTTCGAGCCTGTCCACGGGGCCCTTGTCGATGGCTTTGTCGAGAGCCTGGTCTACCTCTTCCGAGATTTCATTCTTCGCGTACCTGGTGGCTCCCTTGGCTGCTGCTTTCTTGACTCCCATGGTGTTGCTCTCCTTGGCGCCTTATCGCCGTGGGTGACTGAAACTCGAGTTTCCGGGTGTACCACAAAGGCTCTGCTTCGTCCAAGTTTTGCCCCGTCCGGGAAGAAAGCCCGGGACCGCGGCCCGCTGAACGACCGACGGCGCCGGCACCGCTCCTCGCCGCATCCTCGATCTTCGGCGTCAATCGACGAATAATCCGGCGCCCGGCGGCTTTGCGCTCGCTACAATGCACCCTGAGGTAGAACCGGACCCGGATGACGGATGGCTGACAACTCGATCCCGACGGATGGCCGCAACCAGGCCGGCGACAGCGAACTGCAGCGCAAGGTGTTTGCGGTCGTCTTCCAGTCGCGAACCCCCGCGGGCAAATACTTCGACATCCTGTTGATCATCGCGATCGTGGCCAGCGTCGTCGCGCTGATGCTCGCGAGCATCGAGAGCATCTGGGCGCGCTACGCGCAGCCGCTGTACCTGGCGGAATGGGCTTTCACGATCCTGTTCACGATCGAGTACGTGGTGCGGCTCTGGTGCGTGCGCGAACCCCGGGTCTACGCAGGCAGCTTCTACGGCGTCGTCGATCTGCTCGCAGTCCTGCCGACCTATCTCGCGTTGTTCGTCACCGGGTCCGCCTACCTGATGGTGATCCGTATCCTGCGCATCCTCAGGCTCTTCCGGGTACTGAAGCTCGCACGCTATGTCTCGGCCGCCGATGCACTTGTCGAGGCCATGGTCCAGAGCTGGCGCAAGATCCTCGTTTTTCTGTACGTGATCCTCACGATCGTCGTCATTTTCGGGTCGGCGATGTATCTGATCGAAGGACCGGAGAATGGCTTCACGAGCATCCCGCGTGGCGTCTACTGGGGCATCGTGACGCTGACGACCGTGGGTTTCGGCGACATCACGCCACAGACGCCGCTGGGGCAGGCGGTCGCGGCCGTCGTGATGGTCCTCGGTTACGGCATCATCGCCGTGCCCACCGGCATCTATGCCGCGGAGCTTCGCGACGTCATGACCCGACGCCGCCAGGCACAGATCTGTCCGGAATGCGGCCGCACCGGCCACGACGAGGACGCGAAGTTCTGCAAGTTCTGCGGCGCCCGGTTTGCGCCGGCGGAAAAGGGCAGCGGCTGAGCCGTACCGGCGGCGTTCAGCCGGCTGGGGAAGCGATCCCGGCCCGGCGGAAGAATTCCCACGAACAGTCGAGTGCCCTGCGCAGTCTCTCGAGACGGCCGACCCGGATGTCGAGGGGTTCTCTGCCTGCGTCGTGCAGCGCGTTCAGCGCCATCGTGCGCCTCTCTTCGAAGGCCATGAGCTGGAAGTCGGTTTCGCGAGAGCGATCGTCGCCCGGTGGCAATGCCTCTCGCACGTAGCGATCGATCTGCTCGCAGCGAGCCGCGATCATTGTCTCCAGTGCGTAGACTTCCGAATCCAGCATGGTCCGGGTGTCCGCACGTTGCGCCGTAGCCGCCATTCGGAATCTTTCCTCCGCGATTCGTCCCGCACAGGCGCTGTCCGTCGGCACCTGGCATCCCGGACCATAGCGGTGCCACGGCCGGCACCGCCGTGACGGCCGTCACCTTATGTGATATCGCACGGGCCCGCCAGGGTGCCACGTACGGTCTGCAAGCGGTCCCGATCCGGGGGCGACGTCGCTGGCGGGTAGAGGTATTTGCTACGCTTCGTCCATTGGCCGGACACGGAAGGAGCAGCGACGTGCAGACGCCACCCGAGATACATTTCCAGGACATGGACCGGTCGCCCGCTGTCGAGCAGGCGATCAGGGACCGGGCGCTGAAGCTCGAGCACTTGTTCGACGGGATCACCAGCTGTCACGCCTACGTACATGCGGTTCAGCGCAACCAGCGCAAGGGGAACCACTACGAGGTCCGGCTGGAGGTCCGGGTGCCCGGGACCGAACTCGCCGTGAGCAACCGGCCCGGTGACCGGAACGCCCACGAGGACGTCTACGTGGCGATCCGCGATGCTTTCGACGCGATGGAGCGCCAGCTGAAGCGGTGGAAAGGCAGAGTCCGTGGTGACTAGCATCACCGCCGCTGGCGCTGCCCGGGAGCTACAGCCGGATTAATCGGCTCTGGATCATTGCGATATACTGACCGTTGGTCCGCGTCGGTTGCCCCGCGACGGTCAGCCGTGAACCCCGTCAGGCCCGGAAGGGAGCAGCGGCAGCGGTGACACCGGGTGCCGGGGACGAGCTGGCGCGGACCTCTTCCTGCTTGCCTCGCTCCGGCGAGCCGTTACACTCGGTCCGGAGCTGCCGGACGTCGATCCGGCCGGTTTTTTTATGAGCTACCTCGTCCTCGCGCGCAAATGGCGTCCCCGCATTTTCGGTGACATGGTCGGTCAGCAGCATGTGCTGCAGGCCCTGACCAATGCGCTCGGGAGCGGACGGCTGCACCATGCCTATCTGTTCGCCGGCACGCGCGGAGTCGGCAAGACCACCATCGCCCGGATCCTGGCCAAGGCGCTGAATTGCGAGCAGGGGGTCGGTCCCGATCCCTGCGGCGAGTGCAGTGCCTGCGTGGAGATCGACGAGGGTCGCTTCGTGGACCTGATCGAGGTGGACGCGGCTTCGCGCACCAAAGTGGACGACACGCGCGACCTGCTGGACAACGTGCAGTACGCGCCCGCCCGCGGCCGGTACAAGGTCTACCTCATCGATGAGGTGCATATGCTCTCAATGCACTCCTTCAACGCGTTGCTGAAGACGCTGGAGGAGCCGCCCCCGCACGTGAAGTTCCTGCTGGCGACCACGGATCCCCAGAAGCTGCCGGTGACCGTGCTCTCGCGTTGCCTCCAATTCAATCTCAAGCGACTCACGCCGGCCATGATCGGCGAGCGCCTGCGCCATATCTGCGAGGCCGAGCAGGTCGAGGCCGAACCGGAGGCACTCGCACTGATCGCGAGGGCGGCCGAGGGCAGCGTGCGCGACTCGCTCAGCCTGCTCGACCAGGCGATCGCCTACGGCGGCGGCACCGTGCGTGAGGACGAGACGCGGGCCATGCTGGGCACGGTGGATCGCGACTACGTGACGGGCCTGCTGGATGCCCTGGCGGAGGGGGACGGCGCCGGACTGTTGTCGGCCGTAGCCGAGATCGACGAACAGTTCCCGGACTACGCGCGTCTCCTCGACGAGATCGCGGCCGCGCTGCAGCGGATCGCCGTCTATCAGGTGGTGGGTGGCACGGACCTCGAGGGATGGGACGAGCGCATGGTGGCCGAATACGCGGAACGACTCGATGCCGGCGACGTGCAGCTCTACTACCAGATCGCCATCACCGGCCGGCGGGACCTGCCGCTGGCCCCGGACCCGCGCAGCGGTTTCGAGATGACACTGTTGCGTATGCTCGCGTTCCGGCCGGCGGCGAACCCGACCACTGACGGTGGCGGCGATCCCAATCAGCGGCGCGCACGCTCCGTTGCGGCGGCGAAAGTGGCGAGTAGCGCCGGTGGACGGCAGGCGGGAAAGCGCATGGCACGATCGTCCGCGCCGGCACCACGAGATCCACAGTCTGCACCGGCACCGGATCATGCATCGGCGACGCCCGCGCCGGAGTCGTCGGACGGAGCGCAACACGCGGATTTCTGGGAGAGACCGGACTGGCACCGACTCGTCGGTCAAATGGAGATCACCGGGCCCGTGCGCCTGCTGGCCGCCAATTGTGCCCTCGCCGGGCGCGAGGGCGAGGTGGTCGAGCTGCAGCTCGACGCACGCAGCGATACGCTGCTCACGGAACCGCGCCGACAGACGCTCGAGCAGGCGATGTCGTCTTATTTCGGCGAGCCTCTGCGCGTGAACGTGCGCATCGGTGACGGTGAGGAGACGCCGATGCAGCGCGAAAGACGTCTGGAAGCGGAGCGGATCGAAGCGGCCCGGCGCAAACTGGAGGAGGATCCCAACGTGCGTACCCTCCAGGACATGTTCGGTGCGGAATTGCAGCGGGACACGGTGCGTTTGAAGAAACAGGATTCATGATTCGGAAAAGCGGGAGGCAGGACCCATGAAAGGTGGACTAGGCCAGTTGATGAAGCAGGCCCAGCAGATGCAGGAGAAGATGCAGAAAGCTCAGGAAGAGCTGGCGAATGTCGAGGTGACCGGAGAATCCGGCGCCGGGATGGTGAAGGTGACCATGAACTGCCGCCACGAGGTGCGGCGAGTGGCCATCGACGAGGACCTGATCGGCGACGACAAGGAGATGCTGGAGGATCTGGTGGCCGCGGCGATGAACGACGCGATACGCAGAGTGGAGGAGGCGACCCAGGAGAAGATGGCCGGCCTGACGGGTGGCCTGGGACTGCCCGGCGGCATGAAGCTGCCTTTCGGCTGATCCATGGTCTATTCACCGCTCCTCATCCGTCTCATAGAAACGCTGCGCTGTTTGCCGGGGGTCGGCCAGAAGTCCGCCCAGCGCATGGCCTTTCATCTGCTGGAGCGCGATCCGGACGGCGCACGGCAGCTGTCGGCGGCCCTTGGCGATGCCGTCGCCGGCATCGGCAAGTGCACCCGCTGCCGGATGTTCTCGGAGGAGGCGCTCTGTCCCGTCTGCCGTGACGAGTCGAGAGATCCGGGTCAGCTGTGCGTCGTGGAGATGCCGGCGGACGTCATGGCAGTCGAGGATCATACCGGTTTCCGTGGCCGCTATTTCGTACTGCTCGGGCACCTTTCGCCCCTGGACGGTATCGGCCCGGAGGAGCTCGGCCTGGCCCGGCTGGAGTCGCTGCTGGAGGAGGGCGGCGTCGAGGAAGTGATCATCGCCACGAATCCGACGGTCGAGGGTGACGCGACGGCGCACTACCTGGCCGAGCTGGCCGTGCGGCGGGGTATCCGTGCGAGTCGCATCGCCCACGGCGTGCCGATCGGTGGCGAACTCGAGTATGTTGACGGTGGCACACTGTCCCATGCCTTCGCCGGCAGGCGGATGATCGGGGGCTGAAAAAGAGCGGGAGGGAAAATCGATGGGTGAGGAAAACCGGGATCCGGAATGTCTTTTCTGCAAGGTCGCGGCCGGTGATATCCCGGCCGAGCGCGTCTACGAATCGGACCACGTGATCGGCTTCCGGGACATCAACCCCCAGGCGCCGACCCACGTCCTGTTCATCCCGAGAGAGCACATCCCGACGATCAACGACATCGACGATGCCCACCACGGGATCGTCGGCGAACTCTTCGGTGCGGCCAAGACCGTAGCGGCAGAAGAGGGCCACGCCGAGGACGGCTATCGGGTGGTGATGAACTGTAACGAGGGCGCCGGTCAGAGCGTGTTCCACATCCACCTGCACCTGCTGGCCGGGCGGCGGCTCGGCTGGCCGCCGGGCTGACGATCATTCGTAATCCCGTCTCAGTTGCCGCGTCAGGTTGAGCAATCGTCGGTAGCTCGCATAGCGGCGTTCGCTGATTGCGCCGGCAGCGACGGCAGCTTGCACGGCGCAGTCCGGCTCGGACCGGTGCCGGCAGTCGTTGAAACGGCAGCGGGCAGACGCCTCCCGGATCTCCCGGAAGCCCTGGTCCACATCGGCGTCGTCGGGGATGTGGGGTGCGAAGTCCCTCACGCCCGGGGAATCGATCAGACGGCCGCCCGCCGGCAGGAGCAGCATCTCCGCCGCGACCGTGGTGTGACGCCCCTCGCGCCGTGCCAGGGAAACCTCGGCGATACGTCGATCCGCGTCGGGCACGATCGCATTGATGAGTGAGGATTTGCCGACGCCGGACTGGCCGACGAGCATGCTGATCCCGCCGGCGAGGCGCCGCTTCAGTGCATCGAGCCCGATGCCGCATTCGGCCGACAGCCTCAGTACCGGGTAACCCAGTGCCTCGTACTCCGAGAGGGCCGCCGGTTCGGGCTCGGTGGCGTCCCGCAGATCGATCTTGTTGTACAGCACGGCTGCGTCGATGCCCATGAGCTCGGCGGCGCAGAGGTAGCGATCCACGATGAAGAAATCGGGCTCCGGCAGCACGGCGATCGTGACCGCCAGCTGATCCACGTTAGCCGCGAGCGTCTCCGCCCGCCCCCGGCTGTCGATCCGCGCGAGCGCGTTGCGGCGCTCGCCGATCGCCGTGATCAGCCAGTCCGCCTCGCCCGCCAGTGGTTCTGCCTCCACCCGGTCGCCGCAGACCACGCGCAGTCGTTTGCCCTTGGTGCGCGCGGGGACCCGGCGCCCGTCCGGCGTCTCGAGTTCCAGGCGATGCCCCCGGGCCGCGATGACCGTATGCAGGCTTACCGGGGGAGACGCGGTCGAGGCGGGCGGAGTCATGGCGAAAGTATGCCGAGTCTCCGTCGGCGGCGCACGAGGCTTTGCTACACTCCTCACAGCGGTCAGTGGACGACGGATCTATGGCGGACGAGCAAAGCGCAGGGAAGGGCAATCTGATCTGGATCGACCTCGAGATGACGGGGCTCGACACGGTGAACGACCGGATCATCGAAATCGCCACCATCGTCACGGATGCCGATCTGACGGAGATTGCAGAGGGGCCGGTGCTCGCCATCCATCAGCCGGCGGAGGTCATGGCCGGCATGGACGAGTGGAACCGGACCCAGCACGGTGCGTCGGGGCTGACGACGCGGGTTGCCGAGAGCCGGGTGACGGAGGCGCAGGCGGAACAGGCGACGCTCGCTTTCCTCCGACAGCACCTCCCGCCCGGGGCATCGCCGATGTGCGGCAACAGCATCTGTCAGGATCGCCGTTTCCTCGCGCGCTGCATGCCGGAGCTGGAGGCCTTCTTCCATTACCGGAACCTCGACGTGAGCACGCTGAAGATCCTCGCGACACTGTGGGCACCGGCCGTGGCGGAGGGGGTCAAGAAGGAATCGAGCCACCGGGCGCTGGACGATATCCGCGACTCGATCGCCGAGCTGCGCCATTACCGCGAGCACATGTTCTCGATTGCCGCCATGCAGTCGGTCTGAGCATGCCGACGCCGCACTCGCCCGCAGCGGAACGCAACCGGCTGCCGATTCTCCGCGTGTTGCGCCGGCAGATCGAGCCCGGCTGGCGGGTGCTGGAGATCGGAGCGGGGACTGGTCAGCATGCCTGCTACTTCGCGGAACAACTGGCGGATGTGACCTGGCAGGCGACCGACACGGCCGAGAATGTCCCGATACTCACTGCCGGGTTGTTCGACAGCCCCGGCGGCGCCCTGCTGCCACCCATCGTTCTCGACGTCCTGCGTGACGACTGGCCGGCGGGCCCATGGGACGCCGTGTACTCGGCCAACACGGCGCATATCATGCACTGGCGCGCCGTGTGTGCGATGTTGGAAGGCGCTGCCGCGGCTCTGCGGTCCGGCGGCGTGCTCGTCCTCTACGGGCCGTTCTCGCGCGATGGCGCACATACGAGCGAGAGCAATCGTCGCTTCGACGACCAGCTCCGTGGACGGGATCCGGCGATGGGGATCAGGGACCTCTCGGCGGTGGAGTCGGCGGCGGTCAGGAACGGTTTCTGCCGTATCGCGGAATACGCGATGCCGGCCAACAACCTGCTGCTCGTGTGGCGACTGAAGCGTGTCGCCTGAGCGTTCGGCGCCCGTCCGGTTGATGCTTATCTGCCGCTGGCACCGGCTGCGGGCATGTTTTATAGTCCGCATGTTTCGACTTGAGTTTCATTGACTTGAAATCAATCCTTCACAAGGCACCTCATTTCGTCGCCGTATTGCTCGTCCTGGCTATCGGTCAATCCGCCCTGGCCCAGACGCGCTACGTCACGGATCAGTTCGAAATCACGCTGCGCACGGGGCCCAGTACCTCGAATCAGATCGTGCGCATGCTGCCCAGCGGTACCCGGCTGGAGACTATCGAGGTCGATGCGGAGGCCGGCTGGACGAGGGTGCGGACCAGCGGCGGCACGGAAGGGTGGGTGCTCACGCGCTACCTGATGGGCGATCCGGCGGCGAGGGATCAGCTTGCCAGCATGCGTGAACGTCTGGAGACGATGCGCGGTGAGAGCGGCAGCCTGGGCGCTCGCGTGGATGATCTCAGTCAGGCGAATCAGGAAGCGCAGACGCGCATCCGGTCGCTCGAGTCGGAGAACAAGCAGCTGGAGGCGGAGCTGGCCGAGATCAAGCGGACCGCCTCGAACGTGCTCGCCATCGACTCGGAGAACAACGCACTGCGCGAGCAGCTGTCCACTGCCGAGGTGCAGATCGCGGCGCTGCAGCAGGAGAACGGCGAACTGTCCAGCCGGCGGAACCGGGACTGGTTCATCGCCGGCGCCGCAGTGCTGCTGGCCGGGGTGCTGCTCGGGATCATCCTGCCGCGTATACGCTGGCGCAAGCGCTCGCGCTGGAGCGACAGCTTCTGAGGAGCGCACGCTCCGGCGTCAGATTTTCTCGCCGGCGAGGAACAGCCAGGTCTCGACGACCGTATCCGGATTGAGCGACATGCTCTCGATGCCCTGCTGCAGGAGCCAGTTCGCCAGGTCCGGGTGATCCGAAGGCCCCTGCCCGCAGATTCCGACGTATTTGCCGTTCCGGCGACAGGCTTCGATGGTCATGGCCAGGAGCGCCTTGACTGCCTCGTCCCGTTCGTCGAATACGTCGGCGACCAGAGCGGAATCCCGGTCCAGCCCGAGCGTGAGCTGGGTCATGTCGTTCGACCCGATGGACATGCCGTCGAAATGCTCGAGGTACTGATCGGCGAGGAGGGCGTTCGTCGGCAGCTCCGACATCATGATGACCTTCAGGCCGTTCTCGCCCCTGGCCAGCCCGTTGTCGGCGAGGAGTTCCACGACCTGTCGTCCCTGTTCCACGGTGCGCACGAATGGCACCATGATCTGCACGTTCGTCAGACCCATCTGCTCCCGGACACGCTTCAGCGCCCGGCACTCGAGTTCGAAACAGGGCTGGTAGTCGGGGTCCACGTAGCGGGCGGCGCCGCGGAAGCCGAGCATCGGATTCTCTTCGTGGGGCTCGTACGCTTCGCCGCCGATCAGATTGGCGTATTCGTTGGTCTTGAAGTCCGACAGCCGCACGATCACGGGACGCGGATCGAAAGCGGCCGCGATCGTGGCGATGCCTTCCGACAGCTTCTCCACGAAGAACTCCACCGGATCGCCGTAACCGGCCATCTGCTCCTCGGCGGCCTCGCGCGTGTCGGCGTCGAGACGGTCGAACTCGAGCAGCGCTTTCGGGTGCACTCCGATCATGCGGTTGATGATGAACTCGAGCCGCGCGAGGCCGACGCCATGGTTGGGGATCCCCGCGAAATCGAATGCCCGATCCGGATTCCCCACGTTCATCATGATCTTCACCGGGATATCCGGCAGGGAGTCCAGCTCGATCTTCTTCTTCTCGTACTCGAGCTTGCCGTCGTACACGTAGCCCTCGTCGCCCTCGGCGCAGGACACCGTGACGTCGCGGCCGTCCGCGATCTGCTCGGTCGCGTCGCCGCAACCGACCACGGCCGGGATGCCGAGTTCCCTGGCGATGATGGCCGCATGGCACGTGCGCCCGCCCCGGTTGGTGACGATGGCGGCCGCGCGCTTCATCACCGGTTCCCAGTCCGGATCGGTCATGTCTGCAACCAGGACGTCGCCGTTCTGGACGCGGGTCATCTCCTCGATGCTGTCGATCACCTTGGCCGGACCGATGCCGATCTTCTGTCCGATGCTCCGGCCGCGGCTCAGGATGGTCGAGCGCGACTTGAGGGAGAAGCGCTGCAGCGTCCGTCCGGTCCGGCTCTGCACGGTCTCCGGCCGTGCCTGGAGGATGTAGATCCGCCCGTCCTCGCCATCCTTGCCCCACTCGATGTCCATCGGGCGGCCGTAGTGTTCCTCGATGGTTACTGCCTGCCGGGCGAGTTCGATGATGTCCTCGTCGGCGAGACAGAAACGAGCGGAATCCGCCGGATCCACGTCGACCGTCTCGACGGTATGCCCCGGCGTCGGATTATCGCTGTACACCATCTTGATGGCCTTGCCGCCGAGGTTCTTGCGGAGGATGGGCTCATGGCCGTCTGCGAGCGCCTTCTTGTAGACGTAGAACTCGTCCGGATTCACGGCTCCCTGGACGACGGTCTCGCCGAGTCCGTAGGAGGCGGTGATGAACACGGCACCGCGGAAGCCGGACTCCGTGTCCAGCGTGAACATGACCCCGGAGGTGCCGATGTCGCTGCGCACCATGTGCTGAATGCCCGCCGAGAGCGCGACGACCGAGTGGTCGAAACCGTGGTGCACGCGGTAGGCGATGGCACGGTCGTTGAACAGAGAGGCGAATACCTTGTGGATAGCCTCGATGAGCCGCTCGAGACCCTTCACGTTCAGGAATGTCTCCTGCTGACCGGCGAACGAGGCATCCGGGAGATCCTCGGCCGTCGCGGAGGATCGAACGGCGACGGCAATGTCCTTCCCCTCGGTCATGTGTTTCCAGGCCGCCGCGATGTCGTCACGCAGCCGCGGGGGCAGAGGGGTCTCCATGATCCAGGAACGGATCTCGCGGCCGGCCGCCGTGAGGTCCTTGATGTCGTCGACATCCAGCGTGCCCAGGCGTTCGTTGATTCGCTCCCCGAGCCCCTCGTGGGCCAGAAAATCCCGATAGGCCTGCGCCGTGGTCGCGAATCCGCCCGGTACCGTGACACCGAGCGCCGCCAGCTTGCCGATCATCTCGCCGAGGGATGCATTCTTGCCGCCCACCCGATCCACGTC
>JARRPZ010000056.1:0-29093 GCA_037382365.1 Gammaproteobacteria bacterium
CACGTGCGCACCGCGCGCGCCTTCGGCATCCCGCCGGGCAAGCTGCTCTACAAGCACATCCTGAAGAACTCGGCCATACCGATCATCACCCGCATCATGTTCTCCATCCCGCTGGTGGTAGTGAGCGGGAGCCTTCTGATCGAGAGCTATTTCGGCATCCCGGGCGTCGGCAAGGTGACCTTCGACGCCATCACCACCGGCGACCAGCCCGTTCTGAAAGCGGTGGTCGGTCTCACCGCCGTTCTGTTCGTGATCACCCTGCTGGTGACGGACATCATGTACCGTGCCGTCGATCCCCGGGTGTCGCTGAAATGAGTGCCATACCGGAGACGTCGGACCAGCTGCGGGGCGGTGTGGATCCGAACCCGTCGGCCCATCCCGAGCGCAGCGAGTCCATCTGGAGCAAGGCGATCTACAAGTTCCGCCGCGACCGGGCGGGGATGATCGGTCTCGCGGTGGTACTCGGCTATTTCCTGATGGCCCTCGGGGTCTGGCTCGGCATCTGGGGCATGCAATGGAGTGACGTCGAGGGACCGAAATGGGCGCCGATGAGTGCCGAGTACTGGTTCGGCACCAACATCATCGGCCAGGATATCTTCCAGCGCGCGGTCTACAGCACGAAGACGGCTTTCGAGATCGGACTGATCGTGGCCGTGCTATCCACGGTGATCGGCGCCCTGCTCGGCGCGCTGGCCGGCTTCTTCAGCGGCAGCTGGATCGACGAGATCATCCTCTGGATGAAAGGCGTGCTCGATTCCATCCCCTTCTATCTCTTCGTCGCCGCCGTGGCCTTCGCCCTGGAAGGAAACCCCTGGTCCATGCACGTCGCGATGGTGTCCGTATTCTGGACCACGACCGGCCGGCTGGTCCGGGGTGAAGTCATAAAGCTGCGCAATTTCGAGTTCGTGGAAGCATCCCGCGCCATCGGCGTACCGCAGATGACGATCATCTTCCGCCACATCATCCCGAATACGTTTCACATCCTGCTCGTTCAGGCCACCATCGTGTTCGTGGCGGCCATCAAGTCGGAGGTGATCCTGTCCTTCCTCGGCCTCGGCGTCCAGGACGGCGTGAGCTGGGGGCTCATGATCTCCGAATCGACTCTCGAGGTGCTGGCCGGCTACTTCAATAATTTCCTCTGGGCGTCGGTGTTCCTGTTCGGCCTGGTGATGGCATTCAACATGTTTTCCGACGCCCTGCAGGACGCACTGGACCCGAAGAAGGTGGCGGAATCGTGAGCAGGGGCGAACCGGTCCTGAGCGTGCGCAACCTGGTCGTGGAATTCGCGACCCGATACGGACCCGTGCGCGCCGTGGATGACGTGAGTTTCGACGTCTATCCGAACGAGACGCTCGGCATCGTGGGGGAATCCGGCTGCGGCAAGACCGTCACCGGACTATCGATCCTCGGCCTGATCCCCTCGCCCCCCGGCCGCATCGTGTCCGGAGACATCCTGCTGGGCGGCCGCAACCTGACCGAACTCCCCGAGGAGCAGTTACGCGACCTGCGCGGTCACGAGATTTCCATGATCTTTCAGGAACCGATGACCGCGCTGAATCCGGTGCTGACGATCGGCAGCCAGATGGTGGACGTACTGCGCCGGCACAAACAGTACACGCGCCGACAGGCGCGCAGCGTCGCGGTGGAGATGCTCTCACGGGTGGGTCTACCGGCACCCGGGAAACGGATCGACGAGTACCCCCACCAGATGTCCGGCGGGATGCGCCAGCGGGCCATGATCGCGATGGCACTCTCCTGCGACCCGAAGGTACTGATCGCCGACGAGCCCACGACGGCACTGGACGTGACTACCCAGGCGCAGGTCCTGGAGCAGATCGTGGAACTCCAGGCGGAATTCCATATGGCGGTCGTCCTGATCACCCACGATCTCGGGGTCGTGGCCGAGACCTGTCACCGCGCGCTCGTGATGTACTGCGGCGAGGTCATCGAGCGGGCCGAGATCGAGTCCCTCTTCGAAGCGCCGCGGCATCCGTATTCACGGGGCCTCCTCGATTCCATCCCGCGGCTACGGGAGGACGAGCTCGAGGAACTGCCCGTCATCCCGGGCATGGTGCCGGACCTCCTGCACCTGCCGCCGGGCTGCCGGTTCGCGGACCGTTGTTCCCGCGTCACGGACGGTTGCCGGTCCGCGCGTCCGAGGCTGGACGGCGGACCCGGCTCTGCGTCCGCCGTCGCCTGTTTCCATCCGCTGAGCTGAGGCACCCCGTGTCGACACCACTCCTGAAAGTCGTCGATCTCAAGAAGCACTTCCCGGTCCGCGGCGGCCTGTTCCGCCGCGTCCAGGCCTGGGTCCGCGCGGTGGACGGCGTGAACTTCGAGCTCGAGCGGGAACGAACCCTGGGGCTGGTCGGCGAGTCCGGCTGCGGCAAATCGACGCTCGGCCGGACGGTGCTGCGGCTGACCGAACCGACGGGCGGCGACATACGCCTGAACGGCGAAAGCATCCGGGGTCTGTCGATACAGCAGATGAAGGCGAAGCGTCGCGAGATGCAGATCATCTACCAGGATCCCTACGCTTCACTCAGTCCGCGGCGTCTGATCGGTCAGACCATTCAGGAGCCTCTCGACGTACACGGCATCGGCACCCCGGCGGAACGCCGGCGTCGCGTGGAGGAACTGCTCGATATCGTCGGTCTGCGCAAGCAGGTGCTCTCCCGTTACCCGCACGAATTCTCCGGCGGTCAGCGGCAGCGCATCGGCATCGCCCGGGCGCTGGCCCTGAACCCGAGTTTCATCGTCGCCGACGAGCCGGTCTCGGCCCTCGACGTCTCGGTGCAGTCCCAGGTACTGAATGTCATCGCCCGGCTGCAGCGCGAACACGGTGTTTCCTTCCTGTTCATCTCCCACGATCTCGCCGTCATCCAGCACGTCAGTGACGACGTCGGCGTGATGTATCTGGGGAAGCTGGTGGAATTCGCGGCCAGCGAGGATCTGTACCGGGATCCCAAACATCCCTACACCCGGGCTCTGATGTCTGCCATCCCGGTGCCTGACGTGAAGCGCAAGTCCAGACGTATCGTGCTCGGCGGCGACGTGCCCTCCCCCATGCACCCACCGGCGGGATGCCCCTTCCATCCCCGCTGTCCGGAAGCCATGCCCCAGTGCCGCGAGGTCGTGCCGCCACGCGTCAACGCCGGCAGTGCGGCGCGGCCGCACTACGTGCGATGCCACTTGTATACGGATGTCGCCGCTGCGGGCGCCGGCAACGGGACGGAGGCCTAGCCCAGCTTCTCCTCCAGGTGATCGCATACGGACTCGATCACCTTCAGCCGCGCATAGTGCTTGTCCTCGGCCTCCACGAGGATCCAGGGTGCCGTCTGGGTGCTCGTGTACTGGATCATGTCGTGCGCGGCCATCTCGTAATCGTCCCAGCGCTCCCGGTTCCGCCAGTCCTCGTCCGTCAGTTTCCAGTGCTTGTAGGCGGACTCGGCGCGTTCCCGAAAGCGCTTTAGCTGCTCCTCCTTGCTGACGTGGAGCCAGAACTTCATGAGCAGCATGCCCCGATCGGTCATCTGCCACTCGAAATCGTTGATCTCGTTGTAGGCGCGGCGCCACTCGTCCTCCGTCGCGAACCCTTCGGTTCGCTCGACCAGCACCCGGCCATACCAGCTGCGGTCGAAGATGGCCACGTGGCCGGCGCGGGGCAGCCGACGCCAGAAGCGCCACAGGTAATGATGCGCGCGCTCCTCCTCGGTCGGTGCCGCGAACTGATGCACCCGGCAGGTCCGCGCGTCGAGCCCCCACACCGTGCGCCGGATCGCACCGCCCTTGCCCGCCGCGTCCGGCCCCTCGAAGACGAGCACCGTCGACAGGCCCTCCGCCGTTGCTTGTCGGGCGAGTTCGCCCAGTCGTAATTGGCGCTTCTTCAGCCTCTTCTTGTAGGTCTTACGCGGGACGCTCAGCGAGAGGTCGAGCCGGTCCAGCACCGTCACGCGCCGGGCCGACTCCGGGCCGCCGTCCGCCGCCGCCTCGCGGTGCGCCTCGTGGTCGCGTTCAGCCGCGGCGAGGCGTTCCTGCTGCTCCAGGTGACGGCGCAGTTCGGTGGCCAGGACCTCGCCGACCCGCAAATGACGAAAGTTCTCGTCCACGCCCTCCACGATGTACCAGGGCGCGGAGGCGCGATTGGTGCGCGTGATTATCCGCTCGGCGACCGCCACGAAACTCTCGTAGTTGTCGTGATTCTTCCAGTCCTGTTCGCTCACCATGTAGGAGCGCGCCGGGTCCGCGGCGAGCGCCTCCAGCCGTTCCGTCTGCCGGTCGCGGCTGAGATGCATCCAGAACTTAAGCAACAGCACACCGTCGTCGGCCAGCGCGGTCTCGAAACGGATGATCTCGCCGAGCCGGTCGTCGAATGCCGCTTCATCGATCTCGCCGTAGACACGCTTCAGCAACGGACGGGAATACCGGCCGCTCAGGAAGAGCCCGGTGCGTCCTTTCGGCGGGAGGTCTCGCCAGTAGCGCCAGAAGCGGGGCCGGGCGCGAGCCTCCGCACTGGGTTCCCGGTAGCCGATGGTCCGCACCCATCGCGGGTCCAGCCACTTGTTCAGGATATTTACCGTCGTCGACTTGCCCGCGCCGTCCACGCCGGCAAAATCGACGAGCAGAGGGAAGCGGGCGAACTCGAGCGTGCGGTACTGCAACTCCAGCAGTTCGCCGCGCAGCGCTCGCTCGCGCTCCTTGAATTCCGCTTTCGGCACACTCTGGCCCAGTTCCGCGGTATCGAACATGCAGACTTTCCCCCGGGCGGCCGCCCTGTAATGGAACGGTAATAATGTATTTTACCGTGACCGGCATACGGCGATGCTAGGATGCGCCGAAACAGCCTGCGAGATCCGTCGATGGAAGAAAAGCACCCCGACCTCGAACTGGATGCAGCCGCGAGGCGGCTCTACGAGGAGATCCACGCTCGCCCGTTCCCGAAGATCACGCCGCCGACCACCGTACGTCACCTCGTAACGCTGACCGCCGACGTCGATCCGGAGACGGTCATCAGCCACTTCTACGGGCTGATCGGCGAGAGCCCCCCGGAAGACGCCCGAAAAGCCAACACCCTGCTCCTCAGGGGAGACGGCTACGACGTCCGACTCGAGCGCCACCGGGAATTCTGCTCTTACCTCTTCATCTGGCAGAGCGAGTCGCCGGAGGGCATGCTCCAGCGCAAGCGGACGATACCGTCGGCATGGCTCTCGGCGCTGCCCGGTCGACTGGTGGTCCATAACAGCATAAAGCTGATACCCGACGATTACCGCGACTTCGACGCGGCGAAGGTGCGCGAGCATCTCGGTAACTATCCGGTGACAGGCGCGCGAGTGCTGGGCGGACGGGGAACGGTATGGACCAGCTTCCGGCTGCACGGCGATGACGACGCCCGCTACGTCGTCTTCGTCGGTGATCTGACGGCCGCGGAGACCGGCCAGCTGCTGCAGCTGCTGGTGGAACTCGAGACTTACCGGATCCTGGCGTTACTCGGCTTTCCGCTGGCGCGGGGTATGGCGGCCGAGCTGGCGCGCATCAACGAGGGACTCTCGGCGCTGCTGGAACAGCTGCGGCACGCCGATACCATGGAGGCCGAGCGGGAGATCCTGATCGAGATCACGGACCTGGCAGCCAGTCTCGAGGAACTGCAGTCCCGTTCCAGCTTCCGCTTCGGCGCCACCCGCGCCTACTACCAGCTGGTGAACGAGCGGCTGGAGAGCCTGCAGGAGGAGCCGTTCGGCCAGGTTCCGATGCTCTCCACCTTCCTCGGCCGGCGGCTCGGCCCCGCCATGCGCACCGTCACCGCCATCCAGACCGAGATTCAGCAACTCTCGGGCCGCCTGAGCTCTGCCACTTCTCTTCTCCGCGCACGGGTGAATCTCCACCTCGAGGAGCAGAACCGCACGCTGCTGTCGTCGATGGACCGGCGCAGTCGGATGCAGCTGAGGCTGCAGACCACCGTCGAGGGGCTCTCCGTCGCCGCGATCACCTACTACGTCGTCGGCCTGCTGGACCGCCCTTATGGCCTGCTCGAGCAGATGGGCGTGGTCCCGAGCGGTCGTCTGCTGTCCGCACTCTCCGTGATACCGGTGGCCGCTTTCGTCTGGCTCATGATCCGACGGGTACGGCAACACGTCGAGGAGGAGGAAGAGGTCTGACACCCGCCAAAGAAAAAGCGCCGCGGTTGCGGCGCCTTTCCCTCGGAGCGGTCTTCTGGCTGACCGCCTGCCGATTTCCGATAACCGATAGCCCTCGCGAATCCCGCGGTCAGGGAGCCAGATTCGGATAGTCCGGCAACATGCTCTCGCCGTTCAGCGGCTTGTTGGCACCGCGATGACAGGTCGCGCAGTTGGCCTTCGGGGCGTCGCCCGTCGGGCCGAGCCGATAGTCAGGATATTCCGGCTTCAGTGGTTTCAGGTACTCGTCGTTCAGGTTCCGGACGAGATTCACGCCGTGCCACGATGTCAGACGCTGTGGCGTGCTTTGATCCCACTGCGCGAATGCCCTCGAGTTGTGACAGAAGGTGCAGTTGACGCCCAGAGAGGATGACATGTGCATCATCAGACCATAGGTGTGCTCCGTCGCCTGGATGCTCGCACCCCCGTTCTGTGGCAGGGCAGTGTCGCCGATCACCCGCACCTGACGGTAGTTGTCCAGGAACTGGGCGAACGGATCACCCGGCAGTGACGAGTAGGCCACGATCGCCATTCCACCGATGTTCTGGTACCCGTTATCGGCGGTGAATCCATTGGCCGATCGTCTCGGCGGCTGCTCGAACCAGATCGCCCCGGGCACCGCTTGTCCCCGGTGACAGGTGTAGCAGGTGACGCCGGTGTCCTTCACGTGATCCTGCCAGTTGCGATTGATATCCATGTTCATCTGCAACATGCGCCGGGAAACCCGCTTGGTATAGAGCTCATCGCTGGCGAAATTCTCACCCACGTGACAGTAGTTGCAGCTCTGTTCGGCCGGTGCGACCCACTGCGTGATGGCAAGCATCAACCGGGTATGTTCGCCTACCGACAGGTCACCGAGCACCTGCAGATTCTCGTAGACGTCCCCGGCCCGTGGCCCGTCGGTCGTGGCCGGTGGCTGCGGCGCCGGGACGCTGTGCAGGCCACTCTTCGCGGCGATGGCTTCGGGGCTCTTCACCAGCTCCATCGCGGTGCCGCGGTAGCCGATCTGTTCGGTTTCCTGTGGCGGCCATTCGCAGCCCGCCGTCAGGAGCAATGCCGCGGCAGCGACCAGGCAGCCGGTGAATCTCGCTATCGAGTGTTTCATTGCGAACCTCCCGGCAGCATGCCCGGATCCGGTACCACCTCGGGGAACACCAGCGGGTACGCCGGCGCGATGCCATGCTTCACGCCCCACAGGTACCAGTTGTCGACCACGGTGCCGGTGAGGAGTATGCCGATACCGCCGGTGAGCGGACACAGGACTGCGAACCACCACGCCCAGCGATGGATCGACTCGATATTCGCGTTGAAGCCCATCGTCCAGCGCCAGAATATCTGCATGCGCTCGGAAGCCGTGCCCCGGTCCACGATCTGCTCCACTTCCCGGTCACCGCCATAGCGACCCGTCGCCAGTACCGTCGCGCCGTGCATCGCGAAGAGCAGCGTCGCGCCGTAGAGGAAGGCGATGGAGAGCATGTGGAACGGGTTGTAGAACAGATTGCCGTAGCGGATCGAGAAGGCTGCCGTCCAGTCGAGATGCGGGAATATGCCGAAAGGCACCGCCTCGGCCCAGCTGCCCATCAGCAGCGGGCGGATGAAACCGAGCACGAGATACAGCCAGATGGCTGCCGCGAATGCCCAGGCCACGTGAGTACCCATGCCGAGCGCTCTTGCCCGCCGGTACATTTTCAGCCACCACAGTCCGATGGAGGCAGTGAGGAAGAAGCCGGCCATCAACCACCATCCGCCTTCGGCGAGTGGCGGCAGACTGAGCCCGTACTCCGGTGACGGCGGCTCGAGTGCGAGCCACGGCAGCTGCCTCACGAATTGCACCGGATCCCAGTTCACCGAAGCCCACATGTTCAGGCCGATGATCTCGATCGCGATGAAGCCGCAGATCAGGGACGAAAGGCCGAGCCAGCCCAGGTAGACCGGGCCGACCTGGGCGTCACCGATCTTGCCGAACCAGTACTGCAGCCTCGGTGTACCCAGCCTGGGCCAGCTGCCGGGCGGCAGCGCCACCCCTGGCTCGGGCGGCAGGTTCACCTGCACCTGGGTAAATATGTTCTGGTATTGCGCCATTGCTTTTCCCCTTTCCTAGCGCCAGATCGGCAGATCGAGCCACCAGTTCCACCACTCGGGCCAGCCGCGCGTCCAGAACGGGCCGCTGATCACGATGCAGACGGCGCTCCAGAAACCCGCGGACAGGGCCAGAAACAGGCCGAGGCGGTGGATGCCGAGCGCACCGATGGAATAGCCGATTGCGTCACGGAAGTAGGTGTTCTCGTGTTCACCGCCTTTCACTACCTCACCCTTCTTCGGGTTGGCCGCCGACAGAATCAGCGAACCGTGCAACGACAGCGCCAGTGTCGTGGTGAAGAAGAAACTCACCGCGATCATGTGGGCAGGGTTGTAGTGGAAATGCAGGTACTGATAGCCGACGTTGGATACCCAGTCGAGGTGACTGAGGATCCCGTAGGGGAAACCGTGCCCCCACGCGCCTAGCAGTACCGGGCGGATCACGACGAGCGTGAAGTAGGCGAAGATCGCCACGCCGTAGGCGATGGGGATGTGATACCCCATGCCGAGTTTGCGCGATATCTCCGCCTGGCGCAGCGCCCAGGAGACGAATGCGCCGAGCGCGCAGAAGGTGATGAGCTGCCAGAGCCCCCCTTCCTTCAGTGGTGCGAGGGCGAGACCGTAGCTCAGATCCGGCGGTGCGATATTGATCTGCCAGATATTCCAGGTCGGCCCTATCGCCGCGCCATAGATGATCAGGAGCGTCCCGAGGACGGCGAAGAAGATGGTGGTGATTCCGAAGAAGCCGACCCAGAACGGACCGACCCAGAAATCGAACAGATCACCTCCAAGCAACGTACCGCCGCGGACGCGATATTTTCTTTCAAAGCTGAGCATCGCCATCGCTTTATTCTCCGTCAGGGCCGCGTTTTCACGCGGCGCCGATGATCCCGCCGACGATGGTGGACAGATCCGGGCAGGGCCCGGCCCGCCCACCACCCTCGGCAGGCGACGCGGTTACGTCAGTCTGGCGACCCTTGCGGGCTGCTCGTGCGGTAATGTCACCGACGGCATGTCCGTAGCGCTTGCGCTCGGGCCTTCCATCCAATTGAACCGATCGGTGCTGAGCAGGATGAAATGAATCAACAATGCCAGCACGAACAGGAACGTGAACAAGGCGACGAGCGTCCTTCGCGGATCGAATAGTTGCCATAAACGCCACATATTCTTTCCTCCTTATGCCAGGTACTGGATGAACGGTTCAGCAGCCATCCGCGCACCGTCGATGAGGGACGCATAGCCGCCTTCCGGCGGGAGCCACGGCCGCCACTGCCACACTAGGAAGTGCGCAACGATGGCGATCGCCGTGAACACGATAAAGCTAACGACGAACAGCTTGTGGAAAGCTTGTGCTTGTTCATCTGTCAGCCCGGTGAAAGACTCAGACATATATCTCACCTCCAGATCGGCCTTGCGGCCGGTTACCGCGCACATCCCGCGCGGCGGGGATGGCCATGACCAGGACCACGGCCGCTTCCCGTCCCCGTAGGGACGAAAACTCTCGGCTCAGGCCATGAAGGCGAACGGCACGTAAGTGTTCGCCATGGCCCGGGCTTCCTCGAAGATCGACAGATCGGCACGTGCGCCCGGGGGCGACTCGCGCCAGCGGCGCGGCAGCAGCCGCCCCACGATCGCGATCATCAGAAAAATCGTGAATCCCACCGCAAAAATGAGGTGGTACTGTTTAGCGCCACGTGCAGACAGGCTCGATCTTGCGCCCATCGTCTTGTGCGTTCCTATCATCACTGCTCTCTCCTCTTCATGGAGCGCTCCGTGCAACATCACACAGCCCTCCCGTCCAGGTGCAGCTGCCAGGCGTGCGTGCAGAAAACGACGCTCATGCTGCCCTCCCTTCCTTCAACGCGGCCTGGGCCCAGGCCACGTGTTGGTCCGTCACCTTCTCGTCGCCGAGATTGCGCGCCTGCTGTTCCGCGGCATCTCGCAATCGCTTCGCTGCCGAGATGCGGATCAGCACCGGCAACTGCTCGACGAGTCGATCCAGTCCCGCCTTCGCCGCGTCCTCCCACGGCAGTTCCTCGTGCAGTCGCGTCGGCGTCGCCTCCACCTTGTCCATATCCGTCGCCAGCGGCAGGATGTGGAACAGCGCGTCGAAGAGCGCATTGCAGACTTCCTGCACCAGGTAGGTCGCACCGGCATAGCCCATGAAGGGCGTGCCCGTATGACGCCTTATCGCCGTGCCCGGGAAGGACGCCGGTATGTACATGGCACGCGAGCCGTTCTCGGCGAGATACATGCGCTCGTTGTAGCTGCCGAAAAGGATCAGTGGGGTCTTCTCCCGCACCGCTTCGCGCACCGCCGCGTTGTCCGGCTTCTTCCCGGCGCTGCGGCAGAACGAGAACGTGCACGGCAACCCGAGTTCGTTCTCGAGATAATTCGTGAGGCCGCGGGCATAGGTCTCGTTGGCCACCACGGCGAAACTCGCCGTGCCGAAGAAATCCTGGGTGACCGAGCGCCACAGATCCCAGACGGGTTTGATGGTCGTGTGCTTCTCGCGCTCTATGAACGGCTCGGGGTCCAGGTCCAGCAGCTCGCCCAGTTTGCGCAGGAACTTGGTCGTCGAGTGCACACCGATCGGCGCCTGCAGGTAGGGCCGTTCCAGGGTCTCGCACAGCATCCGACCGAACTCGCGATACATGCAGATGTTCACTTCGGCATCCGGAAGCTTCTGCACGTCGGCGAGATGGCTGCCGAGGGGGAACACCAGATTCACCTCGGCGCCGATGCCTTCCACCAGGCGCCGTATCTCGGCGAGGTCCGACACCGTGTTGAAGTAACCGTAGATCGGCCCGATGATGTTGACGAGAGGCTTCTCGCCTTCTTTGCGCCGCTTCGGCTTGCGTATCCGTTTCGTCCCGTACTCGGTCCACAGCCACTGCAAGGCGCGATTGGCACTCTGCCACTGGTCCTCGTCGATGGTGCGGGGCAGGAACCGCTTGATATTCGTTCCCTCGGGGGTCACGCCGCCGCCGATCATCTCCGCGATGGAACCCGTCACGACCACCGCGGGCAGGTCCGGGTCGAGTGTGGCGTGCGCCCGTTTCATGGCCTCCTCGGTGCCGTGCTGACCGAGTTCGTCTTCGCCGAGACCGGTGACGACGATCGGCAGTTCGTGGGGCGGAAGGCCGTCCGTGTAGTGCAGGACGCTGGTGACGGGGAGATTCTCGCAACCGACCGGGCCGTCGATGATGACCTGCAGGCCCTTGATGGCCGTGAAGACATACACCGACCCCCAGTAGCCGCCTGCCCGATCCATATCGAGAACCAGCATCAGCTCACGGCCTCCGCCGTCGATCGCTTCGCCAGTTTCTCGATCTGTCGTCGGTAACGTTCACGGAACTCCGGACGATCGACCGGCACGTCCTCCCACACGCCCGCAGCGTGCTCGGATCCGACGCCCTCGAAGAAGTCGCGCATCTCGTCGAAACGCGTCCTGTTGGCCAGGGCCGCGTTGATCACCTGGGCCAGCGAGCCCGCGCCCGCCGGGCCCATCAGGGGGCGGGCAGAGATCAGGTTGGTGAAATACAGCGCCGGGATCGCCTGCTCCTTGGCCTTCTGCACGACCGGTGTCGTGCCGATTGCCAGATCCGGTTCGAATTCGCTCATCGCTGCGAGGTCGTCCTCCAGCGACGCGCGGAACCGGACCGTGACGCCTTTCGCCTCCAGCCACTGGCGGTCTTCATCGGACCATTTCGTCCGCGGACACGCGCTGCCGACATAGCGGACGTCCGCGCCGCTCTCGACCAGCAAGCGGGCGACCAGCAGTTCCGATCCTTCGTAACCCGAAAGGGTGATGCGTCCGTCGATGGGCGCCTCGGCGAGTGCACCCCGGATAGCGGGCAGCACGGCATTCTTGGCCGCGGACACCCGGTCCGGCGCGATGCCGCAGGCCTCGCCGATCGCATCGAGCCATGCCGCGGTGCCATCGTAACCGACCGGCGCAGAGCCCACGACGGGCCGACCCGCCGCCTCGAATTGCCGGAACGAGGCCGTGTAGAAAGGATGAATTGCAGCCGCCACCGCACAGTCGAGCGCCGCATAGAGTTCCCGCCATTCCCGTGTCGGAACGACCGGTCCCGCGGCGAGCCCCATCGGCTCGAGCATCATGCCGATCCCCACCGGGTCCGCGGGGAACATCTCGCCGACCAGGGTCACCGTCGGCTTTTCGGCGACACCGTCCCGGGGCGCGGCCACTGGTCCGTGTTCGGCCTCCCTGCGGGCATACTCGAGCATGGCGCCGGCGAGGACGTCCTTGGCCTCGGCATGGGTCGGTACCCCGAAACCCGGCACGTCGATGCCGATGATGCGCACGCCGTTGATCTCCTTCGGCAGCAACCGGAGCGGCACGCCCGAGGCCGTCGGCACGCACAGATTGGTGACCACGACGGCATCGTAGTGCTCGGGATCGGCCATCTGCTCGACGGCCTCCCTGATATCCTCGTAGAGCTTGCCCGTGACCAGCGTCTCCGAGTTGAACGGCACGTAGCCGACCGTGCGGCGGGCGCCGTAGAAATGGGACGTGAAGGTGAGCCCGTAGACGCAGCAGGCCGAGCCGGAGAGGATCGTCGCGGTGCGCCGCATGCGCAGTCCCACCCTGAGGGACCCGAACGCCGGACACATGCTCTGCGGCTGGTCGTGCGGCCCGACCGGATAGTCCTCGGCATAGCGTTCCAGCGTCTCGGCATTGCCGGCCGCGGCGGCCGCCTCGCGCATCTTGTCGCGCCCGGCGTGGCAGCCGTGACCGTCGGACCGGGTGGCCCGCACGTCGATATCCGTTGTCTCGTTCTTCTCTGTCATTCTTTTCGCCGAGCCGCCGCGCTCAGATCCGTTCGTAGATCACCTCTAGCGAGGGCTTCTCTACGTGATTCTTGCCGCACATGTCGGCCTGGGTCGCCGGTTCCAGCTGGATACCCCGGCCCACCTCTTCCGCCTTGAACAGATTCAGGAGACCGTCCTGGTCCAGCGGCGTCGGGTGCTGCGGGGGCGAGTCCGCCACGTTTGTCGCGAGTTCCTCGAACAGCGGCCCCCAGCGACCGCCGGGCATGCCCACGATCTGGTAATTGGCGCTCTTGCGCCGGATGTCCTCGTCGGCGGGGATCGCCGACAGTACGGGGATGCCGACGGCATCCGCGAAAGCGTGTGCCTCCCCGGTCCCGTCGTCCTTGTTGATGACCATGCCCGCGACACCCACGTTGCCGCCCAGTTTGCGGAAGTACTCGACCGCCGAGCAGACGTTGTTCGCGACGTAGAGCGACTGCAGGTCGTTGGAACCGACCACGATGACTTTCTGGCACATGTCCCGGGCGATCGGCAGACCGAATCCGCCGCACACGACGTCACCGAGGAAGTCCAGCAGGACGTAGTCGAAGTCCCAGTCGTGAAAGCCGAGCTTCTCCATCAGCTCGAAGCCGTGGATGATGCCCCGGCCGCCGCAGCCGCGGCCCACTTCCGGGCCGCCGAGTTCCATCGCGTACACGCCGTCGCGCTTGAAGCAGACGTCGCCGATCGCGACGTCTTCGCCGGCCTGCTTCTTCTTCGACGAGGTCTCGATGATGGTCGGGCAGGCGCGGCCGCCGAACAGCAGGGACGTGGTGTCGCTCTTCGGATCGCAGCCGATGAGCAGGACCTTCTTGCCCTGCTGCGCCATCATGTAGCTCAGATTGGAGAGCGTGAAGCTCTTCCCGATGCCGCCCTTGCCGTAGATGGCGATGATCTGGGTTTCCTTGGCCGGCTCGCCGGACGGGACCGGATCGGGCTCGATCGAGGTCATGTCGTCCGGGCGCCATTCCGCGGCAATGCGCAGGCGGGCCTCGCGCATGAACGCGGGCGGGAATGCGAACGACACGGGCTCGTGGTAGAAACCGGCGAGCACGATCTCGCCACCGGGCCCGAGCCGGGCGACGAGTTCGTCGAGCAGGGAGGCGTCGCCGCTGACGTCGCAGATGACACGGTAGTCCCGGCGCTCGTCCGTCGCCGAGTCGATCACCCGATAGCCGAGCGCGCCGGACGTCCGGGCCGGATCGTTCTCCCATACCGTCACCGGGCCGTCGCCGAGCATCACCGAGAGCCGAGCCAGCAGTCTGCCCAGCACGCCGTGTCCGACGATCAGCTCGGGCGGATCGCCACCGACGATAGCGTGGTATGCCGTGGCGGCCAGGGCCAGCAGGACGGCGTCCTGCTGCAGGGATTCCTCGAGGGGTATGACACGTTCACCCGGCAGCACGACACGTGAGGCGGCGCCACCGAACAGGCCACGCACGTCGCCGAAGCATCGCGCGCCGGGCACGAACACGAATTCGCCGACCCGGCGGCCCGACGAAGCACCCGCCTCGCGAATGACACCGACCGACTCGTAGCCGGGAACCAGGGGGTACCCCATGCCGGGGAACGGCGGCATGCGACCGGTCCAGAGCAGTCTCTCCGTGCCCGTGCTGATGCCGCTCCAGTGGATGTCCACCACCACGTCCCCGTCCTGCGGGGAAACCAGATCCAGGCGGCTCAACACGAGTTGCTCCGGCTGTTCCAGCACGACGGCGAGCGTCTCCATGGTCACTGACTTACACACTACTCCGGCCGCCGCTTTCGGCCGCCAATAAGCCTAGCGTCAGTCTAGCCTTACTATTGCTAATGTCAAGTTGTATTGACGCTCATGCGTAAGCCCATTCAGCCGTCGCCGGGCAGATCGGCAACGATCACCCGGGTGAGCAGCGGCACGTGGGTCCGCAGACTCCGTATGCGGCCGAATCCGACCGCCCGGAGCAGGTCGCGGAGCTCCTCGAAGGTACGCGGGCGGCCGCTCTGCATGGCGGTCAGATAAAGGCCGAAATACGCATCGCCCATGCGGCGCGCACCCCGGGTGCCGGCCATGGGCTCCGCCAGCAGCAGTCGCCCGCCCGGCCCGAGGGCGCGCCGGGCGTTCGCCAGGATCCGGACCGCCGCCTCGTCGTCGTGGTCGTGGATGACGCGAATCAGGGAGACGACGTCCGCGCCGCCGGGCAGCGGATCGGCGAGGAAATCGCCTCCGGTCACCGTGGCGCGCTCACCGAGGCCCGCGTCCTCGAGGCGTCTCCGTGCCCGCGCGGCCACCGCCGGCAGATCGAACAGCGCGAGTTCCAGATGCGGCCAGCGCCGACCCGCCGCGATCAGGAACGTGCCCTGACCGCCGCCGATATCCAGCAGTCGTCGGCAGTCCCGCAGCGGGACTGCCTGGAGCACCTCCGCGGCGACGAAAGGCTGGGAGGCGGACATCAGATCCGAGTATTCGGCGATGCGTTCATCGTCAGCGCTGGCCGGGGCCGGCTCCGTCGCATAGGCCCAGTAACGGCCGAGTTCTGTCTCGGTCTTCTCGTTGCGCAGCAGAGCGACCGGGTCGGCCAGGTCGGCGTACAGCAGCCGATGGTGGCGCACCATCGCCGCGACGCCGGGGTTGCCGCGTAGCGCGGCGCCCAACGGACCCAGTGCGTAGCGACCGTCGCGGCGGCGAGCGAGCAACCGCAGCGAGACGGCGGCATCGAAAAGGCGCCGCGCCCTGTCTTCCGGCACATCACAGTCTTCGGCCAACATGACCGCCGACACCGGGCCGGCAGCCAGCCGCTCGAACAGATCGAGCTCCACGCAGGCGGCCAGCACCTGGGAGTAGACGAAGCCCGCGCAGAGGTCGAACAGCTCCGCCGCTCGCCGCCTGGCTACGGGTCTGGTCGGCGGGAAGGCGGCGGCCCAGCGCTGGAAGCGGGGGCTGGCCAGCAGCCGGTCCCGCCAGGCGGCGAACCGGTCCGCCAGGCCGGGACGCTCCGGGGAGTATCCGCGGCCGGACCGGCTCACCGGGAAACCGGCGAGGCGGAGGCTTCAGGCAACGAGCCGGGCAATGCCCTTCGGTACGAGACGACGCGATTCATGCTGGATCAGATCTTCGAGATCCGCGGCACCCGGGCAGTCCGGTATCGCCGCGATCGCGGCCGCCAGCAGCTCGTCCATACGATCGAGCGCGCGGGCGATACCGAGTTCCCTCGCCGCGCTCGGTCGTCCGAGTGCCGCATCCCGGCCGACGGGCTTGCCGAGTTCCTCACAGTCGCCGGCGGCGTCCCTCAGATCATCGGCTACCTGATAGGCCTCGCCGATGCGTTCACCGAGCGGGCGCCAGTCCGCGGGTTCGGCACCGGATACCAGCGCGCCGGCCTCCGTCGCCGCCACGAACAGCGCACCGGTCTTCGCGCGGTGGTAATCGGCAAGCACGACCTGCGGCTCGCATTCCCAGGCCTGGCCCGCAACGATGCCGGCAGGGCCACCCACGCCCCTGCTTACGGTCGACAGCAGCGGAGCGAGGACGTTTGGCCGATCGCCGCCGATCCCGGCCAGCACTTCGAAGGCGAGCACGATCAGGGCATCACCGGTCAGCAGCGCGATCGGCTCGCCCATCGCCCGGTGCAGCGAAGGCTTGCCCCGGCGCATTGCTGCGTCGTCGAAGCACGGCAGGTCGTCGTGCACCAGCGATGCGCAGTGCAACAGTTCCAGCGCCGTCGCCGCCATTACCGCCACCGTGGTGACGCGGCCGCCACAGGCGTCCGCGACCGCGAGGCAGAGCCGGGGTCGGACCCGGGCACCGCCGGGAAAGACCGCATAGTGCATCGCTTCCGCAAGCTTGGGAGGGCACGCTGGAGCGGTGCTCCCCTGCTCCAGCGCTGCGGCGAGAGCCGCCTCGATCGGGGATGTGCCTGACATGCCTGCCTCCGCTGGCCGAGTGTCATGTTAGCTTGTCATTATTAGTGTCAGTTAGAATAGACACGCCTGCTCACGGAGTCAATCGTTGACGTCACCGTTTCCCCCCTTCGATGTCGCCGTACCCGCCGACGGTTACCGCTGGTGGTACGTGGACGCCATGGCGCCTGGCCGCGACGAGGCCCTGACCCTGATTGCCTTCGCGGGCAGCGTATTTTCACCCTGGTACGCGCTCGCCCGCCGCCGGGGACCGGCCGATCCGATCGCGCACTGCACGCTGAATGCCGTGCTCTATCGGCGGCGGGGCAAGCGGTGGTCGTTCACGGAGCGCCCCGCCGCCGATATCCGCCGTTCTGCCGACGAATTCCGTATCGGACCGAGCCGGATCGTCCGCGACGGCAACGCACTGGTGTTCGAAATCGATGAGGTCACCGCCCCGCTGCCGACCCGGCTCCGCGGAACGGTCAGGGTGGAAGCGCCGCGGGTTTTCGACGGCGTCTACCCGCTCGACGCGGCGGGCCGCCACCACTGGCGCCCGATCGCCCCGTGCGCCCGGATCGAAGTGGCCCTGTCGTCGCCGCGAACGCGCTGGGCCGGGACTGCCTACCTGGACAGCAACTGGGGTGAAGACAGCCTCGAGCGCTCTTTCGTCGGCTGGAACTGGTCCCGCCTGGACCTGCCCGGCGAGCCGGCGGCGGCGGCCGTGCTCTACGATACGCTGCGCCGGGACGGCAGCCGGCAATCGCTGGCGCTACGCTTCGGACCGGACGGCACGGCCGCGTCTTTCGAGGCCCCGGCGGTCGCCGGTCTGCCGGCGACGGGCTGGCGGGTGGCGCGGGCGACACGCAGCGAAGCCGCGAGCGACGCCCGGGTGGTCCGGACGCTGGAGGACACGCCATTCTACGCCCGCTCCGTCGTCGCGACGCGCCTCTGCGGCAGCCTCGTCAGGGGTGTGCACGAGAGCCTGTCTCTCAACCGGTTCGCATCACCCTGGGTGCAATGCCTGTTGCCGTTCCGTGCGCCGCGCCGGTCGGCACGGCGGTCGGATCGGGATCGGGATCGGGATCGGGCCTGAAGGCCGTCCTACCGGTTCTTTTCCCGTTCCCTGCGCAGGCGCTCGCGCCGCAGGGACCAGAGTTCCCAGCCGCCGATCGCGAGCACGACGCCGCCGACGAACAGGCCTTCGACGAGCAAGACGGCGTCCAGCGTTCAGTCCTCGGGGAGCGCGAGCGTGGCCGCCAGCGCTGCACTGCGCTCCCGGCGCTCGAGCTGTTCGAACAGGTCGAGCAGCCAGTGTGCCCAGCCGCTCAGTCCGGCCGGAGACGATACCGGTCGGGGCGCGGCGGCTGCCGCCTCGACCAGGAATGCGGTCGCAGCGAGCGGCGGCGCAGTGTTCTCGATCGGCGGCATCACGGCCGACGCCATGCCCCTGGCGAGCAGTGCCGCCTTGCGGGCGGCGGGGACCACCGCCCGTCCACTCACGGAATCCAGGCGCCGCCGGCGCACCTGATCGCCGATGGCGGCATAGAGGAGCCGCGCCGTGTGAATCCCCGGACGGCAGGCGCGCGGCAGACGCGAGATGCCGGCCTCGGCGCGGCCGTACAGGAGGTCCGCCTCACGCAGAAGTCGCGCCACGACGCTCCCGAGGGCCGGTGTATGCACGGGAGCCGCCAGCCATTCGTCGGGCCGGATCCCCGCCTCGCGCAACCACGACAGCGGCAGGTACAGTCGGCCGGCCCGGGCATCTTCACCGACATCCCGGGCGATGTTCGACAGCTGCATCGCGACGCCGAGATCCGCGGCCCTGGCCAGCTGGGATCGGCAGCGTACCCCCATCAGCATCGCCATCATCGTGCCGACCGTGCCGGCCACCCGGGCGGCGTAGTCCTGGAGATCCTCCAGCGTCTCGTAGCGGCGCCCCTCGGCATCCCAGCGGAATCCCTCGAGCAGCGCACCCGGCAGCAGCACGGGTATGGCATGGTCACGGACGACCCGTGCGAAGGCGCGGTCCGCTGCGTCCGGCATTGGCTGACCGGCATAAGCGCGTTGCAGCCGGTGCGTCAGATCCGCCAGCGCTTCCGGACCCGCCCCCGTCTCGTCTACGGCATCGTCGGCGAGTCGGCAGAACGCATACAACGCGGTCGCCGGGTCCCTGACGCTGCGGGGAAGGAGGTAGGAAGCAGCGTAGAACGTGCGCGACCCGTGCCGCAGCAGCGCCCGGCACGCCGCGACGTCGCCGTCGCCGCTGCCCCGGGGATGGCGGCGACAGGGCGCATCACGTGTCGCTTCCCGCATCCCTGTCATCCGCCAACCCCCACGCTCTCCGCGAATTCGACGATCACCCCCGCCACCTCACGGGGCCGCTCCTCGTGTGCCAGGTGACCGAGTCCAGGCAGTCTGCGTACTCGTGCGGCCGGCAGCAACCGGGCGACCCGCTCAGCCTCCCCCGGCGATACGGTACCATCCGACTCGCCCACCAGCAGCAACACCGGCACGTCGACATCCGGATAACGCGCGATCATGCTGCCGAGATCCCAGCCGGCCATCATCCTGATCGTCGCCGCGACGTGGGCGGGACTCCGGATCAGTCGCCGATAGAGTTCCGCACCGCGTTCGTCGATCTTCGAGCCGGTATCGCGGAGCAGTCGCAGCACGGCATTCGGATCGGCCGCACGCCGGGCGACGACGCGCGGCACGAAATCGAGGCGGGCGAGCACCCGCGCAGCAGGCGAGAACAATTGTCCCGGCAGTCCGCGGAAGGGCAGCAGCGCTCCGTTCAGGCTGACCACGGCTTCCGGGCCCGGGCACCCGTCGAGCACCATGCGCAGCGCGATGGCGGCACCGGCCGAGTGACCGACGATCAACACCGGCGACACGCGGAGTTCCGCCAGCAGCGCGGCCACGCTCCGGGCCATACCCGGCAATGAATACTGCCGCTCGCTTGCGGCGCTCGTGAAACCGTGGCCGGGCAGATCGGGCGCGATCACGGTGTAGTGACGGGCGAGTTCGGGCGCGAGATCGCGCCAGGAATGGGTCGACGCACCGGTTCCGTGCAACAGCAACATCAGGGGTCCGCTGCCCATGCGCTGCACGTGCCAGCGCAGGCCGTCCGCCTCGACGAATCGGCTCGAATCCCGGTTGGGCCAGTCGCGACCGTCCGTGTCCCACCGCGGCGCACGGCTGCCCCCTTCGCCGTGACGCGCAAGTTCCACCCTTTTCGTCCCGGCGAGTGTGCCGGTCGCCTCATGCCGCGGCATGGGTATCGCCTCCCGTCCGCGGCGCTTGCGTTCGCACGGCAGCGGACAGTGCCGCCGCGTCCGCCCGGGGCAGCCGCAGGAAGCGCGCCCCCATCGCGTCGGCCAGTTCTTCCGCCTCCGGCCGCGTCCGCGGCGCGGTGTCGATGACCAGCGCCGAGCAGCCGGCGATGCGCAATGCGCGTGCGGCCCGGAGGGCATCGTCCCGTGCCTGCGTCCGACCCCCGATGCCGTCACGGCCGACGTTCGCCCGTCCATCCGTCAGGAAGACGACGAGCGGCGTTTCGCCGCGGCGTCTCGCCGCTTCCGCGATGGCGATCGACGAGTCGATCGCAGCCGCGAGCGGCGTGCCGCCACCGCCGGGCAATCGGGCCAGGTTGCGTCTCGCACGGACGAGGGATCGTGTGGGCGGCAACAATAGCTCGGCCCCGGCACCCCGGAATGCGATGAGCGCGACGCGGTCGCGGCGGACGTAGCAATCGGCGAGCAGCAGTTCCACGGCCCCCTTTGCTTCGGCCAGCCGGTGCATCGCCGCAGAACCCGATGCATCGACCACGAAAATGCTCGTGGTCTCCGTGCGTTCGCGGAAGCGTGTCACCCGGAAGTCCTGGCTGCGCACTTCGACCCGGGCGGATCGGTCGCCGACGGCCCGGCCGCGCAGACGCTGCCAGGGCGCCGCCGAACGCAGCGTCTCGATGACGTTCAGACGCGCCCCGTCCCGCGGTTGCCCGGCCCGCACGCCGGCCGGCCGGCCCCGCAACCGGGAAACACGCATCTCGCCGGCCTTGCCGGAGCTCCCCGTGCGGATGGCGGCACCGCCGGCCAACAGCGCATCGAGGAGCGCAGGAGGCAGCGCCGCCCGCGCTGCTTCCAGGACCTGATCCGCCAGCGGGCCATCGGGCGTGCCCTCGCTCCGTTCGTCGTCCGGAGCCGGTTCCGGCTGCGGCGATTCCGTCTCGCTGTCCTCGCCGGCATCGGCTTCGGGGAAGCGTGTAGCGCGGGGCGCGAGCACCAGCCGAGCCGCCGCCGCGGCGTCCTCCTCGCCGACCTCGGTCCGGCCTGCCAGCGCCGCGATCGCTCTCGCGGCCCGCACCGCCATCATGGACGGCCGCAATGAATCGATGCCCAGGGCGAACGCGGCGCCGCATAGTGCCTCGACGATGTCTTCGCCGACCTCTACCTCGCCGAGCCGATCTCTCGCCTCTGACACCGCTGCCGCGCAAGCGTAGCCGACCGTCTCGCCGGTATCCCGGTAGCTCAGGGAAGTGAGATCGAGTAGGAAGGCGAGTCGATCCAGCAGCGCGGCAGCGGTCGTTTCGTCCGAATCGAGACCCTCGTCGAGGGCCACGACGCCGAAACGCGCCGGCTGGCGCGCGGTCACCCCGTCGCGCTCCACGACGACCGCCCGCGAATCCAGTGCGGCCGTCACGCACGCGATGGTCGTGCGGTCCACCCGCTCGGCCGAACTCAGTAACAGGACGCCGCCGTCCGCCTCGGCCAGGAGCCCGCACTCGGCCACCGGACGACCCTGACCCAGCGTGGCGGCGAGATCCAGGCCGCCGAGGAGACGACCCTCGGTGACGTGCACGGGTACGCGGCGGAACGGGGCCGCGTCGGGGAGCAGTCCCCGCAACAGTGTGAGCCACGCGTCCCGTACCGGTCCGGCGTGGGCACGGACGCAGACGCCCCCGAGACCTGCCGGATCCGTGGCGAACAGACAGGCAGCGCGGACGCCGTCGATCCAG
This sequence comes from Gammaproteobacteria bacterium, assembly GCA_037382365.1. Taxonomy (GTDB): domain Bacteria; phylum Pseudomonadota; class Gammaproteobacteria; order Steroidobacterales; family Woeseiaceae; genus Lentisalinibacter. Next base: position 21,985 of record JARRPZ010000056.1, read on the forward strand.
GCCGCGCTCACGATCCGAACACCTCCTCCACCGCACGTTCGACCCGCACCGCGGAGGCCGACTCGTCCAGCGGATTCCGGCGCAGCCGGTGGCTCAAAGACGGGCCCGCCACTTCGCGCAACTGTGCCAGCGTGACTTCCTCCGCTCCCTCCAGCGCCGCGACGGCTCGTGCCCCACGGATCAGCGTGAGTTCCCCCCGCAGGCCGTCCGTACCGAGCGCGATGCACAATCGCGCCGCCTGCTCGAGTATCTCGTCCGGGATCAGCACGGCATCGATCCGTTCCCGCGCCTTGCGGATGCGGGTCCTCAGGCGTCCGTCACGACTTTTCCATCGCTTCACGAACTCCGCCGGGTGCCGCTCGTACTCGTCCCGGCGCCGGATCACCTCGATGCGATCGGAGATCTCCACCGGCGTGCGCACCTCCACGGACAGCCCGAAGCGATCGAGGAGCTGCGGTCGGAGTTCACCCTCCTCCGGATTGCCGCTCCCGATGAGCACGAATCTCGCGGGATGCCGCACGCTCAGGCCCTCCCTTTCGACCACGTTCTCGCCGGACGCGGCCACGTCCAGGAGCAGATCGACGAGATGATCCTCGAGCAGATTCACCTCGTCGATGTACAGGAAGCCACGATGGGCCCGGGCGAGCAGGCCCGGCTCGAACGCCTTCTCGCCCCGGGTGAGCGCGAGTTCCAGATCCAGCGCACCGACCACCCGATCCTCGGTCGCACCGAGCGGCAGATCGACGACGGGGACCGGTCGGAGCCGGCTCTTCAATTCGCCGCCGCGACTGCGCTCCCGGCACTCGTCGCAGAGATCGTCCGCGGCTTCCGGATCACACCCGTAGCGGCAGCCGGTGACGACCCGCATCTTCGGCAGCAGGGCAGCGAGCGCGCGGACGGTCGTCGATTTACCCGTACCCCGATCACCGAATACCAGCACGCCGCCGATGCCCGGATCCACGGCGGCGATCATCAGCGCCAGCTTCATCTCGTCCTGACCGACGATCGCGGAGAAAGGGAAAGGTGCCGACATGTCAGAGACTCCCGCGCCGGCGGTCAGACACGGCCTGCGAACACGGACGCGGGCCCGTCATCCGGTTGCTTCTCCTGTTGCGCTGCTGCCTCGGCGCGGGAACCGAGACTCCAGCGCCAGAGCGCCGACACGTCCAGCGGGAGCACCAGGAACCAGTGCTCGAGCACGGCGACCGCCATCAATGCCGCCAGGAAGGTCGCAGAGACCGCCCCGTATGCGGAGGTCGCCGACGCCGCCTCGCCGATGAGCCACGCCGTCACCAGCGTGGCCGCCGTGACCGAAAACGGGAACAGCAGATTCATGGGGCGTCGCTTCAGAAAACTCGACAGGTAGCCGAGATGGCCCGGCAGCAGCTGTTCGTTGAGATTGCGCACGCCGAGGAAGACATTCAGACGAGCGCTCTCGTGCATGCACAGCAGCACGACGAACGTCCAGAAGCCGAGGCGGTTGGGCGCACCCGCCGTCAGCGCGAACAGGGTGGCCGCGACGACGACGATCGCCGCCTCGTGATAGAAGCTCGTCTGCAGGGCATGGCCGAAATGCCGCCAGCCGGAGCACCCCTCCTCGCAGTGGTGCTTGCGCGGGCCGGTGAGATAGCCGAGATAGTAACTCGCCTCCACCCAGACCCAGGCCAGCAGCCCGCAACTGAACGAGAGATAGGCGCCACCGACAGTCACGTCGTCCGCGGCTGCCGCCAGACCGCCGAGCGCAGCGACGAGCACCACGGTGGCAGCCGTCATGCTCCAGGGGAAGGTATGCCGCGGTAGTCCGTCCAGATAGAACACGACGCCGGTGCTGAACCACCACAGGAACAGGGCATACAGCACGGGCAGAACAGTGTCGGGCACGCGGTCCTCTCTTTACCAGACCGGCGCCATCCGCACCGTCTCCGGCAGGTCGTTTTTCCTGGCGGGCAGAGTATACAGACGGGCGAAGGTGGCGAATGCCGCCACGGCCAGACCGCCCCGTTTCACGAGACCGAGCGGACCACCGCGCTCCTTCGCCGCCGTCGCCGCCTCCGAGATACGGCGCAGTCGCTCGAGGCCGCGACGGAATCGCGGATCGTCGATGTCGAGCTGGACCGGAAACACCTGCTTCGTGATCTCGTTCGTGATCTCGAACACGCGGTAATCGTAATCGGTGGGGTCCATCTGCATCGCGTCGTACATGGCCGGCCGGGTATGGTCGCGCACGTACATCGTCGCGTAGACGGCGAGCTGGAAGAACCGGATCCACAGCTTGTTGGCGCCGCGCAGCAATTGCGGGTTTGCACGCATGATCAGCGCGAAGGCCTCGCCGTGCCGGTATTCGTCGTTACACCACTGCTCGAACCAGCGGAATATGGGATGGAAGCGGCGCTCCGGATGACGCTCGAAGTGCCGATAGATGGTGATGTAACGCGCGTAACCGATCTTCTCCGAGAGATAGGTCGCATAGAAGATGTATTTGGGTTTGAAATAGGTGTACTTCTTCGCACGCCGCAGGAAGCCGAGATCGACGGCCACACCGAAGTCCTTCAGCGAGCGGTTGATGAAACCGGCGTGCCGTGATTCGTCCCGTGCCATGAACCCCATGAGCTCCTTGATGTCGGGATTCTCCACCGCGCGTTTGATATCCGCGTACAGCACGCAACCCGAGAATTCGGAGGTGACGGAACTGATCATGAAGTCGATGAATTCGCGACGCAGTTCTTCCGGCAGCTCGCGGATCTCGTCCGCGAATTCCGGCGGGCGGACGAAATGATTCCGGTTCGAGTCGTTGCGGAACTCGTCCATCATCGCCTCCCACTCCTCACGTACCGGGCCGACGTCGAGCCGGTCCATGGCATCGAAATCGGTTCGATAGAAGCGGGGTGTCAGGAGGGTTTCCGTCGTCGCCGCCGCGGTGGAGTCGTTGACCCCCGGTCGATCCATCGTCGCTTCCATCTGCTCTCTCCTCTGATCCGTTATTGTCTCTGCGCGGCCGCCGTTCGGGTCGTGTCCGTGTCGGCGTCGCCGACCCGGAGCAGTTCCACGAACACCTGCACGTTGCTGCTGCCGAACGGCCCCAGGTAGAGACGTCGCTCCGTCTCCGGGTCTTCCAGTGTCAGGCGACCGTCGGCCCAGCGTGTCAGCCGGAAAGCCGGTTCGCGGCCGACGCCCCGGAGCTTGCGCTCCCGCGCCAGCCCCCTCAGCACTCCCCGCAGGAAGCCGTTCGTACCCGGTGCCACGACGTGGAGCACCGTTCCGCTGCCCGCCTCGCGGACGACCACCGAACCGTCGTCGGCATCCGCAAACGTCAGCGCACGACTCTCCACCACCTCCGACGGCGGCACCTCGACCGTGCCGAGACCGGTCAGCCGCGCACCGGCGGCGGCGAGTATGGCCACCACCACGAGCGCACCGGCGCCGATGAGCGCCGGCCGCGGGACCCTGTCTCCGTGCTCAGCCGCCATGACCGACTCCTCAGCGCGCGGCGGCGGCCAGCGAGCCGCCGTCCGTGCCGGTGTCCGTCGTCCGCGTATCGGCCGCCCGCTTCGGCACCGTCTGCCCCGCAGCCCGGGCAAGGGCGGCAGCGAACAGTTCCGCCACCTGCTCCGCCTCCGGGATACTGCGGAGCATCGGCTGCGCGTTGCCGAAACTCCAGGGCCGCACGTGGGGCCAGAAGACCAGCCAGGAAACACCGTTGCCCGGCTTGACCGTGACCGGTATGTCGCCGGTGCCGTCGTTCCAGTTCTTCAGCGCCGCGGACTCGATCAGCGTGAACGGTATGTTCGCGGTCATGGGGAGCGCGATGCCGAAGCGCAGGATCAGCCGTTCGTTCGTGATCGTGTAGATCGTCGTCCGTGCCATCTGCCAGGCGATGAACAGCAGCAGCCCGATGGCCAGCACGGCCGGCACCAGGAACGGCGCGCCGGCACCCAGCGCCGCCGAGAGTGGCTGGCCGGCGAACAGTTCCGCGCCTACCCGCCAGGCCACCAGCACCCCGAAGTAGAGCGCCACTTTCCGGACGTGGAGCGCGCGCAGCGCCAGGCTCTGCCATCGCGGCGATCCCTGCCAGAGCGGGCGCTCGCCGTCCGGCAGCGGCGCCGGTATCCCGGGCCGATATTCGGGTGCGTGGTCGTGATGGCTCATATCAGGGGCTCCTGACGCGCTCCGTCCGCGTACAGCGTGCCGCTGCCGAAGTAGCCCACGATGCGCTCTTCCTCGAGCAACGTGACCAGATCCGGATTCGCGGTACCCGGCACGTTCGCGAACTGGTGTGCCTTGAGTGCTTCCACCTTCACACGGCCGCGGCCGCGATCGATCTTCGCGAAATAGATCGGGACGAGGATCCGTCGCGGACCGGTCGCACTCTCGACTTCCGCTTCCAGATAGCGTACGTGCGGCTCGGAAAGGTCGATCCAGAGGTCCTCGATCGTACCGGCAACCACACCGTCGGTGCCGACCAGACGCATGCCACGCGGGTCCGCGTCACGGCGATCGACCTCCGCCTCGCTCAGGCTGCGCATCGGCACGATACGGGCACGGCCGTCCCAGGTCGTGTCGGGCTCGTCGGCGCGGTCCGACCAGGCGCCGGGACCGATGCCGTCGCCGATACCGTCGCCTACCGGGACGAGCGGTGCGCCCGGCCAGGGCCCGGTCGGCCTCGCCTTGATAACGGTCTCCGGCGGCTCGGGGCGCGGTGACTGGGCCGTGGTACCGTCCCGCAGCAGGAAGGTCTTCGGCGCGGGCACGGCGGGAAACCCCTGCACCGTGATGTGCGCGGAGCGCTCCGACTCCAGCGGGTAACCTTCCCGTTTGTCTTCCCGGCGCAGATAGATGATCAGGCCGGCGAAGAATATCCAGAAGGCATAGAGGACGAGTTGGGCTACATCGATGTAGCCAGTGATAGCGCCGGTTTCCATAGTCAATCTCCTTGAGGCAAACCGCTCAGCCCGGGAATTCCGCCAGGCCGAACCTCGATGGCGACCGCTCGGGCGCAGCAGGCGCATGACGCACCAGCGGTCCTATCGCGATCAACGTCGCAAACAACAACAATATTTCCAGGTGGTAGACGAAGCTGTATCCGGCCGACGCGTCGTTCATCGCCGGCCCGAAGACGCCCGCGCTCGCCAGTCCGGAGACCAGGTCCCGGATGGCACCGCCGGCCGCGATGGCCACTCCCGCGGCGGTGGCCTGTACCGCGCCCCAGGCCCCGAGTGCGAGGCCGGTGTAGCGGCCCCGGTTCATCGCCATCGCGGTGGTGAGTGTCCCGACGGAGAAAAGGCCCGCACCGAACCCGATCAGCGCCGTTCCCACTCGGAACAGATTGGCGGAGTCGAGGGGAGCGGCGAATATCACCGCCGGGAATGCGAACAACCCCACCAGCACGCCGAGTCCCGCCAGCCGGCACGCGTCTGCGCCGCGGCTCAGGTGCCGTGCCGCCAGAGCGAAGCCCGCGAGTGTGCCCCCTGCGAGCAGGGCGGTGAGCGCAGTGGTGGCGCTGACGCTGAGCGAAAGTATGTGTCCGCCGTATGGCTCCAGCAGGATGTCCTGCATACTGAACGCGGCCGTGCCGAGGCCCACCGCGATCAGGAACCGCCGCGCCCCCGGTGTCTCCGCGAAGGCCTGCCAGGCTTCGCCGAATGATGGCCGCGGCAGGCTGCGGTCGGTCTTCGAGGGATCCATCGCTTCCTGCTTCCAGAGCGCGAACATGTTCAGTACGAAGGTCGCGAGCGCCGCACCCTGGATGACCTGGATCAGGCGGATCTGGCTGAAGTCGCGCAGCAGGGCGCCGAACAGGAGCGCACTGGCCACCATGCCGATCAGCAGCATGACGTAGAGCAGCGCAACGACCCGCGGGCGTGTCTCCTCCGGCGCCAGGTCGGTAGCGAGGGCAAGGCCCGCGGTCTGCGTCGTGTGCAGACCGGCGCCGACCAGCAGGAAGGCGAGCGCGGCCCCTGCCTGCCCGATCCAGGGCGGACCGTTGGAGTCGCCGGAGAGCAGGATCAGAGCGAAGGGCATGATCGCCAGACCGCCGAACTGGAGCAGCGTGCCGAACCAGATGTAGGGCACCCGGCGCCAGCCGAGCACGGAACGGTGGGTATCGGAACGGAATCCTACGAGGGCCCGGAAGGGAGCGAACACGATGGGCAGGGCCACCATCGCGGCGACCAGCCAGGCCGGGACACCGAGTTCGACGATCATCACCCGGTTCAGCGTGCCGGCGATCAGCACCAGCGCCATGCCCACGGATACCTGGAACAGCGACAGCCGGAGCAGGCGGGCAAGCGGCAGTTCCGCGGAGGCCGCGTCGGCGAACGGCAGCAGCGCGGGACTCACGCTCCGCCAGCCCTTCGCGAGCCTGCCGTTCAACGACTTCATGCGCGCACCAGTTCCTGCGCCTGGGAGGTATAGAAACCGCTGGCGACACGCTCGTCGCGGCCGACGGTCCACTGCGCGAGTTCCTGCGCGTCGCGGATACGCCGCCGCAGCCGATCTCGCGCCACCGGCTGGATGGCCGGTGCCCGGTGCTGGCGGTTCGGGATCATCCGGCCGACGGCGTGCATCAGCGCCAGCGCCGGCGTCCTCGGGGCGAAAGTGAACAGGATGGACGCGTCGGCGAGGCGCCCGAAGGCAGTGAGCACCGTCACGATATCCGCCGCGTCGTAATGGATGAGCGAATCCATGGCCACCACGTGGTCGAAGCGGCCGAGGCTCTCGTCGAACATGTCGCCGACACGGAAATCGATGCTCCCGCTACCGAGCTCCGTCGGCAGCCGCTCGCGCGCCAGGTCGATCAGGGTCGGAGACAGGTCGATGGCCGTGACATGGGCGCCGCGCCGCGCCGCCTCCACGGCCAGCGCGCCCGTGCCGCAGCCGGCATCGAGCAGTGTCCGGCCCTGCAGGTCTTCCGGCAGCCAGGACAGCAGGCGCTCGCGCATGCGGTCGCGACCGGCCCGGACGGTAGCCCGGATACGGCCTACCGCCTCGTCCGAGGTCAGTCGCCGCCAGGCTTCGGCGGCCGTGCGGTCGAAGTAGGTCTCGAGTTCGCCGCGGCGTTCCTGATACGTCATGCCCGTCATCAGTCGAATCCCAGGAAATCGAAGATGTCC
>JARRPZ010000057.1:0-17380 GCA_037382365.1 Gammaproteobacteria bacterium
CGATGACGCGGCGCTGAACAGGGACGTAGCCCGCTTCTCCGGCGATCGCGAAGCGCGAGCCTATTTGCGAACCTGGTACGAACCCAGGGGCCGCATCGGCGCAACGCCGGTTATCCTGGTCCACACGATGCGGGACGGCGTCGTGCCGGAGGACCCGACCAACGACAATTATGCAGCGCTCGTGCGTGACAACGGTGCCGAGGATTTTCTCCTCCGCCGGGTGATCGATCGCGCGGGACACTGCAATTTCGAGCCCGCAGAAATCTTCGGCAGTTTCGCAGATCTGGTTGGCTGGGCCGAGTCGGGTATCCGGCCGGCGCAATGAATAATCACCATGGCCGGTCTAGACGTCGGCCGGTTCGGCCTCGCCGGGCCTGTCGCTCGAGAAGCCTTCCCTACCAGGGTATGCGCTGCCCGTCCCAGGCGAAGAAGCCGCCGTTGTCGGCCGCTGCGAGGCCGTCGATGACGCCGATCAGCTGTCGCGCCGCACGGCTCGAATCGAAGAGTTGTTCGTCCGGCACCCGGGACTGGAAAGGCGCCGACAGATCCGTGTCGACGGTCCCCGGGTGCAGCGCCACCACCAGGGTGCCCCGGTGGCGCCTCGGCAACTCGATGGACAGGTTGCGGGTGAACATGTTCTGGGCGGCTTTGGAGGCGCGATAGGCGTACCAGCCACCCAGCCGGTTGTCTTCGATGCTGCCGACGCGGGCCGAAATGCTCGCGAATACGGCGCGTTCGCGCCGCGGCAGCAGGCCGGCGAAGTGCTTGGCGACGAGCAGCGGACCCCACGCGTTCACGGCGAAGCTTCGGGCGAGCGCATCCGGAGAGACCTCCGACAGGCGGCGCTCCGGCCCTAGACCGCCGTCGTGCAACAGTCCCGCGCAGTTGACGATCAGCGACAGGGACTCCACGGCTCCCGTTACCCGTTCGGCGGCGGCCGCGATCGATGCCTCGTCGGTGACGTCGAGGACCGCCGTGATGAGACGCTCGCCGACCTCCGAACCCACGCCATGCAGGGCCGGCGAGGCATCCGGATCGCGGCTCGTCGCCACGATCCGGCGAACGTCCGGGCAAGCGGCCAGTTCCCTGACCAGTGCCGCGCCGATGCCGCGACTCGCACCCTGGATCATGACGTTCACGGGTGGATCGAAGCTGTCGAGTGAAGGACGGGTCATCGGCGATTCCGGATCGGTGAGCGCTGGTGTTCGCAGGAGTTGTTCGTCCCCGGAGCGCGGGCGGATGCCGCTCGCGATGCCGGCCCGGAGGCGTTGAAATATTGTCCCCTGCCCCAACCTCAGAATCTCGGAAACAAACGGCGCGACGCGCCCCCATCCCGAATATGAACGAAAGTATTCTCGATCTCGTGAACCGGGTCGAACCGCAGGCACCCGCGGCACTGCGCATCGACGTCTTTGCGGACTTCGTCTGCCCCTGGTCCTTTATCGGTCAACACCGCCTGGACGAGGCACTGGCGTCGGTATTCGGTCCGGTGCAGGTCTCGTGGCACCCGTTCCAGCTGAATCCGGACATGCCCGATGAGGGGATGGCCCTGGAGGAGTACCTGCGCGTGAAGTTCGGAGACCCGGAAACCCTGCAGCCGGCGCTGGATCAGCTCACCCGCCTCGGCGCCTCGGAAGGTCTCGATCTGAGATTCGACCGCATCGAACGGGTGCCGAGCACGCGCCCGGCGCACGGGCTCATGAAGCTGGCCGAGACCGAGGGCTGCCAGGCGGATCTGGCGGCGCATCTGTATCGTGCGTTCTTCACCGAGGGAGAGGACGTCGGCCGGCGCGACGTGCTGGTCGAGATCGCCCGGCGTGTCGGCCTGCCCCGCGACGCGACTGAACGTCAGCTGGACGATCAGCGCGTGGATCGGATCGTCCTCGCCGAGGAGACCGAGGCGCGCAAGGCGGGCGTAACGGGCGTGCCCGATTTCATGATCAACAAGCGCCTGTTCGTGGTGGGCGCACAGAGTCAGGCGACCTTGCTGGCCGCCTTCGATCGTGCCATGTTCGGTGAGGACAGCGACCGGCCGGTCTCCGGCACCGTGCATTAGACGACGGGAGCCCCGCATTGGAGAAGGAAATGGAGGCGGTGCGCCTCGAGCGCTACCGCGATCCCGATGGCGTGCGTCTGGCGCGCATCGCGATACCGGAGCCGGCGGCGGGCGAGGTGCTCGTGCGGGTGAAGGCGGCCGGTGTCAACCCGGTCGACTGGAAGATCGCGGAGGGTTTCGGCGAATTCCTGGGGCTCGCGCCGCCGTTCACTCTCGGCTGCGAGTTGGCCGGCGATGTCGCGGCCCTCGGTGAAGGCGTCTCCGGCCTCGCCATCGGGGAACCCGTGTTCGGCTACGTATCGCTGGAGCGCTGTGGGGCTTACGCCCCCTACGTCATCGCCCTTCCGACCGAGATCGCACCGAAGCCGCCCGCCATCTCCTACCCCGAGGCGGCGGCGGCAGCGGTCGGCGGCGAGACCGCCTGGCAGGCGCTGGTTGAGACCGCCGGTCTTCGCGACGGTGAGCGCGTGCTGATCCACGCCGCCGCCGGCGGTGTCGGTTCCGTCGGTGTGCAGCTCGCGAAGTCCCTCGGCGCGATGGTGATCGGGACCGCATCCGCTCACAACGAAGGCTTCGTCCGCGAGCTCGGCGCCGACGAGTTCGTCGACTATACGGCCGGGCCGTTCGAGGAGGCCGTGGCGCCCGTCGACGTCGTATTCGACACGGTGGGCGGCGACACGCTCGGCCGCTCGTTCAACGTGCTGAAGCCGGGGGGACGGCTCGTCAGCATCGTCGAGGTGCCTGATCCGGATCAGGCCTCCCAGGAGGAGATCTCCGCCGAGATGATCGCCGTGCTGCCGGAAGGCGGACAACTGGTGAAGCTCGGCGAGATGATGACGCGCGGCGAGCTCCGGGTGAACGTGGCCCGGCGCTACCCTCTTTCCGGCGCACTGGAAGCGCTGGCGGAGAGCCGGGCCGGCCACGTGCGCGGCAAACTGATCATCGAACCCTGATCAGTGGGCCGTCAGCGCTGCGCGCGCCGGCGCCCCAGCCAGTCGATCAGGACCGCATTGAATTCCTCCGGTTTCTCCTGCTGCGTCCAATGGCCGCAGTCCCTGACCATATGGACTTCCAGATCTTCCACGTGATTCTTCATCGCTTCGATGTGACGTGGCGCGACGAGTACGTCGTCCCGTGCACCGATGAACAGGGCAGGGACCCTCACTCGCTGCTCGACGCCTTCCGTCAGCTCCCAGTTCCGTGACCAGTTGCGGTACCAGTTGATGGGCCCCGTGAAGCCGCCGCTGCGGAAGGCCGCGGTGAATACCGCCAGTTCGTCGTCCGGCAGGAGATCATCCCCGCGCAGTGGCTCGTCCATGGTCCTCAGCATGCTGAAGGGGCGGCGTTTCTCGGCCGGGATCTGCTCGAAGGCTTCCCGCGTGACGGGCAGACGACGCATCATGGAGCGAAGGAAGCGTTCGGGTTCCGCCGCGAACCGCCGATCCGCCTCGTCGGAATCCTGGAACTCCACGATGTAGAAATCCGGCCCGAGCGTCGCCCGCATCGTCTCGATCGGATCTGCCGGCGGCCGGGCATGGAAGGGTATGTTCACGGCGACTACCCCGTGCAGACGTTCCGGCGCGAGCAGCGCCAGCTGCCAGACGACGAGCGCGCCCCAGTCGTGCCCGACGAACCACGCCCGCTCCAGGCCGAGCGCGTCCAGCAGTCCCGTCATGTCCGAGGTCAGCTGCCGGATGTCGTAGGCTTCGACTGCTGTCGGCTTGTCGCTGGCACCATAGCCTCGCTGATCCGGGGCGATGGCGTGATAGCCCGCTGCGGCCAGCGCGGGGAGCTGATGTCGCCAGGAGTAGGCGAGTTCGGGGAAGCCGTGGCACAGAACCACGGTCTCCCCGTCCCCCTGTTCGTGCAGGGCGAGGCGGATGCCGTTCGTCTCGATGTAATTCGGTTCCGGAAAATCGGTCGTCAATGTCTGCTCCTGCCCGGCGCCGGCCGACCGGGAGGATGGTAGCGGAGGTCCGCGCGGCCGGCGACTCTCGGGCTTGCGTTTTTGGACGCCCGGCGCTAGCTTCCGCGTCTGAGGCGTGGATGGGGACAGTAGCCACCCGGCGCCGGCCCACAGCGAGCGAGGGAGGGTGCGAGCCTCGCGGCCGGGGAGTGGCGAAGATCACCCCGGAGCCGTCGACCGAACGGGCAGCGCCTGCCCCAGTAGACTCGACCGGTTGGCCGCCGATACACGGCTTCGGGTCCGCATGGTCTTCCATGGCGACCCGCAGAGGTTCCGGTCCGGGAGGACGGGACGGAAACCGGGTGGTACCGCGGTGCATGAGCAATCACATCGCCCCGGGCGCTTTGCGGCGTCCGGGGTTTTTTGTTTTGGCAGGGTGAGATGAAACTGAAGGAAGTCGCCGGCCGTTACGAAGGTCCGGCTCTCGAAGCCGAGATTCTGGATTTCTGGCGCGAGCACCGGATCTTCGACAAGACGCTGGAGGCGAGCCGGGGCCGGCCTCAGTGGAGCTTCAACGAGGGCCCGCCGACGGCCAACGGCAAGCCCGGCATTCATCACGTGCTCGCACGCACGTTCAAGGACGCCTTCCCCCGTTACCGCACCATGCGCGGCTACCACGTGCCCCGGAAGGCGGGCTGGGATACCCATGGACTGCCGGTCGAGCACGAGGTGGAGAAGGAACTCGGCATCTTCGACAAGAAGGAGATCGAGCGCCAGGTCGGCATCGACGAATTCACCCGCCGCTGCCGCGAGTCGGTGATGCGCTACATCGGTGACTGGGAGAAGATGACCGAGCGCATGGGCTTCTGGGTGAATCTCGAGGAGGCCTACTACACCCTCGACAACGACTACATCGAGTCGGTGTGGAACCTGCTGAAGCGCATCTGGGACCAGGGCCTGATCTATCGTGGCTACAAGGTGGTTCCCTACGACCCGCGCATCGGTGCCACCCTGTCTTCCCACGAACTGGCCCTGGGGTACCGGGAAGTCGAAGACCCCTCCGTCTACGTGCGCTTCGCCCTGCGCGACGAGGCGCAGACATTCTTCCTGGTCTGGACGACGACCCCCTGGACACTCCCGTCCAATCTGGCACTGGCCGTGAACGAGGACGTGGACTACGTCTACGTGGGCCTCGGCGACGAGACATTCATCCTCGCCGAGTCGCTGGTCCCCGCCGTGTTCGGCGATACGCCCGTGGAAGTGATCCGCCGCGTAAAGGGCCGCGATCTCGTGGGCATGCACTATCGGCAGCTGTTCGACTACCTCCGGGTGGAGGAGGGGGTCGACGCTTTCCGCGTGCTGCCCGCCGAATTCGTCAGCACGGAGGACGGGACGGGCATCGTCCACATCGCTCCGGCGTACGGTGTCGACGACCTGGAACTCGGCCAGGTGAACGGCCTGCCCGTGATGCACGGTGTGGGCCTCGATGGCTGCTTCCTGCCCGAGGTCGAGCCCGTGGCCGGCATGTTCTTCAAGGACGCGGACCCGGTCCTGATCGACGTCCTCACCGAGCGCGGACTCCTGTTCCGCGCCGGGCGTTACGTGCACAACTACCCCTTCGGCTGGCGGACCGGCGACCCGGTCATCTACTACGCCAAGGATGCCTGGTATATCCGCACATCCGAATTCCGGGACCGCATGGTGGCGCTGAACCGGACCATCAACTGGGTGCCGGAGAACATACGCGACGGACGGTTCGGCAACTGGCTGGAGAACAACGTCGACTGGGCGCTGTCCCGCGAGCGTTTCTGGGGCACGCCCCTGCCGGTCTGGACGGACGGCGAGGGCAGTTACCGCTGCATCGGTTCGCTGGCTGAGCTCGAGGAGCTCACCGGGCGCACGCTCGGCGATCTGGATCTGCATCGTCCGGCCGTCGACGACGTAACCTTCGAGGCCGATGGCCGGACCTGGCAGAGAGTTCCCGAAGTGATCGACTGCTGGTTCGATTCGGGCGCCATGTCCTATGCTCAGTGGCACTATCCGTTCGAGAATGTCGAGGCATTCCGCGCGCATTTCCCCGCGGATTTCATCTGCGAGGCGATCGACCAGACCCGGGGCTGGTTCTATACGCTGCACGCGATCGCGACCATGGTCTCCGACAGCATCGCCTACCGGAACGTGATCTGCCTCAGCCACATCGTGGACGAGGACGGCAAGAAAATGTCCAAGTCGCTGGGGAATATCGTCGACCCCTACGACGTATTCGACGCGGTGGGAGCCGACCCGCTGCGCTGGTATTTCCTCGCCCGGATCTCGCCGGATCAGCAGAAGCGGATCTCCGTAGACATCGTGGCCGACGTCGCCAGTTCGTTCATCAACACGTTCTGGAACACCTACGCGTTTTTCGTGCTCTACGCCCGGCTCGACGAAGTCGACCTGTCCCGCGATGTCCCGGCGTCCGCGCGCCCGGAGATCGACCGCTGGGCGCTTGCCCTGCTCGCGGAGACGGAGCGGCGCGTGCGCCGGGCGATGGATCATTACGATGCCCGTGCAGCCGGTAGCGCCATAGAGGAATTCGTGGACCAGCTCAGCAATTGGTACGTGCGACGCAATCGCCGCCGTTTCTGGAAGTCGGCCGCGGGCGAGGACAAGCAGTCCGCCTATCTGACTCTCTACGAGTGTCTCGATACCGTCCACCGGCTGATGGCGCCGTTCACGCCGTTCCTGTCCGAGCACGTCTACCAGAACCTGGCGCGTAACGTCCATGCGACGGCGCCCGAGAGTGTGCACATGACGGCCTGGCCCGAGGTACCGGAAGCCTATCGGGATCCCGGTCTGCTGTTCGAATTCGAAGTGGTCCAGAAGGTGGTGGGTCTGGGTCGCGCCGCGCGCGCCCGGACGGGGTTGCGTACCCGCCAGCCGCTCGGCCGGCTTCTGTTGCGGGTCCCGGACGATGCGGCGGCGGCGGCGGCCGGGGGTCACCGGGACCAGATACTCGAAGAACTGAACGTGAAGGATCTCGAGTTCATCGCCCGTGATGCCGATCTGGTCGAGTATCGTATCAAGCCGAATCTGCCGCGCATCGGCAAACGCCATGGCAAGCTGATCCCGGCGATACGGACTGCGCTGGCCGAGGCGGACGGTGCCGCGATCGCCGCCGCGGCCGACGCGGGCCACAGCTTCACGCTGGACGCCGGCGGCGAGACGCTCGAGTTCGGCCCCGAGGACGTGCTCGTCGAGACCAGTTCGGCGGAGGGATACGAGTGCGCGGAGGAAGCGGGTTACCTCGTCGCGCTGGACACCCGGCTGGATGACGCCCTGATCCGGGAAGGCTTGGCCCGGGAGCTGGTGAGAACGGTCCAGGACGCGCGCAAGCAGGCCGGTCTGGAGGTGTCCGATCGTATCGCGCTGTGCATTACGGGGAGTGCGCCCGTGATGGAAGCACTCGACGAATACCGCGATTACGTGATGCACGAGACCCTCGCCGTCACCTGGGCGCCGGCGTCGATGAAGGGTGCGTTCGTCACCGAAAAGGGGCTCGACGGAGAGAGCTGGCGAATCGAACTCCGGGCCGATGAGGGTCGCGCGACAAAAGAAAAGCACCCTGTCGAAGGGGGCTTGTAAGCCATTCAGATAGTCTGTTATAAGAAATCGTCCCAGGTGTCTCGCTGGCGTGACGTCTGCCGTGGCAGACACGGAATGCGAGAATGGGTCGAGGGGGATTTGCCCGGTCAGCTCTCCAAGGGTCGTCGCGGAGCGGTGGGAACGGGAAGAACACGTCGGGGAGGTCGATGACGCCTTTGATCAATCAGTTTCAGGCGGCCGTGCTTGCGCTCGTCGGTCACGAGCCGATCAAGCAACGGCTGGTGTCGGCCTACAGCGACCACCTGAGCTCGGTCCGCGAAGATGAACTTCCGCGACGGCTGACCGCGCGTTTCGCGGGGGTCAGACGTCGCCTGCATACGGTGACGCCATTGAACGGCGAGGGTGCGGTGCGAGCATCGGTGCGCAAGATGAGCGGGCCCGAAGCTGCGGAGTGCGCGCGCATCATCGTGGGCCTCTACGGCGAACTGTCCCGCCATACGGCGGAGGGCGGTGAGCCGTTGCATCTCGTGCGTGCGCCGGAGCTGGAGACCGTCCCCGACCTGCTCCTGAAGCCCTGATCGCGTTCCGACCGTTCCGACCCGAAACAGCCGGGTTCGGACGTGCGTCCCCGCCCCGCCGCCATCGCGCAGGGCGCCCGTGGCGCCGTGCGATAATGCCCGTTTCCTGCACGGACCCGACCCGATGAAGCGTTCTCAACGATCCTCTCGAGCATGTTCCCGACGACTCTCTCCGGGATCCTCGCGCAGATTCCCGCGCACTGCCGCCATCCTGCTGCTGTCGTCCTTCGCTCTGGCAGCCTGCCGCGCCGGCGAACCACCCGAGGAGACGGTCACGGCCGAAACGGGTCAGCGCGAGCATCCGGTCGCCGAGGCGCGGCCTGACATCGACGCCGTCGCCCAGCGGGTCTCCGATTATGCGAGTTTCACGCTGACTGCTGACCTCGGCTCGCTGAGTGAGGCGCAGCGACGGATGATCGCGCTGCTGATCGATGCCGCCCGCGTCATGGACGGGTTGTTCTGGCGACAGGCATGGGGCGAAGGGCAGGCGGAGTGGCTCGCGGATCTGCCGGCCGGTCCGGTGCGTGAACTGGCGACCATCAACTACGGTCCCTGGGACCGACTGGCGGACGATCGACCGTTCGTCGAGGGCGTCGGCGCGAAGCCAGCCGGCGCGAACCTGTATCCGCCCGACATGACCGTCGCGGAATTCGAGGCCTGGGATCAGCCCGGCAAGGACGGACTCTACTCTCTGGTCCGCCGCGACGTCGCCAACCAACTCGTGCTGGTGCCCTATCGAGAAGCTTACGCGGACGAGCTCGGACGCGCCGCCGAGCTGCTCCGCCGGGCAGCGGTGCTTGCGGAGGATGCGGACTTCGCCCGCTATCTGGAGCTGCGCGCCGAAGCGCTGGTGACCGACGACTACCGGCCAAGCGACATGGCCTGGATGGACATGAAGGACAACCGGGTCGATATCGTCATCGGTGCGATTGAGACCTACGAGGATCAGTTGTTCGGTTACCGTGCTGCCTACGAGGCCTACGTGCTGGTGAAGGACATGGACTGGTCCGCGAGACTCGGACGTTTCGCTGCCTTCCTCCCGGATCTGCAGCGAGGCCTGCCGGTGCCGGAGCGATACAAGAGCGAATCCCCCGGCAGCGACTCGGACCTGAATGCCTACGATGCGATCTACTATGCCGGCGATGCCAACGCCGGTTCCAAGACCATCGCCATCAATCTCCCGAATGACGAGCAGGTACAGCTGGCGAAAGGCACCCGGCGCCTGCAGCTGAAGAATGCGATGCGAGCCAAGTTCGATCGCATCATGGTGCCCCTCGCGGAGGTATTGATCGCGGAGGATCAACGCCGGCACGTGACGTTCGATGCGTTCTTCGCGAATACGATGTTCCACGAGGTGGCGCACGGACTCGGCATCAAGAACACGGTCGACGGGGGAGGCACGGTGCGCGCCGCGCTGAAGGACGTCGCGTCCAGCATCGAGGAAGGCAAGGCCGACGTGCTCGGGTTATACATGATCACCGAGTTGCACGAGCGGGGCGAACTGGGCGACGTCGATCTGATGGATTACTACACGACCTTCCTCGCCGGTATCTTCCGTTCCGTGCGTTTCGGCGCCAGCAGCGCCCACGGGCGTGCCAATATGGTCCGCTTCAACTTCTTCGCGGACGAGGGCGCATTCAGCCGTGACGCGGCGACCGGGCGCTACCGGGTGGATTTCGACGCCATGCAGGCGGCGATTACGAAGTTGTCGGCGAGGATCCTCACCCTGCAGGGCGATGGCGACTACGACGGCGCGAAGGCCTTCACCGAGAGACTCGGTGTCATACGGCCCGAGCTGGCGGATGCGCTCCGTCGGGTCAATGCGGCCGATATCCCCGTCGACGTTCGTTTCGAACAGGGTCGCGACGTGCTCGGCCTCTGACGGAGTGCACTGCTTCATCCTGGCGCAGTGGTGCCCGCGGCTGCGCCAGGATGGTGCGCAACACGGGGCGAGACCGACGCGGAGCCGACGGCCCGGACCGGCACGGAAGTTGCAGAGCTCCAGCAGGCCATCGGACGCGCCATCTGGATGAAACAATTTCGTGGGAAGATCCGGCGCTCGGGGGGACGGCCATGGCCCCCGCCGACACCGGTTTTCCGACAAGGAGAGAGGGATGCCCGTCATCAGCCGCGGATTGCAGTTCTGGAAATGTCCCGAGGAACTGTTCCTCGATTATCTGAACGAGCGCTGCGGCAGCCGCGCCAACCTGACCTATGTGCCGGCCCGGGACGACGGACCGCCGGTGCTCGCCGCCAGTTACCTCGAATTCCCGGCGGCCGACCACCTCACGGCATTCACCGTCGGCATGTCGAGTGTCGCACCGGCCGACGGCGGCGAGTGCCCGGAACTGATGATCTCGGTGAAGAGCGTGAATGCGGCGTGGGCGCGCGCCATCGGCGTGATCGCCGAGCGTTACCGCGGCCAGGGCGGTTTCCGCGTCGGCGATACGGTGACGATCAGCGACGAGATCAGCCGCTCCAGTCCGATGCGCTCCTTCCTGGTTCACAATCCCTCGCTGTTCGGCCTCTCGGAGGAAGTCCTGGAGATCGAGGGACGCCTCATCCGCTTGTTGCAGCTCTATCCGGTGCACGACTCCGAGGTGGAACTGATCCGCGAGTACGGCTACGAGGCGTTCATCGACAGCCGACCGGACCTCGGCGACGTTCGCCGCCCGGCGCAGACACGCCAGAGCGTCGAGGCGAACGCCCTGAAGATCGGTTGATCGTCGGCTGATCCTCAGCCGGGACCGGCCGCCGGGCGTGCACGCGCGCCGAGCGCTCGTATGACGAGGGCGCACAGCACGGCCAGCACGGCCAGTACGGACAGGAAGAGCGCCAGCGTCACCGGCGAGTCGTTATCCAGCATCGAGACGACCTGGACGAGGACCGCGCCGATCGTCTGCTGCATGAAGCCGAGCAGGCTCGACGCGGTGCCGGCCCGGCGCGGCGACTGCCGCACGGCGCCGCTCTGCGAGTTCGGTGCGCACAGCCCGCTCGAATACGTCACGACGGCCATGGGCGCGAAGAGGGCGATCGGCGTCCACCAGCCGGCTCCGGTGAACGCCGCCATGGCCGCCGTCCCGACCAGTGCGACGAGACTCCCGGCCAGGATCATGCGGTCGATGCCGAAGCGTCGCGACTGCCGGGTGGAGGTGAGGTTCCCCAGGGTGTAGCCGGCGGCGAGCAGCAGGAACCACAGACCGTATTCACGTGCCGGCCGGCCCATGACCGACTCCATCAGGTAGGGCACAGTGGAGATGAAGACGTAGAACATACCGACCGAAAGGACCGCCTGGACCGTGTAGGCGTGAAACAACGGCTTGCCGAGCAGTCCCGTGATACCGCGGAGCAGCGTTTCCCGGTGCTCACGCGCCTCCGCCGTCAGGGTCTCCGGCAACCATCGCAGCACGGCAGCCGCGACGCCCAGTGACAGCAGACTCACCAGCAGGAATACGCCCCGCCAGCCGAACCAGTCGGTGACGAACCCGCCGACGAGCGGCGCGATCGTGGGAGCGATGACCATGACCATGACCAGGGTGGCGAGGCGACCGGCCATTTCGTCCGTGCCGTAACGATCGCTCAGGATCGCCCGGGCGATCACCAGGCCGGAGGCACCCCCGACGGCCTGCAGCATCCGCGCGCCGATGAGCCAGTGGATGTCCGGTGCGAGGTAGCAGGCCAGGCTGCCGGCGAAGCCGAGCACCAGCCCGGCGATCAGGACCGGCCGGCGGCCCCAGCGGTCCGCCAGCGGCCCGTACAGCAGCTGGGCGGGGCCGATCGCGAACACGAACGCGCTGAAGGTGAGCTGGGTCAGCGCGAGCGAGGTCCCGAATGTGGACTGCACGGCGGGCAGGGCCGGCAGATAGATCTGCATCGCGACCGGTCCCATGGCAGTCGCCGCCGCCAGCAGCAGGATCAGCTTGCGCGGTCCGATCTCGCTCACTTCAGCCCCTCTGCCACGGGGGCAGGCAGTGCGCGTCGTGCCGAACGGCGTCCCGCCGTCAGCTGCCGTGGCCGATCATGCGCAGGAATTCCGCGCGCGACCGGGCGTCCTCGCGGATCGTCCCCAGCATCTGGCTGGTCACCATCGAGACGCCGGTCTTGTGCACCCCGCGGGTCGTCATGCACTGGTGCTCGGCCTCGATGACGACACCCACGCCCTTCGGTTTCAGCACGTCCTGGATGGTATTCGCGATCTGCGCGGTCATCTTCTCCTGCACCTGGAAGCGGCGCGCGAAGGATTCCACGACGCGAGCGAGCTTGCTGATCCCCACCACCTTGTTGGTCGGCAGGTAGCCGACGTGCGCGCGGCCGATGATCGGCGCCATGTGATGCTCGCAGTGGGATTCGAACGTGATGTCCCGCAGCACGATCATCTCGTCGTAGCCCTCGACTTCCTCGAAGGTCCGTTTCAGGAACCTGACCGGATCCTCCCGGTAGCCGGAGAACCAGTCTTCATAGGCCCGGGCCACCCGGGCCGGGGTGTCGACCAGTCCTTCCCGGTCCGGATCCTCACCGGCCCAGAGAAGCAGCGTGCGCACCGCTTCCTCTGCCTGACGGCGTCCCGGGCGCCTGCGCCGGGCGGTCTTCTTCTTCGTTGCCAATTCCTGCTTCTCCTGTTCGGTCGCGGGCCACAGTCTACCGGAAGCCCGTGAGCCGGGGCATCCGCGGCTTGCATCCGCCCGTCTCGACAGAGCGAATACACGGTCACGCTGCAACGGAGGAATGGAGTCGTGAAGAAACTGCTCGTGACGCTGGTCTTTGGTGCCCTCGCGGGCTGCGCCGGCACGCCGGAAGACCCGATCCACGTGGTGGACGAAGTGGATCTGCCCCGCTTCATGGGCGACTGGTACGTGATCGCTCACATCCCGACGTTCATCGAGGACGAGGCCTACAACGCCATCGAGTCCTACGAACTGAACGACGACGGGACGATCGCCACGACTTTCCGTTTCCGCAACGGCGGCTTCGACGGGCCCGTCAAGGTCTACAACCCGACCGGTTTCGTCCGTGACGTACCCGGCGATGCGGTCTGGGGCATGCAGTTCGTCTGGCCGATCAAGGCGGAATTCCTGATCGTCTGGCTCGACGACGGTTACGAGACGACGGTGATCGGTCGCAACGCCCGGGACTACGTCTGGATCATGGCTCGTGAGCCGGAGATCCCCGACCGCAGATACCAGGAGATCCTCCGCTTCCTCCAGGACGAGGGCTACGACCTGTCCGAACTCAGAAAAGTGCCTCAGCGCTGGCCGTAGACCCCCCGGCATCCCGGGTGCTCCTGGCCGCGATGGTCGGCTCTCGGGGCCGCTTCAGCCCGCCGTGGCAACGCCGGCCGGGCAGCTTACCCCGGTGCCGCCGAGGCCGCAGTAGCCGCCCGGGTTCTTCGCCAGGTACTGCTGGTGGTAATCCTCGGCATAATAGAAGTCGCCGGCTGCCGCGATCTCGGTCGTGACGGGGCCATAGCCCGCGTCCTCCAGCACCCGTGCATACGCATCGCGGGAGGCCTCGGCGGCCTCTCGCTGGGCGTCGTCGAAGACGTAGATGGCCGAGCGGTACTGGGTGCCGACGTCGTTACCCTGGCGCATGCCCTGGGTCGGATCGTGGGACTCCCAGAACAGCTTCAGCAGATCCTCGTAGCCGATCCGTGACGGATCGAACACCACCAGGACGACTTCGGCGTGGCCCGTCCCGCCGCTGCAGACCTCCCGGTAGGTCGGGTTCGGCGTGTAACCGCCCGCGTAGCCTGCCGCGGTCGTGTAGACCCCCGGTTGCTCCCAGAAGCGGCGCTCGGCGCCCCAGAAGCAGCCGAGGCCGAACACGGCGCGTTGCAGTCCTGCCGGGAACGGTGGCGCGAGCGGCGCATCCAGCACGAAGTGCCGCTCCGGCACCGGCATGGGTGTATCGCGGCCGGGCAATGCCTCTCCGGCCTGCGGCAGGGACGTCTTCTTGTTCAGTCCGAACATGGTGTGCTCCTCTGTTTTCTGTCTTCCGGCAGCGGATATGCGTGCCACGCCGGCCCCTCAGGGGGCTCGATCCGCGACCGAAGCGTCGACGATCCGCACGTCGAACTGTTCCGGCGCCGAGAACGGGCCGAGACCCGTGTCCAGGCGGGCGCTCTGTCCCGCTTCGAGGGTGCCGCGGATCGTGCGGCTGGCCTCGGCGATACGGCCGGAGGAGGTCCGGTAGCGGATCACTACCGTTATGTTTCGTACGCTCACCCGGGTCGGATTCTCCAACTGGACGAGCAGGCTGCCCCTATCGCTCAGCCCCGTGCGGGTCCGGAGGTAGGCTTCCGGATTCTGCCTCAGGTCGAGCTGCATGAGCGCCATCTGGGCGCGACGACCGACTTCTCCCTGTTCGGCCGTGGCCTGTCGATAATACTCCAGGGCCTGATTGCGGTTGCCGGAGCGGCGTTCGATATCCCCCAGAGCGAGCAGAGCGGGACCGTTCGGGAGCAGCTCGAGGCTCCGCCGCAACGCCGCTCGCGCTTCCCCGTCCCGCCCCAGCTTCTCCGCGGCGAGCCCCCGTTTCAGGTGATAGTAGAAGAACCCGTCATTGCGTTCGAGTGCCCGATGCGGATCGCTTCGTCGGCCTTGTCGAGGGCGAAGTCGAGGCGCCCGTCCGCGAGGGCCTCGCGGCCGGCGTCATAGGCCTCGTAGGCCGGCACCGCACTGCGCGTCGCGGCCAGTTGCTGTCGGTAGCGGTCGGCCCCGGTCTCGCCTCCAGGCCCAAGGGAAGCCGCAATCTCCCGGTTGGCGGCCACGCGGGCGGTCGACGGCGGGTGACTCGCGAACAGGCCGCTCAGCCAGTCTTCCCGGCGGGCCTCGTTCAGCCGCACGAAGGTCTCCTGCAGCTCCACCGCCCCCTGCGGGTCGTAGCCCGCTCGCGCCATGTACTCCATGCCGTAGCGGTCGGCCTCGAGTTCCGCCGATCGGCTGTAGCGTTGATTGACCAGCTGGGAGGCGATGGCTGCGGAGGCGGTCGCGAGGCTCCCGTAATCGCTGTCGCTGGTGACGACCGCCGTGACGAGCACCGCACCCTGGAGCAGCATCGCTCGCTCCATGGCATCCGCGGAGTGGCCCGCCGCGGCATGCACGATCTCGTGTCCGAGCACGGCCGCCAGTTCCGCCTCGGAATCGAGTTCGGTGAGCAGCCCCCGGTTGATGGCGATCTTGCCGCCGGGCAGTGCCCAGGCATTCGGGACGGAGTTGTTCAGGACGTGGAATTCGTAGGGCAGGGGTCGGTCACTGACCGCCGCGAGGCGTTCGCCGACCCGACGGACGTATTCCTGCAGGGAAGGGTCGAGGACGTAATCGCCGCCCTCCGACTGGCGCATGGGTCGGTAATTCTGCTCGCCGAGCGAGATCTCCTCGGCCTGTGAGACGAGCCGGATCTCGTGCTGCCCGGTCACCGGATTGACCGCGCAGGCCGTCGCCACGAGGGCGATCACCGCAATCGCCCCGGCGCGCGTCAGACTGGAACAGGCGGTGCCGATCCTCGGTTTCATGGCATGAGCATAGCGAAGATCCACTGTCGCGATCAGCGGTCCGTCACCGCGCGACCAGCCGCTGGCCGTGACGCGGCCAGTCCGTCACGCCATCGCGATGGGCGAAGCGCACCGGCAGGGACTCGGTCCGACCCCATTCGCCGGCGCGGTATACCGCGAAGTGCAGGTGTGCCATCGTGGTGTGGCCCGTATTGCCGGACAGGCCGATGAGGTCTCCGGCCTCGACACGCGTGCCCGGCTCGACCAGCACGCCTCCCTGTCGCAGGTGGTAATACTCGCCGGTCGTACCGTCGTCGTGGAGGATCACGATGTAGTTCGCGTAGCGGCCGCAGCCGTCCTCCCAGCAGCCGATATCGTGCTCGTCCTCGGTGCGGGCGACGACACCCCCCCGCGCCGCGTGGACCGGCGTGCCCTCCGGCATGTCGAAATCGACGGCGTAACGTTCCAGCCCGGTGTGGCTGAAGTCCGACGCATAGCCCTGCAGTACCCGGAAGCTCTCACCCCGGGCATAGGGCAGCCGATACAGGTAGGCGTCGTCGTGGCGAGCCGCCGCATCACCCACGGTCCATTCGTACCAGTAGCGATATCGGTACCGGCCGCCACCCGCGGCCGGTACGCGCATCAGTTCGGTCGCCGTGCCGCCGTCCAGCGTCCTCGTGACGGTGCGGGCCGCCGGCGGCACGAGCCCGGTGCCGCGCACCCGTACCGTCAGGGTCAGGGGAAAGGCACTCAGATTGCGTCCCGAGAGCACGATGCCGGCAGGGGACTCCTCGACGCGGACGCAGATCCAGTCGTCGTCACAGTCGCCGGCTGCCGATGACGCCGGGCGCGGCGCGAGGGCGACGACGCAGAGCGTGATCAGCGCCAGCATTCTCATCGCGGTCCCGCACCGATCGACATGGCGACGGCTCGTTGAACGGGAGTCCTCTATCATGGCCTTGCAGTCGGATTCATGGTGCGTCTGCAGTATCCTTCATGGTTGCCCGCCGGGCGATCGGTTTGTTCCTCGGGGAGGGAAGATGAGTGACGGTGCCGGATACGATCTGCTGATAAAGAATGTACGCGTGGTGCGGCCGAACCGCACGCGCGTGGACGCACTGGACGTCGCGGTCAGCGACGGCAGATTCGCCCGACTCGCCCCGGATATCGCCGTCTCGGAGGCCCGGGAGGTCGTAGACGGCGAGAATCTGCTCGCCTTCCCCGGCGTGGTCGACGCGCATATGCATACCGGGATCTATTCCCCGCTCGCCGAGGACGCCGTGACCGAGAGCCGGGCCGCGGCCATGGGTGGCGTGACGAGCAGCCTCAATTACATGCGCACCGGACAGTATTACCTGAACAAGAGCGGTCCCTACCGGGAGTTCTTCCCCGAGGTGCTGGAACTCTCCGAGGGCCGCTTCCACGTGGACTATGCCTACCATCTCGCTCCGATGATGCGCACGCACATCGAGGAGATCGAATACCTGATCGACACCCACGGCGTGACGTCGTTCAAGATCTTCATGTTCTACGGCGGTTACGGCCTGCACGGCCGCTCCTCGTCCCAGGCTGAATTCCTGATGATCGGCGAGGACGAGAAATATGATATCGCGCACTTCGAATTCGTCATGCGGGGCATACGCCGGGCGATGGAGCGCTATCCGGAGAAGGCCGACCAGATCAGTCTCAGACTGCACTGCGAGACCGCGGAGATCATGGCGGCTTACACCCGGATCGTGGAATCGGAGGGCAAGCTTACCGGCCTG
>JARRPZ010000058.1:0-18131 GCA_037382365.1 Gammaproteobacteria bacterium
ATGTCGACGTGGCGCGAAGACTCCGAGGTCTCCCGCTTCAATGCGGCCGACGGCGCGGAGTGGTTCCCCGTTTCGGAGGACACGGCGGCGCTGGTCGCCATGGCGAATGCCGTGAGCCGGATGAGCGCCGGCGCCTTCGACATCACCGTCGGCCCCGTGGTCGACCTGTGGGGGTTCGGGCCGGGTGAGGTGCGGGTGGTGCCGCCCGATCAAAGCGAGATCGAGGCGGCCCTGGCGCGGGTCGGCTACGAGGCAGTCGAGAGTCGGGACGAGCCACCGGCGTTGCGCAAGGCCGGGGCCACAGTCGCCGTCGACCTGTCGGCGATCGCCAAGGGTCATGCCGTCGACCGCGTCGCTGCGGTACTGGATCAGGCCGGGATGCCCGACTATCTCGTGGAGGTGGGCGGCGAAGTGCGTGTGAAGGGACGGAATCGGTTCGGCGATCCCTGGACGGTGGCCATCGAGGACCCGCTGGCGGCGGGCAGGGAAGTGCACCGCGTGCTCAACGTGACGGACACGGCTATTGCAACTTCGGGGGACTACCGCAACTTCTTCCGGTATGAAGGGAAGCGGTATTCCCATACTATTGACCCGCGGACCGGCTGGCCGGTATCCCATGAACTGGTGTCGGTCACGGTCCTGGACGACAGCGCCGCACTGGCCGACGCCCTGGCCACGGCCCTCTTGGTGCTGGGCCCGGAGGCGGGCGGCGAACTCGCCGGCCGTGCAGAGGTGGCGGCGTATTTCATCGTCCGCAGCGAAGAAGGCGTATCGGCCCGCTGGACGCCGGCCTTCGCCGGGAAAGAGGTGATGTGATGTCCACGATAATCGTGACGATCGTGAGTTTTCTGGTAATCCTCGGGGCGATGCTCGCGATGGCGATCGGCGTCATGGCGGGCCGCAAACCGATCAGCGGCAGTTGTGGCGGCCTGAACGGCAGCGGCGGCTGCGAGCTCTGCTCGAATCGGGGCGAGTGCCGGAGAAAGAAGGAACAGGCGGGCGCCTGAACGGCCGCCGGAGGGGCGCAGATGCCTTTGAGATCCGTACTGGTGAAGGACTGGATGGCGGCCAATCTGGTGACGCTGAAACCGGACATGGACGTAATGGAGGCCGTAGCGAAGCTGGTCGAGGCGCGCATCGCCGGGGCGCCGGTCGTCGACCATCACGGTAATATGGTCGGCATGCTGTCGGAATTCGACTGCATGAAGGTGGCGCTCAATTCCAGCTATTACGGCGAGTGGGGCGGGCGCGTCAGCGAATTCATGACGAAGGAAGTGATCACCGTGCCCGCGGATATGAGCATCATCGACCTCTCGCGACGCTTCCAGGATTCACGCCTGAGGCGTTTCCCGGTGATGGACGACAACCGCCTGGTCGGCCAGATCAGCCGACGGGACGTGCTGCGGGCGCTGCTGGCAATCGCGGAATAGGGCAGGCGGCGCGGGTCGCCGACTCAGCGCGAATGCGAGTCGAGATAGAGCACGACGTCGTCGAAGGGCCGGGGTGCGGGCGGTGGCGGCGGCGGATTCAGCCCGGCGCCGATGGCCTCCCGATTGTTGTCGAAGAAGGCCGATAACTCGTACACGGCATCCACGATCGCATCCTGGGTGGCGGCCTCCAGCAGCGTCGGTCCGGTGCCGAAACGATCGAGCATCTTGCTGTCGCCGACGTGGCCGGTGCCGAATACGACGGTGGACAGCACCTTCACGGGTCCCCGGTAGAGTTCCGCGCGGATGGCCAGCCTCGCCGCCGCATAACTGGTCGTCGCGACGCCGACCGGCTCGAAGCGGATCTCCGGGTTGTATTCCAGCAGTGTGTATTTCACCCGGGGGGCGTACTCGCCGCGCGTCGCCGCCTGCTCCACGCCCTCGAAATAGGTCTCGGTCACGGCCAGTAGCGCCTCCGCGATGGCACTGCCGGCGGACAGCGGGTAGGCGATATCGCTACCGATGTCGCTCGCCGGCTGCACGACCCGCCGTAATTCCGGTATCTCCGCTTCGAGTTCGATCGTGACGGTGACCGGGATCACGCCGCTGCGCCCGACTTCGTAGGGCACCGGGCGCACCTCCTTCTCGGCGTACTGCGGCGTGCCGCAACCCTGTAGCAACAGCGCCGCGGCAAACAGTGCCGGCCAGCCCGTAAAGTCTCTGCATGCAGGAGATTCCGTGTTGAACATCGTCAGCGCCTCTTCGGTTCCGCACCCGGCGGAGACTCCAACATAGGCGGTGCCGCGTGCGGGCACCATGAGGAAGTTGCCCGATAGGGGGATGATTTTGATCGGCAGCGTCGATCCCGCCGGCCTGCTAGCGCCTCAGACCCTCCGCGAGCATCTTGCGGCGCAGGAAGCCGTAGACTTCGAGCAGGGAGAGTTCCTTCGGGCAGATGTCCTGGCAGGCCATGAGGCCGAGACAGCCGAAGACCCCGTCCTCCGTCGCGATCACCTCGAACCAGTCGGCGTCCTCCCGGGTATCCCGCGGGTCCAGCATGAACCGGGCGACCCGGTTCAGTCCCGCCGGGCCGGTGAAGTCTTCATTGACGTTGGCCACGCCGCAGGCGGCGATGCAGCAGCCGCACTCGATGCAGCGGTCCGCCTCGTAGATCGCGTGGGCGATGTCGTCGTCCATCCGGTCCTCGACGGCGTTCTCGTCGAAGGGCATGCGCGCATGTACCCAGCTCTCCACCTTCTGCGCCATGGCGCGGAACCAGGTGCCGGTGTCGACGGACAGATCGCCCACCAGTTTGAATACGGGCAGCGGATAGAGCCGTATGACCTCCGGCAGGTCCCGCGTGAGCGTGCGACAACCGAGCGCGGGCCGTCCGTTGACCATCATCGCGCAGGAACCACAGACCGCCGAGCGGCAGACGAAATCGAACTGCAGGCTCGGGTCCTGGGTTTCGCGTATTTCGTTCAGGGCGAGGAACAGCGACATGTAGGGCGCCTCGTCCAGATGGAACGTGTCGATACGGGGCTCGCTTCCCGGATCCTGCGGATTGAAACGGAAGATCTCGAATGTGAGGCGCCGGGCCCTGCTGTCTGTCGGTTCGCTCACGCGCTCACCCCCGTCTGCTTCCATTGGCCCCAGTGCATCCGGCTGCCGAGGTCCTCGGTCGTCGGCAGCCGGCCTTCGGCCGTCTGTGAGGCCGCGACGGTGTCGTTGTAGGCGTCGATGGACAGTGTCATCTCCTGGCGGTCGTCGGCGCCGTAGCCCCGGTGGCCCGGTGGCAGATCGATGAGACCCACCGGCTCGTAGGAGAATCGGGGCTCGTCGGCATCCGCGTCCCAGCGTGCCAGCGTCCGATTCAGCCACCCGGCGTCGTCGCGGCGCGGATAGTCGGTCCGGTAATGGGCCCCCCGACTCTCGGTCCGGGCCAGTGCGCCCATGGCGGCGATCAGCGACAGGCGCAGCATGCCCTCGAGCTTCAGTGCGAAAGTCAGCTCCGGATTCATGCCCGGTATCCTGGTGCGCAGCACGGCATGGCGACATTCGTCGATGAGGCCGCGGAAGGTCGCGACGGCCTGCTCCAGTTCGTCACCGTGACGGAAGATGCCGACGTTGTGCATCATGGTCTCGCCCATCCGGTTGCGGATGTCGTAGACGTCGGGCCCGGCCCCCGAACGCTCGAGCCAGGCGCGGGCATGCTCCTCGGCGGCCCCGAGTGCGGCCAGCGCATGTGGCGCCGGCACGTCCAGCGACGCCGAACGGGCGAATTCCCCGACCCGCCGGCCGACGATCCGGCCCGCCACGATGGTTTCGGCCAGGCTGTTGCCGCCGAGACGATTGAAGCCGTGCATGTCCCAGCAGGCGGCTTCGCCGCAGACGAACAGGCCGCGCATGCCGTACGCCTCGCCGTCCTTGTTGGTGCGGATGCCGCCCATCGAGTAGTGCTGGGTCGGCTTCACCGGGATGAGTTCCTCGGCGGGATTCACGCCGACGAAGTCCCGGCAGATGTCCCAGACCTCGCGCAGTTTGGTGCGCAGGTGCTGCTCGCCCAGGTGGCGGAGATCCAGCCAGAGATGCTGGCCATAGGGGGTGTCGACACCCTTGCCGTCGCGCATGCGCTGCATCATGTGACGGGAGACGACGTCGCGGCTTGCCAGTTCCTGCTTCTCGGGTTCCGCCTCCACCATGAACCGGTGGCCGTCCTTGTCCAGCAGGTAGCCGCCGTCACCGCGGCAGCCCTCGGTGATCAGGATGCCGCTCGGCGCGAGCCCGGTGGGGTGGAACTGGATCGCCTCCATGTTGCCGAGTGGTACGCGTCCCGTCGCGAGGGCCAGCGCAGCGCCCGTGCCCTCGTTGATGGTGGCATTCGTCGTGTGCTGTCCGTACACCCGGCCGAAACCACCCGTGGCGATCACCGTCGCCTTGGCGAGGAAGGCGAGATGTCCGCCGGTGCGCAGGCAGCGGGCGACCGCGCCCCAGCAGCGATCCTCGTCGTGGATCAGGGCGACTGCCTCCATGCGGTCCCGCACGGTGATGCCGAGACGCACGACTTCGTTGTCCACCGCGTAGAGTACCGCGTGGCCGGTGCCCGCGGCGGCATAGCAGGCGCGCCATTTGGCCGTGCCGCCGAAGTCCCGATGCATGATGAGGCCGGCCTTCTCGGCGGGCTCGTCGATCTCGACCCGCTCGCCCTTGATGAAATAGGTGTTCCTGCCCGGCCGCACGCGCGTCCAGGGCACACCGAACCAGGCGAGTTCCCGCACTGCCACCGGGGCCTCGTCGGCGAATATCCGCGCCACCTCCTGATCGGCGCCCCAGTCGGAGCCGCGCACGGTGTCCAGGAAATGCCAGTCCGGGTTGTCGCCCTCGGCCTTCACGCAGTTGCCGAGCGCGGCCTGCATGCCGCCCTGGGCCGCGCAGCTATGGCTGCGCCGTGGCGGCACCAGGGAGAGGATGATCACGCTCTGACCGGCAGAGGCGGCCTCGATGGCGGCACGCTCGCCGGCCAGACCGCCGCCGATCACGAGTACGTCGGTCGTGACGAGCTGCTCGACGCTCACGATCCCTCCAGCAGGAACGCGAGCGGCGGGTCGATGACGCCGGCCAGTACCGCCAGGGTGACGACGCCGAGCACCAGGACGCCCCAGAAGATGATCTGTTCCAGGCGGTAGAGGGTGCGCCGGCTGAGCCAGCGATCGGCGCCCCACTTGACGAACAGCCGATACAGGCCGACGGCGAGGTGGAACGTCACGGCCAGCAGCAGGGCGGCGTACAGCACCCAGAGTCCGGCCCGCACCCGCTCCATGGACACCGATGCCTCGATGCCCTGGATCTCACCGTACAGCGGCGTGAACACGTCCAGTGCCACCATGACCAGGTGGAAACTGGCGAGGACCAGGATGATCATCCCGGTGCGGACCTGCCAGATCCACAGCAGGGATTCGATGTGCGGGCGGAACGCCTCGCCGCCTACGGCGCCGGATTCCCGGAGCCCTTTCGCCATGGCGATCATGCGTTTGCGCTCGGCGAGCTGGGCCGGGATCTTGCGGCTGGCCATGACGGCATGCACCAGCAGCAGGACGAAGACCGCGACGATCGTCGGCTGGGCGATGAAGAAGTCCTCGAGCAGCATCGCCAGCTCGTCGTAGGCGACGGTGCCCAGCAGGATCGATGCCTCGAAGGTCATGTGGCCGAACATGAACAGCGCCAGCGCGAATCCCGTGACGCCGCTGGCGATTTCGTACCGGACCTGAGACCGGGCGGCCCGTACCGGGTCCGGGACACCCGTCGTGAGCGTAGTCGATTTCAACAGGAAACCCTCCCTCTGGCTGTGTTTTATCTCCGCCGGGGGAAGCCGCGGTCAATACGTAGGTTCCGGCACTCGCTCAGTAACTGCGTTGTTCGGCACGGCGCATGGCCGCCTCGGCGCGGCGGGCGATTTCGCGGGTCGTACCGGTGAACAGGAACAGATGCGCGGGCAGCAGCGCATACCAGTACATCAGGCCCCACACCCCCGCCGGATGCCAGTAGGCGGTCATGCGTATCCTGCTACCGGTGTCCGTCCCCTTGAGCTCGAATTCGAGGACGCCGCCGCCGGGCGCGCGCATCTCCATCAGGAGCGTGAGCCGTTCCTCCGGTATCATGCCGATCACCCGCCACCCGTCGAACACGTCGCCCACCCTGAGCTGGGTGGGGTGCCGGCGGCGCCGGCGCATCGAGGTGCCGCCGACGAACCAGTCCCCCAGCCGTCTCAGCCACCACATCCAGTTGGCATAGAAGAAGTCGCCGCGGCGGCCTACCTGCAGGATGACCTGCCATACCGCTTCGGGTGGTGCCGTGGTCTCGGCTTCACCGCTCGCCCGTTTGGCGTAGAACGCGTAGTCCGGATTCCACTCGCGGCACGCCAGCGAACCCTCCACCCAGCGGCCCTCGACGGTGTGGTTCTTCTCCGCCTCGAGCGCGGCCTCCGCCGACTCGCGGAAGTCCATCAGCCGCTGCGGGATCAGTTCGCGGATCGTCTCGTCACGGGCAATGTAGTCGTGGGCGAGGCCTTCGATCAGCGCCGCGGCGATCTTCGTCGGCACGGCAGTGATCAGCCGCAGCCAGTAGCTGGAGAGCTTCGGCGTCAGCACCGGGACGTCGATGATCCATATCTTCTTGCCGCGGATCTCCGCATAGGTGCGCATCATCTCCTCGTAGGTGCATATTTCCGGCCCACCGACCTCGTAGACGGGACTGCCCTCGATATCGGCCTCTGCGACGCCGGTCAGATAAGTGAGCAGGTCATCGAGTGCGATCGGCGTGGAGCGGGACCGCACCCAGCGCGGCGTCAGCATCACCGGCAGATGGTTCACCAGGTCGCGCATTACCTCCCAGGCCGCGGAACCCGGTCCGACGATCATCGCGGCACGCAATTCGACGACCTGGCATGCGCCGGTGCGCAGAATCTCGCCGGTCTCGATGCGCGCCTGCAGGTGCTGGGACTTGGGCTTGTCCGGCGCCAGCCCGCCGAGATAGACGATGCGCTCGACGCCGGCCTCGTCGGTCGCTGCCACCAGGTTCCGGGCGGCATCTCGTTCCAGTGCGGCGAAGTTGCCACCGGCGGCCATGAGATGGACGAGGTAGAACACCACGTCCACGCCCTCGACGGCGCGCCGCAGGGAGTCCGCATCGAGGACGTCCGCCTCCATCAGTTCGACGCCCGGCCATCCGCGGGCCGCCAGTACATCGGTGTTGCGCGACGTGGCCCTGACCTGCCAGCCTTCCGCCAGAAGGCGCGGGACGAGATTCGTGCCGATGTAGCCGCTCGCGCCGATGACGACGGCGCGGCGCCCGGATGCGCGCTGCGGCGCGCTCGGATCTTTCGTTGTTTCGGTTTCCATGAACGGGATTCTACCTTCGCCGGTGTGCGGTGATGCGTCGTTCCACGGTGCTCTCCAGGCGACGCTGGTAATCGGGACCTTCGGTATCCACCAGGATCAGGCTGTCGACCTCCTGCTCATCCGGGGGTTCCACGGACTCCAACTGCCCGCGCATGACGACGACGTCCGCCTCCGAGGCCTCCCGGCTGTCCCGGCGTCTTGCGGTAAGCCGACGTTCGAGTTCGGCCTCGCCGGCGATGCAATGCACCAGCAGGAAGGGGAGCCGGCGCTGCGCCGCGAGTTCGCGGAAGACCGATCGCCGGCGATGTTCGAGGAAGGTGGCATCCACGATCACCGGCAGACCGGCGTCCAGGACGGTCTCGGCGAGGTGCGCGAGCTGCGCGTAGACGCGGTCGCTGGTCGCCGGGCTGTAGAGTCGCTCCGTGAGGCCCGCGTCGGCGCTGTCTGCGGACGGCGCGAGATCGTAGAGTCGTTTCCGTTCCACGTCGGAGCGCAGGCGGATGGCGGAATAGCGCGCCGCCAGCGCCTCGGCGATCGTGGATTTGCCGCTGCCGGACACACCCATCATCAGGCAGAGGAAACCGGGCAGCCGGCGCCGTCCGGCGGCGGCGAGGGCGAGGTAGCGTCGGTAGTCACCGAGATCCGGCGTCCCGTTCCCGGCGGCGGCGACGGCGGAGAAAAGGCTGATTTTCGCCCGTACCAGCGCCAGGTAGACGTCGTAGAAGACATGCAGGCGCAGTCCGGCGTAATCGCCGGTATGCTCGAGCCAGGTGTTCAGCACCCGGTTCGCCTCGCCCGGCAGTTCCCGGCTCTCGAGGTCCATCACCACGAAACCGATCTCGCACTGGATATCCACCAGGCGGAAGGTCGGATTGAACTCGATGCAGTCGAATGGCAGGACACGGTCGTCCGCCAGCACGATGTTGCCGAGGTGCAGGTCGCCATGGCATTCCCGCACGTAGCCGCCTTCGAGCCGGTGCCACATGCGCCGCTCCAGGCGCTCGAAGTCGCCGACAGCCGCTTCTTCGAGTTGGCGGAGCACCGAACGGTCTTCCCGCGCCGGCAGCGTGGCATCGATCTGCTCGAAGTTCTGGCGGGCGGCGGCGAAGATGGCCCCGGGCGTGCCGGGCGCGCGGGAGTCTTCGTCTGCGGGCGGTGCCAGCGGCTCCAGACCGTTGTGGAAGCGGGCGATCGTGCGGCCCATCTCCCGGCAGAGCGCGGGCGTGAGCCGCCCTTCCGCCGCCATGCGGCTCGCCAGCCGGCGCTGATCGAACTGACGCATGCGCACGGCGTATTCGATGACCGGACCGTCGGCACCCGTGCCGCCGATGACGGGACCGTCCGCACTGTCGCGGATCTCGACGACTCCGAGATAGAGTTCCGGCGCCAGCCGGCGGTTCAGCCGGACTTCCTCCCGGCAGTAGTGGCGGCGGGCCTCCAGGGTCGAGAAATCGAGGAATTCCATCGCCACGGGCTTCTTGATCTTGTAGGCGATCTCTCCGGTCAGGACGACCCAGGAGATGTGAGTCTCCACCAGTACGGGCTCGCTGACGCCGTCCGGGAAGGCCTCCGGGCGGAGGAGCGCTCTGATCCCCGTGGCATCCATACCGTCGCGGGTCGCCCTGATCCGCCCCCGTGTCAGGACGGCGCGTAGAGGGGGGACACGTCGGCGTAGATGCTGTAGCGCCGGATCAGTCCATCGTCCAGGACGAGAGCGTTACAGAACGGCAGCGTGATCTCGCTGCCGTCGTGGCGGCGGTACGTGACCGATCCCTCGCACACGACGCTGTCCTCGTCCTGCCAGTGACGATGCAGCACGTGGCTGAGGCCGTCGATGGTAGAGAAGAACTCGACGGTCGCCGCACGGACGGCGGCGCGGCCCTGGAGGGCCGGTGCCGAGCCGAAGCGGTAGGTGCAGTCCGGGGTCATGAACCCGACGAACGCGTCCACGTCGTTGTCGTCGATGCTGCGGAACAGTTGCCTGAGCCAGTCGTCAACGTCGCCGGTGTAGTGCATGGTCGCTCTCTTCCCAGTGTCCTCGTGTGTCGCGCGGCGGCTGCGGCCGACCGTGTGTCGCGATTCTGCCACAGTCCGGCTTGCGACGTTCGGTCCCCATAATTCGCGCACCGTGTCGCGATTACAACAGCTATAGGTATATCCCGCGATCAAAGGGCTCCCGGCGCTCGTGATAGAAAGAGTGCGCCATACCACGAGTCGGCATGCATCCGTGTGCCGCGAACGCAGCATAGGGGACGGTAGCGATGAAAGGCATCAGTGGCACTGCAGGGAAGATTGCAGTCATCGTTTTCTCCGCATTCCTGATCTGGGGATGCGAGGGTGACGATGCGGGATCCGGACCGCCCGGACCGGTGGGGCCCGTGGGGCCGGTCGGACCGCCCGGACCGCCGGGAGGCGGCACCAACACGGTTCCTGCCGCCAGTGCCGAGAAGATCAATATCGAGGTCCTCAGCGTCGCCGTCCCGGACGGGGGTGGCGCGCCCACCGTCCAACTGCGCCTCACCGACGATCTCGACCGGGGCCTTACCGGGCTGCCCGCCAACGAGATTCGGTTCGTGATCTCCCAGCTCTCGCCGCCACCGGCAGGGAGCGGCGAGTCCTCGGAATGGCAGAGCTACGTAACCACTGAGGATGGTGGCGTGCCGAACGTGCAGGCCGCGACCGAGACGGCGACCGCAGACCGGTTCACGGACAACAACGACGGTACCTATACCTATACCTTCGAGCAGGCACTGACCGCTTACCCGGCCGGCCCCGAATACGATGCCACGAAGACCCATCGTCTCGGCATCGAGATCCGTGGCCAGGTGCCCAACTCCTCCAATGGCATCTTTGACTTCGTGCCCACGGGCGGCGC
This sequence comes from Gammaproteobacteria bacterium, assembly GCA_037382365.1. Taxonomy (GTDB): domain Bacteria; phylum Pseudomonadota; class Gammaproteobacteria; order Steroidobacterales; family Woeseiaceae; genus Lentisalinibacter. The sequence continues at coordinate 10,200 of JARRPZ010000058.1, forward strand.
GCCGCTATTCACCCGGGACATCGTCGACAACGACACCTGCAATGCCTGCCACGATGTCCTGGCATTCCATGGCGGACCGCGCACCGACGTAACGTACTGCGTGACCTGTCACAACCCGTCGTCCATCGATGGCGATACCGGCAACACGGTCGACATGAAGGCGATGATCCACAACATCCACGTCGGTCGCGACGGCTACGTCATCGTGGGCCATCGTGACACGGAGTACGACTATTCCGACATCCGGTTCAGCCAGGACATCCGGAACTGCCGGACCTGTCACGAGGAGGACGATCCCGATACGCCCGATGCGAGCAACTGGAAGCTGGTGGCCAACCGGGCGTCCTGCGGCACCTGTCACTACGACGTGGACGGTCCCGGCGACGGCGACAACGATTACGCCATCGAGGACGGCGAGCATCCCCGCGGCTTCAGCTTCGAGGACGATTCACAGTGCCTCAACTGCCACGGGCCGGACGCGGGCATCATCAACGACCGGGGGCAGCTCGTGCAGACGCAGGAGATCCATCAGATCCCGGCGCTGCTGGCGAGCGACGACTTCGTCTACAAGATCGTCGACGTGCGTAACGTCACGGTCGGCGGGCTCGTCGAGGTGGACTACACCATCACGGACCCGGACGGAGTGCCTTACGACCTGGACACCGACCCCGCATTCACGAATTGCGCGAACCGAGCGAGCCGGCTCGAGGTCCTGGTCGCCTGGACGACGGACGATTTCGACAACACGGGCAATGGCAACGATAACGCTTCGCCCCTAAGCCTGAATGCGCTCGGCGCGGGCGCCGGTTGCGGTACGGGTGTCGATCCGGACGGCGACGGCGTGTATACCGTGACCGCGGCCACGGCCATCCCGGCCTCGCTCGGCGGCTCGCAGACGATCGCCGTGGCGATCGAGGGTCATCCGGCCGGCGACTTCGACGGGGACGGCGACTACACCGACCGTGTGCCGGTGACGAATGTCATCGATTACTACGGCATCGACGGTGCGATGGTCGTCAAGCGCCGCAACGCGGTGGCCATCCAGAAATGCGACGAGTGCCACAAGCAGCTGACCGTGCACGGCAACAACCGCACGGACCAGCCGGAGGTATGCGCCACCTGCCACAATCCGAATGCCACGGACATCGAGGTGCGGATTCCCGGCACGGTCTGCGAGACCGAACTCGGGCTGGATGACCAGTCGATCGATCTCAAGAACATGATCCACGGCATCCATGCCGGCGCCGTTGGCCTCTGCGGGTTCGGCAGCTCGGCTCACCCGTATTTCGACGTGAAGTATCCGGGACGGCTGAACAACTGCGAGGGCTGCCACGAGCCCGGCGGGTACTATCCGGTCGAGCCCGACGAGATCCTCGGCACCACGGTCGACGCCAACGATCCGTCGACGCCGATCGACGACGTGGTCGTGTCGCCCAACACGTCGGTCTGCTCGAGCTGTCATACCGGCGAGCTGGCCCGGGAGCACATGCTGCAGAACGGCGGTGACTTCGATGCCCGCAAGGGGGCGGATTCGAGGCTGATCTCCTCCAAGGTCGAGACCTGTGCGGTCTGCCACGGCCCCGGCCGTTCGGCAGACGTGGCCGAGGTCCACGGCGTCGGCGAGTTCGATTTCAACTGACGGTAGTGCGGGGCGTCCGGCGACGGACGCCCCTGCCCGTCGGCCCGCTGCCCAGGCAATTGCAGCCGAAGAGACGTAACGCAATGAAAGCATTCACTCTGATCCGTCTCGCTGCCGTCAGCGCCGTATTCATGCTGCCGCTCGCCGCGTCCGCGCAGGACGAGGCCGCTGCGGAACCCGAATACAGCCGGGACGGCGCCGATACGTGCCTCAGGTGTCACGGCAGGGACCAGGTGGTCCTGGGCGTATTCCGTAACCCCCACGGCGTACCCACGGATCCCCGCAGTCCGTTCGGACATGGCCAGCTTCAGTGCGAGGCCTGCCACGGTCCGGGCGGGGCGCACACGGGCCGGGTGCGCCGCGGCGACCCGCGTCCGCCGGTGGTCTACTTCGGCCGTGACGAGAAGGCGGCGCCGGTGGCGGTGCAGAACGGCATGTGCCTCGACTGCCACGAAGGCACCGTCCCGGTGCTCTGGCACGGGACGCCCCACGACGCGAACCAGGTCGCCTGTGCGGATTGCCACAGTTCGCACTCGCCCGACGACCCGGTACTGACGACGTCGGCCCAGGCCGAGGTGTGCTACGACTGCCATCGCACCCAGGCGATCGCGGCGAAGAAGCCCTACGCCCACCCGGTGGACGCGGGCAAGATGGACTGTACGTCCTGTCACAACCCTCACGGGTCGACGAGCGAGCTGCAGCTGGCACGCGAGACGCTGAACGATACGTGCTGGCAGTGTCACGCCGAGACGCGCGGACCGTTCATCTGGGAGCATGCGCCGGTGTCCGAGGACTGCACGAATTGCCACGAGCCCCACGGCTCGAGTCACCCGGGCATGCTCAGCCTGCGCGGTCCGATGCTCTGCCAGAGCTGTCATTCCCAGGCCGGCCACCCGAGCGTCGCCAACACGCCGGACGGATTGCCGGGCGGCACACCGTCCCGGTTACTGCTCGGCCAGAACTGCCTGAACTGTCACAGCCAGGTGCACGGTTCCAATCATCCTTCGGGATCCAAGTTGATGCGGTGACGTGATGAGCAAGCTCTCGAGAACGCAATTGGTCGCGCCGTTGCTGGCGCTCACTGTCATCGGCGGACCGGCGCTTGCGGCACCGGACACGAGTTCCTGGGAATGCAAGCGTTGTCCCTTCGAGGAGGGTTACAGCGCCGACACCGAGGCCGGTGCGACGAACGTCAGTGACGATGCCTTCCGCTACGGCAACTACACCGGTTACGACGAGAAAGGCACGTACCTGAATCTGGACGGCCAGGGGCGTTACGCGGACGACGGTTATCAGCTCTCCTGGATGGTGGAGGATCTCGGGCTGGATTCGCGGGTGGTCGGCATCGAGGGTGGCCGCCAGGGAACGTTCGGTTTCGGCCTGGAGTACCGGGAACTGCCGGAACGGGTCTACGACAGCACCGTATCGCCCTATTCGCAGACGGCCGACAGCGTGCTGACGCTGCCGTCCGACTGGGTGCGTGCCGGTTCGACGGCGGGCATGAGCGCCCTGCCCGCGGCGCTCCGCGGACGCAACATCGAGAGCGACCGGGACGTGCTGGAAATCGGCGGCGAGTATCTGCCGTCTACCCGCTTCCGCCTGTTCGCGGATTACCGGCGCCAGGAGCAGGAAGGCACCGCGATCTCCGCCGGCTCGTTCTACACGAACGGTACGCTGTTGCCGCGGCCGATCGACTATGCGACCGATGAGGTGGACGTCGGCGTCCGCTACGGCGGAAGCAATAGCCAGGTGACGCTCGCCTACTACGGTTCGTTCTTCCAGAACCAGGCCGTGGGCCTGACCTGGGACAACGCCTTCAGCGGGGCGGACCGGGGGCGGCTCGGTGAGCCCGCCGACAGCAAGTTCCAACAGATCAGCCTGTCGGCGAGTTACGCCTGGGTCGATTATGCGACGACCGTCAGCTTCGTCGGCGCCATGGGCCGTGGGGAGCAGGACGACTATCTGCTGCCCTACACGATCAACCCGGGGCTGGCGGCGCCGGCGTTGCCCACCCGCACCCTGGACGCGGAGGTCGACACGACGAATCTCGCGCTGACGGTTACGTCCCGTCCGCTGCCGAAGGCCCGGGTACGTTTCTCCTACCACTACGACGATCGCGATAATAAGACCTCGCAGTACACCTGGACACGGGTGGTCACCGACACTTTCCTCAGCGCCGAGGAAGAGCAGAACAGACCGTACAGTTTCGAGCGCTCCCGCATCGGCCTCAGCGGCGACTACGACCTGTTCGATTCGCTGACCCTTTCCGGCGGCGTCGAGCGCTACACCATCGACCGCACGTTCCAGGAAGTCGAATCGCAGGACGAGGACACCGGCTGGGGCAAGCTCGCCTGGCAGCCGAGCGGCTGGTTCGAGATCGCGGCCAAGGGCGGCGCTGCGGAGCGCGAGGCGGACGGCTACGACACGAATCTCGCGGCGAGCTTCGGTCAGAACCCGTTCATGCGCAAGTACCACCTGGCCTACCGCTACCGGGAATTCGGTGAAGTGACGGCGATGGCCTCCGTGCCCGAGAAGCCGATCTCCTTCGCGGGAACCGCCTTCTACGCGGAAGACAGCTACACCAAGTCGTTCATCGGACTGCGCGAGAGCGTCGACAAGCGCTTCGCCGGTGACGTGAGCTGGGCGCCGGGCGAGAAGGTCTCCCTCTATCTCCATGCCGGTTATCAGGAGATCGAATCGGATCGGAGCAGGCGGGCAGTGCGGCTTTCGATGCGCCGGACTGGCAGGCTTTCCACGAGGACGAATTCACGACGGTCGGCTTCGGTTTCAGCGCCAGGGAACTGGCAGAGAAGTTCGACCTGACCTTCGACTACACACGGGCGGACGGAACGACGGCGATAACGGTGGACGGCGGTGTCTTCCCCGACCTCGAATCCACGATGGACTCGGTGCGCCTGGAACTCGCCTGGAGGGCCTCGGAGCGCATGGAATGGACCGCCGAGCTCCGCTACGAGAGCTTCTCCACCGAGGACTGGGCCATCGCGGGTGTCGAGCCGCAGACCGTGTCGTCGGTGCTCACGCTGGGCGCCGATCCCTACGATTACGACGTGTTCCTGTTCGGCATCGGATTCCGTTACCGGATCGGCGAGCTGGAGATCGGCGCAGACGACGACGAGGAGTGATCCGTGGCCGCCAAGTCCGCCCCGTCCCTGACCGGCGACCTGTCGGCACTGCTGGCGGACCTGCCGTTCGACGAGGATGCGGATGCACCGCGCCTGGCCTGCCAGGCCGTGGCACTCGCGCGTCTCCTGCAACGCCGTGCCTCGGCGCTGCAGACGCCGGCCGAGCGTAAGCAGCAGCACGAGCTCGCACGCATGATGGCGTCGCCCCACGACAAGGCGACCCTCATGCAGATGACGGATCAGTCGATGAGATCGGCGCGGCCGCGTCGCGCCGTCGATCAGCTGACCCATATCCTGGACGTGCAGGGCGTGCCGCGTTTCTTCTCCCCCTTCGACCGGGCGATGCTGCGGGGTTTCCAGTCCTTCGGGGGGTGGCTGCCCGGCGTCGCGGTGCCCCTGGTGCGGGACAAGATGCGCCAGGAGACGGCGAACGTAATCCTGCCGGCGGACGACGAGATCCTGCCCGAGCATCTGTCGGCGCGGCAGCGTACGGGCCTGCGCATGAACGTCAACTTCCTGGGGGAGGCGCTGCTCGGCGAACAGGCCGCCGAAGAGCGGTTGCAGGGCTACCTGGACGCCCTGGCGCGTCCGGAGATCGAGTGCATATCCGTCAAGATCTCCACCATCTACTCCCAGGTCTCGTCCCTCGCCTTCGAAGACACGGTAGCCGTGCTCTGCGACCGGCTCGAGAAGCTCTATCGGGAAGCTGCCTCCCGCCGCTTCGTCCGCGCCGACGGCAGCGAGGTGCCGAAATTCGTCTATCTCGACATGGAAGAATACCGGGACATGAGCGTGACCGCCGAAGCGTTCATGCGGACGCTGGACCGCCCCGGGCTGGAGCAGGTGGGTGCGGGCATCGCGCTGCAGGCCTATATCCCGGACTCCTATCTCGTCCAGCAACGGATCAACGCCTGGGCAAGGTCCCGCGCGGCGGGCGGCGGTGCTCCCGTGACCATCCGGCTGGTGAAAGGCGCCAACCTGGAAATGGAGCGTGTGGAGGCTTCGATCCGGGGCTGGCCCCAGGCGCCGTTCAAGACCAAGGCCGAAGTCGACGCGAACTTCAAGCGCATGTTGCACGAGGGCATGCTGCCCGAGAATCTCCACGCCGTGCACCTGGGCATCGCCTCGCACAATCTCTTCGACGTGGCTTACGCCCTCATACTGGCGCAACGCGAAGACGCCATGGACCGTGTCCAGTTCGAGATGCTGGAAGGGATGGCCAACCATCAGCGCCGGGCGCTGACGGAGCTGACCCGCAACATGCTGCTCTATGCGCCGGCCACGAGGCGCGAGGATTTCATCCACGCCATCGGCTATCTCGTGCGCCGGCTGGACGAGAACACGGGACCCGACAATTTCCTCGCCCACTCCTTCCGCATCGAGGTGGGCAGTCCGGAATGGGAGGAACTGGAGCAGCAGTTCCTCGCGTCGTTCCTGCTGATCGACACGCTTTCGGACGGGCCCCGACGGACCCAGGACCGGCGCGTCGAGCAGCGGCAGCCGGTGACGCCGACGCCCGAACTGGCGACCTTCTCGAATGAACCGGACACGGATTTCTCTCTGCCACAGAACGTGGCATGGGCGACGGCCCTGATCGCCGAGTGGGCCGAAGTTCACGGCGAGGCGGCAGTGGATATCCCGCTGGTCGTCGCCGGCGAGGAGCGAAGCAACGGGGGGCCGTCGCAGGAATGCCGGGATCCGTCGCGCCCCGGCATCGTGGTGGCGCGCTACCCTCAGGCGGACGATTCGGATCTCGAGGATGCACTCGCCTGCGCCGAGGCGGACCCGGCCGGATGGCGGAGCCGTTCCCCGGAGGAGCGGGCGGCCATCCTCGGCGAGGTGGCCGAGAATCTGCGCCTCGCCCGCGGCAGGCTCATCGGCGCCGCCATGGCGGACGGGGGCAAGACGATCCCGGAGTCCGATCCGGAGGTCAGCGAGGCCATCGATTTCGTCGAGTTCTATCGGCGCAGCGCCCTGTATTTCCATCGCCTGCCGGAGGTGGAGACGACGCCGAAAGGCGTGGTGGCCGTGGTGCCGCCCTGGAATTTCCCGATCGCGATCCCGTGCGGCGGCATCGCCTCGGCACTGGCCGCCGGCAACTGCGTGATCCTGAAACCGGCATCGGCCACGGTCCTGGTGGCCTGGGAACTCGCCCGCGCGTTCTGGGCCGGCGGCGTGCCGAAGGAGGCGCTGCAGTTCATGCCCTGCCGTGGCTCCGGCGTGGGTGCGAAGCTGGTCGCCGATCCGCGCGTGGATGCCGTGATCCTGACGGGCGGCACGGATACGGCACTGCGTATGCTCGCCGCGCGGCCCGACATGAATCTGCTGGCAGAGACCGGCGGCAAGGACGCCACCGTCGTGACAGCGATGGCGGACCGCGACCAGGCGGTCGCGAACGTCCTCCAGTCCGCCTTCGGTCACAGCGGGCAGAAGTGTTCCGCGACCAGCCTGCTGATCCTCGAAGAAGAGGTCTATGCGGACGAGGAATTCCGGCGGATGCTGAGCGATGCGGTGCGCAGCCTCCCCGTCGGCCCGGCCTGGGATCGGCGCACACGGGTCGGACCGCTGGTCACGCCACCGGGCGAGGACCTCAACCGGGCGCTGACGACTCTCGAGCCGGGCGAGGAGTGGGCCGTGGAGCCCCGGGCTCACGCCGACAACCCCCAGCTCTGGTCGCCGGGCGTGAAGTATGGCGTGACGCCGGGCAGCTACACCCATATGACCGAGTTCTTCGGTCCGGTGCTGGCGGTGATGATGGCCCGGGACCTGGAACACGCGATCGAACTCGTCAACCAGACCGGCTATGGCCTGACCTCGGGCCTCGAGAGTCTGGACGATCGGGAGCAGCGGGTATGGAAGCGGGGGATCGCGGCCGGCAACCTGTACGTCAACCGGGTCACGACCGGCGCTGTCGTCCTGCGCCAGCCTTTCGGTGGTTTCGGCAAGTCCGCTTTCGGGCCGGGTATCAAGGCCGGCGGTCCGAACTACGTGGCCCAGTTGATGGACTTCTCCGATCGGGCCACGGACGAGACGGCGGCGGCCGGTCTCGTGGGCGAATTCCAGCGGGCGGTAGAGGAATCCCGTGACGAAAGTGGCTGGGACGCCGCCGACGTGGATCGCCTGGTGCGCGCCTGCGCCAGCTACCAGCGG
>JARRPZ010000059.1:0-15627 GCA_037382365.1 Gammaproteobacteria bacterium
GCCGTCGATGGACGATTCGCGCTGCAGGCGCTGGCCGGGCGCTTCAAGATCTGGTCGGAGGGCCCGATCAATCCCATCTTCGAGGAGATACCCGTACTGCGCCGGCTGAACATGACGGACCTGGAGGACCGGGAAAGCCGACGGGCGCTGCTGGACGACCCGGCCTACATCGCCGAATTCCGGGAGATGTGGCAACGGGGCAAGACCGGCTACGGCGTCGACGCCATGAAGCGCCGGCTGCGCCGCGAGGACCTGGCCTTCAGCCGCTCCCTGCAGGATATGGTGGTGGACACCTGCCCGGTCCCGGACTGGCACGGGGAATCACTGGCGGCCGTCTACGAACGGCTCCGCTCATGGCAGGCGGGCGATCGCTCAGTAGCGCGTTCGGATGCGGAGGATTCTGCCTTCGCCGACTTCCCCGACCCGGTGCGGGACGACGCCGAGTTTCTGCTGCATCTCCTGCGCGAATTCGATACCGACCTGTACTGGTACACGATCACGGCGAACCGGGACCCGGCAGTCACGCGCCGACTCATCATGCACCCGAAACTGCTGCCGGGCTTCAACGATTCCGGCGCCCACCTGACGAATATGGCGTTCTACGACTGCAACCTCCGCGCGCTGCAGCTGGCGGCGGCGGACGGCGAAGCCGGCGTGGCCTACATGGTGCGCCGCCTCACGCGCGACCCGGCGGATTTCTTCGGGGTGTCCGCCGGGCGGATCGATCCCGGCTGCGCGGCCGACATCACCGTCATCGATCCGGCCGCCCTCGCCGCCTACGACGCCGAAGCGAACATCCGCAGCGTCTATCGGAGCGACTTCGAGCACACCCAACTGGTGAACCGCTCCGACGGCGTCGTACCCTGGGTGATCATCGGCGGGCGCATCGTCTGGCAGGCGGACGGCTATCCGCCCATATTCGGACACGAGCAGTGCGGCCGGCTACTGCGCGCCGGCACGACCGCGGCCGGAGTGGACGGCGCGAAGACCGAGGAAGCACTCGCCGCCTAGCGCCCGCGCGCAGGCCGCGCACGATCAGGGCGCGACGCTCAGCGGCGCCCTCGCACGGCCGAAATTCGCCTTCCCGGGCTGTTCGCCGATGATCTCGAGCGTATACGCACCGGCCGCCGGCGGCGTGATTTCGCCGTCGAAGTGACTCGCCTCACCCAGGAGCCTCGCCGTGAGCGCCACGGTATCGGCGTCCCAGAGACCGCCCGGCGTCAGAGGACACCCGCACATCATGCCGACGTTGACGAGTAGCCGCATCGATTTGCCCGCGACCGCCGCGCCGGTTTCCAGGATGCGTATGTTCAGGCCGTGCAGCGTCAGCACGACGCCGTCACCGAGGACGCGCGCCCCCGGCGTGACGAGCATGTCGGTACTCGCCCGCATGCCGGCGTCCGGGTTGCCGAGCGGCCCGACGGCAGTGATACGGATCACGGTGGGCTCGTCGATGTCGAACACGGCCAGGAAGGAAGCGGCTCCCTCGCTGTCGAACAGGACCGTGTCGCGCTGCTGCGGCTGCTGTCGCATGATCACCCGCGTATCGCCGGTGGAACCCTCGTGGGCGCCCTGTGCGAGGACCTCACCCGTACCGGCGTCGGCGACGGTGACCCATGCGCCCCCGACCCCGCTGCCGATCAGCTTCGCGTCCTGTGACAGGACATGCACGGCGACTTCGGTCCGGGCCGCCTCGGCGCCCGGCGCCATCGTCATCATGACGGCGAACGACAGGGCGAGAAACTTCGCTGCAGACATTGCATTCCTCCTTCAGCGCACGACGAAAGCGCCGCGCAGATCACCTTCGGCGAATCCGGTCGCCCGGTCCTGCGGATAGCGGTCGGCGATGGCGTTCGCGACCGCGTCAGGGATGTCGATACCGTGACACATCAGGCAGGGCGCGCCTGCCACGATGGGCTTCATCCAGAGGAAATCCCCTCCGTCACTGACGAATGTGCCGAGCGCGGCGGCCGGCGTCCCGTCCTCGATCCTCTTCTGCCACAGCTCCAGCACCGCCCGCTCCCGGGCGTCCGGCGCGTTGTCCGGATTACGGACACGCAGACTGGTCCGGGAGACGGTCAGGCCCGTATCGCCCGAGACCTGACGTGCGATCTCGGGCGCTTCCTCGGAACAGACCCGGATGGCCGCGACCGGTCCCTCGGCTGCCATGGTATCAACCAGCCGCGACTTCAGGCGCGAACCGAGTTCCGCCGCCGCCTGCTCCGCCTGCGCGACCTTGCGGGGCGAAACCGCGGCGGACGAGGACTCCGTGACGGATTCGGACCCGCAGGCGGCCAGGAGGAGCAGGCAGGCCAGCATTCCGGCCGGAGCAGCGAGGCGCCGGCCTGCCCTTACGGCATGGGGCTCGTATGATCGTCGCCGGTTTCTCATGCGCGAGCCAGCTCCTTCTCGGTCCGCAAGCCGAGCTTGTGCATGACCATGGCGGCCGGGCAGAAGCCGGTGAAGGCACTCTGCAGCAGGTTCGCGCCCACGAAAACGGTGAGCCAGACGAACCACGGATGCACGAAATAGGTCAGGAACACGGACAGCAGGACCATGAAGCCTGCGAATGCGAATATGCCTCTCTCGACTGACATGATAGGGATCTCCTTACGATGATCGGTGTAAATTAATAGTTGTATCGGACGCGAACGTACAGGTTCGTGTTGTCTTCGAGCTGGCCGAAGAACGTGTAATCGTCCCGGCCGCCGAACCAGTTGCCGCCGGCGGTGAACTGCCACTCGTCGCTCTGGCGGAAGGACACCGACGGGCGCAGATAGAAATCCGCGTCGGACGGCGAATAAAACGTGAACAGGGACAGCGTCCATCGATCCTGACTGATCCGGTAGGTGAGGCGGTTCGTCAGGACGTGCCGGTATTCCTCCGGTTCGAATTCAGGTGTCGGCGAGTTCTCGAGCAGCGCATCGTGGTCGCGGGTGTGCTCGACGTAGTACTGGAAGCCTGCCGTGAAATTCGCCACCAGCTCGCGCTCGAATCCCGCCAGGAACCTCAGCTGACTGTTGGGGATGGACGGATCGTCGCCGTTCGCATCGTCGCGGGACTCGTACCAGGCGAACTCCGCATTGAACAGGCCCGACCACAGGGGCAGACGGACACTGGCACCCACCGAGGTGAGCGGCGCGAAAGTCAGTCGCCCGTCGGCATCCACGGCCGTCGGCTGCTTGAAGTAGCCGTGATAACCGTAGCCCGCATACTCCACGCCGCGGACGGTCCGATAGACCCTCAGGGCCAGCTCGTAACGGCGTGGCTCCAACGCGCCGATGGGCGGATCGGGAGCGACGATGGTGCCGGCCCGCGGCGAGAAGAACGAGAATCGTTCACCGGTCAGGTATTCGTCCGGCTGAAAACGGGGTGTCCAGGCCACTTCCACGTTCGCGGCACCGCCATAGAATCCGGCGCGCAGCGTGTCGGAGGGGGCCTTGAGGTATTCGTCGTCCCGCCCGGCGAAGAAGGAAACGAAGTCCTTGGGGAACAGATCGTTCAGGAACAGGAGGTCGCCGGTACCCCAGGTCAGTACCTGCCTGCCGAGTGTCACGTCGATGTCGGCGACGGGAGAGAACACCAACGTCAGATTCCGCACCTCCACCTCGAGATCGTCCGTGACCGTGTCGTACCAGACATCGCCGACCGCCTTCGCCTCCAGGGATCGGTCGAGCCAGTCGCCGGTCCATTCGGCCTCGCCGCGCAGGCGGAGTTCTCCCAGGGTGGTCCGGCGATCGACCGGGCCCACACTGCCGAGCCGCGCGCCGGCTCCGAGCTCCGCGAAACCGGTGACGACGACGCCACCGTTCTCTTCCTCCCACGAATCGCCCCAGTCGTCCGACCAGGGGTCCTCACCCTGCTCGCCCTCCCCGGCCCACGGGTCGTCGTCTCCCCAGGGATCCTCCTCCTGGGCGGAGAGACCCGCGGTCGCCAGCCCGAGGACCAGCAGGGAGATGGCCAGCAGGCCTCGCATCAGTCGCCACCCTCCGAGCGCTCCAGCCATTCCAGCGGCGGTCGCCGCAGCGAGCGCTCGCTGAAGATGTCAGCGGGGATGCCGATGTCGTAATCGATGTAGCGGAACTGCATCAGCGTGTAGCCGCCGAGCGAGGTGTCCTGCACCCGACTCTCGGTCACGGTGGGGAAGCCTTCGATCGTCTCGACGGCGCCGGCCTCGATGGTCCGGTAGGTATCGCCCGAGGCATTCCGGTACTCGATGCGCATGGGCAGCCAGGTCTCCTTGTCGATCCAGGTCGTATAGTCCCTGAACTCGACGAGGCCCGGCTCTTTCGGCACGTGGCGGAGCACGTAGTACTCGTCCGTCTCCTCCACGAATTCGTGCTCGTCCTCCTCGGGACTGCGACCGGACACGTCTTCGTAGAAGTAATGGGCGCCGACGAAACTCGTCCGCTTGTCGCCCGCTGAGATCCGTTTCACTAGGTCGAGGCCGGGCAGATACAGCCATCGATCGTCGTCGCGCCCGATATGTTTCTTGACGAGGAAGGTGGTGCCGCGGACGTCGGAAGGACGGCTGAAGACGACCAGGAATTCCTGGTCCCCGCCGTCGGCGACGTCGCGGCGCAGGATCGTGAACTGGCGTCGCTGCTCCCTGCCCTGTGCGTCGTAGATGACCATGCGGACTTCGGTGCGACCGTCGTCGCCTGCGTAGTACGCGGCGAGATTGGCCCTCTCCACGATAGTATCGACGTCCGGCGCGGACTGGACCGCCGTGAACGGCAGCATCAGCATCGCCGCCAGGGACAGTAGCTTGGTCGTCGGATTCATCATGGATATCACCCCTCTGTGACTCGGCCGTCTGCGCCGGCCGCCGCCGTGCGTCCTTCGGCCGGGAAGAAGAAATGTCGTGCGACACCCAGCACGCCCGGCAGCAGGATCAGTGTGGCCGCGCCGGATATCGCCATGATCGACGCCATGAAGGCGCCGACCGTGATGTAGGGCACCAGCGGCGCCAGGAACAACGGCGTGAAGCCGAGTGCGATCACGATCGCGTTGCGGGAGATGGCGCGAGCCGGCTCTTCGAAGATCGCCTTCGCCGCCCGCTCGAAAGAACCCAGCTCGTTGTACAGGGTGCGCATCCGCTGGATGAAATGGATCGCGAAGTCGATCGACAGGCCCAGCGTGAGCGAAGACAAGACGGCGATCGGCATGTCGTAGTCCTTGCCCACCCATCCGATCAGCCCGTATACGCCGACGATGGTGATCGTGAGCGGCAGCATGGCCAGCACCCCGAAACGCACCGAGCGGAACAGGAACGCCATCATCAGGAACACGACCACGAAGGCCGACAGCAGGCTCTTCAGCATGCCGGCGACCATCTCCTGCTGCCAGACCCGGTTGATGAAGGTCTTGCCGGCCCAGCGCGCGCTCACGTCCGCGGGCAGTGGATGATCGGCGAGATAAGCCCGGGTCGCGTCGATGACCTGCTCCATGTCCTGGTTGTCGCCGCTCGTCAGCTGCAGCCAGAGCGTCGTCCGGCGGTAATCCGGCGTCACCATGTGCCACAGATCCTGCGGCCGGTGCGAGGACTGGAACTGCAACAGGGTCTGTGCGACGCCCCGTTGCGATTCCGGAATACGGTAGTCCTCCGGCTCGCCGCTGCGCAGTTCCCGGTTGACGGTCTTCACGACGTCCGTCAGGGAATTCACTTTCCCGACATGGCCGGTGTCCATCAGCGCCTGCTGCAGCTCGTCGATGGCCGCCAGCGCTTCCGGACGCTGGAAGTACCGGGACCCGGAGAGTGCCTCCTCCGCCCGCCCGAGGATCTTCTCCAGCGCCGCCTCGTCACCCGCATCCGCCACTTCGAACAGGGCGTCGTCGGCAGCACTGATCACATCCTCGAGCCAGGCATCGGCCTGACGGTCGTCGGCCGCCACGGCATCGCGGACCGCATCGAGCGCCGGACTCGCGCCGAGCCCGTCGGCCAGGCGTTCGAGTTCCGCCCGCGTCTCGGCGGCCGCCAACCCGTCCCAGGTCAGGACGAGGTAGGCGTCGTAGGTCCCGGCGAAATGGTCGTTCAGCACCCGGTCGGCGACGCGGATCTCGTGACCCGCCTTGAACCAGCGCACCGGGTTGTCGTTGATCTGGATGCGCATGAGACCGGCCACGCTGATCGCCACGACGATGGCGGTCAGTGCGATGATGAGCTTGCCGCTGGCGAAGGCGGTAGCACCGGTCTTGCGCAGGACGCGGGCCAGCAGCGTGTTGCTCTCCTGCTCCTCCGTGCCGAGGCGGGCGAGCACCTCGAGTCGCTCCGGCTTCATGCGCACGACGTAGGCCGGGATGAAGACGATCGTGACCAGGAAAGCGAGCAGGATGCCGAAGGCCACGAAGGCGCCGAAGACGCGTACCGGAGGTATCGGCGTCAGCAGCAGCGACAGGAAGCCCACGGCCGAGGTGAGCGACGTGAACAGCATCGGCCGGAACAGATGACCCACGACCTCGCGTATCGCGTCCGCGGCGGATTCGCGCCCGCCGTAGCGATCCGCGAACTCGGACATGATGTGCACCGAATCCACGACCGCGATCGGCATCAGGAAGATCGGGATCATCGAGCTCATGATGTGCACGGTGAAGCCGAGACCGATCAGCAATCCCATGGTGGCGATCACGGTCACCATGGCGACGATCATCGGCGCGATGATCAGCGTGAGGCTGCGGAAGAAATACCACATCAGCAGGAAGATCATGAGCCCGGCGAGGGGCGCCGAGATCGCCATCTGCACGAACATCTCGTGACCGAAGGTGTCCTCGGCAACCGGCAGGCCGGTGATGTGCACCTCCTGATCCGGCGCATGCTCCGTGGCGATGGCGCGGACCTTCTGCGACAGATCGTAGCTGAGATCCTTGCTCTCGATGGGCACGTAGATGGCCGCCGCCCGACCGTCGCCGGATACCAGGGTGTCCCGCAGCAGTGGCAGGTTCTCGACGTGTTCGCGGAGTGCCCGCGCCTCCTCCGGCGTCTGCGGCGGCTCCTTCATCATCCACTCGAATCGCAGCTGCCCTCTGTCGCCCTGGGTGATGTTGTCCGCCACGGCGAGGGACATGAGGTCGGGCTCGATCACGCCGTCGAGCTTCAGGATCTCCTCCGTCATGCGATGCAGCGCCCGCATCGTCTGCACGTTGTAGACGCCGTCCGGATGGTTCGCATCGACGATGCCGACGACCAGCGCGTCGTGCAGCCGGAACTGCTCCTCCACCCGATTGTGGAACACCCGGTCCGCCTGATCGTCGGGCAGCATGTTCTCCGGATCCGTATCGATCTGTATCCGCGGAATCTGGGATCCCAGCAGCACCGTCAGCAGGACGGTGAGGACGTAGACGAGGCGCGGTTTGCCCGTCGCGAGCTGCATCAGTGATCGACTCATGAAGGCTGCCTCAGTTTGTCGACGCCGAGGAGGCGCATGACGAGCCGCTCATAGACCGGTTCGGTCTGGCCCCGGCGTACCTTGCGCAGGAAGTATTTCTCGAAGCCGATCTTGGCGAGATGGACCCACTTGCCCTCACCCGACCAGTTGGTATTGCGAGGCGGTATCTGGGGCAGTGCGACGAAGGCGACGCCCCGGTCTCCGAAATCGGCCAGGCAGACCGCATTCCAGCTGGCGCGATGGGTCGGCTCCCTGCCCGCCATCGCGTCGGCGATGTTGTGGGTGGTGGCCGTCGCCATGGATTCGATCATGTAGCCGGTCTTGGGCGTGCCGAGGGGTACCGTCGTCGGCCCCACCGGAGGAATCGCGACGCACACGCCGATGGCGTAGACGTTCGGATACGTCGGGTTGCGCTGGTAGTCGTCGATGAGCACGAAGCCGCGCGGATTGACGAGTCCCTCGACGTCCCGCACGGCCTCGATGCCCCGGAAGGCCGGCAGGATCATGGCATGGCGGAACTCGATCTCGTGTTCCTTCGCGACCGCCTCCGCAGACGCCATCTCGGACACCCGGATACGGCCGTCGGTCACCTCTTCGATGCGGGCATTCGTCACCCAGCGTATGTGGCGCTCGCGCATTTCGGATTCCAGCATGCCCTTGGTATCGCCCACACCGTCCAGCCCGAGGTGCCCGATGTAGGGCTCCGGTGTGACGAACGTCATCGGCACCCGGTCGCGGATCTTGCGCCGCCGGAGTTCCGTCTCGAGGATGAATGCATATTCGTAGGCGGGTCCGAAGCAGGAGGCGCCCTGAGCCGCTCCGACGACCACCGGCCCCGGGTCGGCGGCGAGCTTCTCGAAGTCCGTCATCGCCTGGTGGGCGTGGTCGGTCTTGCAGACCGACTGCGTGTAGCCGTCGTGGGGGCCGAGTCCGGACACTTCGTCGAATGCCAGCTCCGGGCCGGTCGCGATCACGAGGTAATCGTATTCCACGCTCTCGCCGTCCACGAGCTCGATGCGGTTCTCTTCCGGCCACACCTTGCGGGCGGCCTTGCCGATGAAATTCACACCGTTGCGGGACAGCGCATCGGCGAGATCGACGCGCACTTCTCCCGGCTTGCGCCAGCCCACGGCCACCCAGGGGTTGGACGGCGTGAATTCGAAATAGGGCAGATCGCTGACGACCGTGATGCGGGCCTTGCCCGGCAGCGTCTGTTTCAGTTCATAAGCCTGGGTGATGCCGCCGAGGCCGGCACCGAGCACGACGATTCGAGTCATTGGTCACTCCCTGGGAAGGCGTTGATGGGGGTCTTCAGGTAAGCCACACCGTTATCCTCGGCGCGGGGCATGCGGCCGGCGCGGATGTTGACCTGGATCGCCGGGATGATCAGTCGGGGCAGGCCGAGTCCGGCGTCGCGCTGCTCGCGCATGCGGACGAAGTCCCGGCGTGACACGGACTCGTTCAGATGCCGGTTCTCGGCGCGCTGCTCGGCGACCGTGGTGACCGAGCGGGGCTCCGTGCCCTCCTCCGGATAATCGTGGCAGAGGAACAGACGGGTCTCGGGGGGCAATTCGAACAGGCGCCGGACGGAGTCGTAGAGTCGCCCGGCGTCGCCGCCGGGGAAATCGCACCGGGCACTGCCGTAGTCCGGCCGGAACAGCGTATCGCCGACGAAGACGGCATCGTCGCCGATGCGATAGGCGATGCTGTCGTTCGTGTGCCCCGGGGTCGCCATGACGCGCCCCGTCAGCCCGCCGACGCTGAATGTGTCACCGTCGGCGAACAGGTGGTCGAACTGGGAACCGTCGGCCGGCAGCTCGGCGCCGAGATTGAAGAGTTCCCGGAACGTCGTCTGGACTTCGCGGATCCCGGCGCCGATGCCGATCGGCGCGCCCGTCCTGGCCTGCAGATACTGCGCCGCCGTGAGATGGTCGGCATGCGCATGAGTCTCCAGTATCCAGGCGACACGCAGTTCCTCGCGCGCAACGAATGCCAGGATCTCGTCCGCCGAGTCCGTCCCGGTCTGCCCCGAGACGTCCGAGAAATCCAGCACCGGGTCGATCACCGCCGCCTCACGGGTCGCCGGATCCCAGGCTACGTACGAGAACGTATGGGTCGGCTCGTGATAAAAAGTCTCGACATGAGGGGTGGTCATTCGACAGGCTCCGTATTCGCTCGGGTAGTATATTTGTATATTATTATATTGCAATATACAATCGTGGCAACTACGGAATCGGGGGCAGGGATATGGAATCGATGACGGAACGCGACTTCAGCGCCATCCTCGAACATGCGGGCGAAGCGGCCCAGCTGATGAAGGCCTTGTCGAACGAGAACCGGCTGATGATCCTCTGTTCGCTGTCCGGCGGTGAGATGACGGTCGGTCAGCTCAACGAGAAGATTCCGATGAGCCAGTCGGGGCTGTCACAGCAGCTCGGCATCCTGCGTCGCGAAGGCCTCGTGGCGACGCGGCGGGATGCTCAGAGCATCTACTACACGCTGGTGCCGGGTCCCGCCACCGAGATGATCCGACTCCTGCACGGCATCTACTGCGGCACGTAGGAGGGCGGAATCGGGCCTGAAGACGCTCCTGCAGGAACGACTGTCCCACAGGCAGGAGAGCGGCTTCAGCCGCGATTCGATATACGATTCGCTACGCGATCAGGCGGCATGGCGCTGCGCGCGTGCCCGGCGATCAGGTCCACCAGCGTCTCGTACAGACCTTCGGGCAGGTTGTGCCCCATGCCCGGGATCAGTTCCAGCCGCGCCCCCGGGATGTACTCGGCGGTATCCATGCCTCCCTCGACCGGCACCAGCGGGTCGTCCGTCCCGTGTATGACGAGGCTCGGGCAGCGGATCGCCCGCAGCCGCTCACGGCGGCTGCCGTCCGCGACGATGGCGCCGACGTGGCGCAGTATCCCCTCCGGATAATACGCGCGGCGGTACGCCTCCTCCGCGTGGGCGCGTATGGTCGCGGTATCCGTCGGATAGCGCGGACTACCGATCAGCTCGATGGTGCGCACGGTGTGCTCGACCACCTCATCCCTGGCGGCATCCGCCGGCCGGGCCTGGAAGATGTGCCGCCGTATCTCGCGGCGCGGCCTCGGCAGCGAACGGTGACCGCTCGTCGACATGATCGAGGTCAGTGTGTGCACGCGGTCCGCATGCTTCGCCGCGAGTATCTGGCCGATCATGCCGCCCATGGATACGCCGACCATGTGCGCGCGTTCGACACCGAGCGCATCGAGCAGGCCGACGGCATCCAGCGCCATGTCGGACAGCGTGTAGGCCACCTTCTGACGCATCCCCAGCAGGCCACGGAACACCACGGTGGGGATGGCGGGCGTGCGCAGGTGGCCGAATCGACTGGAGTGCCCGGTATCTCGGTTGTCGTAACGGATCACGCGGTAGCCCCGATCGGCCAGCATACGGCAGAACGGCTCCCGCCAGGCGATGAGCTGCATGCCCAGACCCATGATGAGCAGGATCGCCGGGTCGTCCGGCGAACCGAACTCGTCGTACTCGATGTCGATTCCGTTGGCTCGCGCTCTCGCCACAGCTTCGGTCCTCCCCGATTGCAGGGCCCGGAAGATTAGCGAATGGCCGGGCCGGCTGCCAGCCCGGCCCGATGCTAGACTCCGGCCACGATGAACAGCGAACAAACCGGCAACCCCGTGGCCGCAGCCGGGGACGACACCCTCGCCTTCCGCCGGCTCGGCCCCGCCGAGATACTGGATTCCATCGAGGCGCTGGGCTTCGTCACGGACGGCCGCCTGCTGGCCCTGAACAGCTACGAGAACCGGGTCTACCAGGTCGGCATCGAGGAAGAGAGCCCCATCGTCGCGAAGTACTACCGACCCGGCCGCTGGAGCGACGCGGCGATCCTCGAAGAGCACGCCTTCGCCCGTGAACTGGCCGCGGCCGACGTACCCGTCGTCCCGCCGATGGAGATCGGGGGGCGCACGCTGCACCACGTGGAGCCCTTCCGCGTCGCCGTCTTCCCGCGCCATGGCGGTCATGCCGCCGAACTCGACGACCCGAAGCTGCTGCGCCAGATCGGCCGTCTCACGGCGCGGCTGCACAACTGCGGCGAGCGCATCCCGTTCGAGCATCGTCCGACGATCGATATCGCCGGCTTCGGCGCCAGCTCCAGACGATTCCTGCTGGAGGAGGCATTCATCCCTGCCGAGCTGGAGACCTCCTACGAGACCCTGACCGGAGATCTCCTCGCGCGCGCGGAACACTGCTTCGCCGCGGCGGGCGACGCACGGCGCATCCGTCTGCACGGCGACCTGCACCCGAGCAATCTGCTGGTGCGTGACGATCGTGTCCACATCGTCGATCTGGACGACGCGCGCATGGGGCCCGCCGTGCAGGATCTATGGATGTTCCTCTCCGGTGACCGTCCCGAGCAGACGCCCCAGCTCGCCGAATTGTTGACGGGTTACACGGAATTCAGGCCCTTCGAGGCCCGTGAACTACGGCTGATCGAGGCACTGCGGACGCTGCGCATCATGCACTATGCGGCCTGGCTCGCACGCCGCTGGGAGGATCCCGCCTTCCGGCAGGCCTTCCCCTGGTTCAACACACAGCGCTACTGGGGCGAGCACATCCTGGCCCTGCGCGAACAGGCGGCTCTGATGGACGAGGAGCCGTTGGTCTGGACGCAACCCTGGTAACCGACGCCGGCGCTTCTGCGAGCGAAGATTTCCCTTGCTAGCATTGGGGTTTTGACCCTAATCTCCGCGGCCCGGCCGGCCATCCGGCGGGCCGGGCGACCCTGCCACCAGGAGACCCGAACCATGACCGCGATCACGGACTTCGTCCACCATCATTTCCGCCACTTCAACGGCGCGGCACTCGTCGATGCCGCAGACGGCTACCGTCGTCACCTGGACGAGGGCGGCCGGATGTTCATGACGCTCGCCGGCGCGATGAGTACGGGCGAACTCGGGCTGTCGCTGGCAGAGATGATCCGGCAGGAGAAAGTCCATGCCATCTGCTGTACCGGCGCCAACCTGGAGGAGGATCTCTTCAATCTGGTCGCGCACGACCACTATGTGCGCATCCCGGGTTACCGGGACCTCACCGCGGAGGACGAGGAGGAGCTGCTGCGCCGCCACCTGAACCGGGTCACCGATACCTGCATCCCGGAGGAAGAGGCCATCAGGCGTATCGAGAAGGCGATCCTGAAAGAGTGGCAGGCGGCCGACCGGAATGGCGAGGCCTGCTTCCCGCACGAGTATCTGTACCGGCTGATCATGTCCGGCGAACTGGAGGGAAACTACGAGATCGATCCGGCGGACAGCTGGCTGGTCGAGGCGGCGAAGCGGGATCTCCCGCTGTTCGTGCCGGGCTGGGAAGACTCCACGCTGGGCAACATCTACGCATCACACGTCATCAACGGCGAAATCGGCAACGTGCACGCCGTTCGCGGCGGCATCGAGTACATGATCGCCCTTGCCGGCTGGTACCAGCAGACGTGCCGGGACGCCTCGATCGGTTTCTTCCAGATCGGGGGCGGCATCGCGGGCGACTTCCCGATCTGCGTGGTGCCGATGATCGAGCAGGATCTGGGCCGGGAGGACATTCCGCGCTGGGGCTATTTCTGCCAGATCAGCGATTCGACGACGAGTTACGGCTCCTATTCCGGTGCGGTTCCCAACGAGAAGATCACCTGGGGCAAGCTGTCCGCCGATACCCCGAAGTACATCATCGAGTCCGATGCGACGATCGTCGCGCCGCTCGTATTCGCCTGCGTGCTCGGGCACTGAGGGGTCCCGGTGAGCGAGGGTACGCCCGCTAGCGGTATCCGGACACTGCCGGAGAACGCAGCCGACTGGACCGCGGCCGACACCGCCGAATACTACCGGGTGGACGTGTGGGGCGACGGTTTCTTCTTCATCGACGACGAGGGCTACGCGGCGCTGAGACCGGAACAAGACAGTGAGATCGCGATCCGTATCGCCGACGTCGTGGCCGACCTGGCCGACCGTGGCGTGCAGCCTCCCGTACTGCTGCGTTTCCAGGATGTGCTGCGCTCCCGGGTGAGGCGCATCAACGAAGCGTTCCGCCGCGCCATAGAGCGCTACGAGTACGAGGGCGAGTATCGGAGTGTCTACCCGATCAAGGTCAATCAGCTCCACGAGGTCGTGGAGGAGGTACTCGATGCCGGCGAGCCTTACGGTCTCGGCCTCGAATGCGGTTCCAAGCCGGAACTGGTCGCGACCCTGCCCCACCTCACCCGGGACGACCGTCTGCTGATCTGCAACGGCGTCAAAGACGACGCGATGCTGTCACTGATCCATGCCGGCCAGCGCCTCGGCAAGCGGGTGATTCCGGTCATCGAGAAATTCGGGGAGTTCGAACAGTGGATGGCGCTGACCGCCGACAGCGACACCGTGGCGGAATTCGGGGTCCGCGTCCGGCTCACGACCGGCGGCGCGGGCCGCTGGGCCGAATCCGGTGGCGATCGTTCCAAATTCGGCGTGTCGGTGCCGGAACTGGTCGAACTGCTCGAACGCCTGAATGCGGACGGGCGACAGGACGCCTTCGTCCTCCTGCACTTCCACGTCGGCAGCCAGGTCTCCGACGTGCAGGTCCTGCGCAACGCCGTGAAGGAGATTACCCAGATCTACGCCAAGCTCGTCCGGCGCGGCATCGGCATCCGCTACATCGACGTGGGCGGCGGTCTGGGCGTGCGCTACGACGACGGCGAAGGCACCGGCATCACCTACAGCCTGCAGGAATACGCCAACGCCGTGGTCTCTGCGGTGCACGACGTCTGCGAGGATCAGTCCCTGCCCCATCCCACGCTGATCTCGGAAAGCGGCCGCGCCATCACGGCGCATCATTCGGTGCTGATCGTGGAATCGCTGGGCGCCTACACCAAGAACATGATCGACGAGGAATTCCGGCCCGGCGACGAGCACCACGCGCTGGTGCGCAAGCTCTATCGCGTACTCGAACGCCTGCGCAAACGGGGCCGCCGGGGAAGCGCATCGCCCGCCCTGCTCATCGAGGCTTACCACGAATGCCGGGACGTCCGCCGCGATGCCGAAGCGAGCTTCCGTCTCGGCTACATGCCGCTGGAGCAGCAGGCCCTGATCGAGCGTCTGTTCTGGAGTGCCTGCGCCGTGATCGCCGAGGGCCTGCGCGAGGCCGACCTGGACCCGCCACCGGCCGAGCTCGGCACCATCGAGGAGGCGCTGGTCGACCAGCACCTGTGCGACTTCTCCGTTTTCCAGTCGATCCTCGATCACTGGGCCATCGGACAGACATTCCCGCTGATGCCGATCGCACGGCTGGACGAGCGGCCGGACCGCCGCGCCGTCCTCGTCGACCTGACCTGCGACTCGGATGGCAAAATCCACCACTACGTTACGGCCAATGCCGACAAGACCTATGTCGCCCTGCACGGGATGCGACCCGGCGAGCGTTACTTCATCGGTCTGTTCCTGATGGGTGCGTACCAGGACATCATGGGCGATGCCCACAACCTGTTCGGGCGCGTCGCGGAAGCCCACGTCTATGCCGATCCGGACGAGCCGGGCAGCTTCTGGGTGGAGAAGATCATCCCCGGTACGCGGGTGCAGGAGATCCTCGGACAGGTCCAGTACTTCGCCAACGACCTCGAGCGCCGCATGAGCGAGCTGGTGCGTGACAAGATCAACGCGGGCGTACTGAGACCGAAACAGGGCATGCAGATCCTCGAGGAATATCTGCGTACCTTCCCGCGCTCCACCTACGTCGAGCACGATCGTCAGTAGCGCGGGCACCCGGGAGGGCCTTCGGGCCCGATCCGCAATCGCCGCCGAAGCCGTTTTTGCCTGTATGGATTCGGGCCTGAAGGCCCTGCTACGGAGAAGGCCGCCCGGAGGCGGCCTTCTCGCGTCTGTGAGTCGCGCCGGGGCGCGGCCCGATGATCAGTAGCGGTCGCGACGCTGCGGCCGGTCCTCGCGGGGGCGCGCCTCGTTCACACGCATGTTCCGCCCCTGCAGGTCCTGCTCGTTGAGTGCCTCGATGGCGGCGGTCGCTGCGCTCGCATCGGGCATCTCGACGAAACCGAACCCCTTGGAGCGGCCGGAGAATTTGTCCATGATCACGTTGCAGCTGGAGACTTCACCGTACTCGGCGAATACTGCGCGGAGGTCGTCGGAGGTGACACTGTAAGCCAGGTTGCCGACATAGATATTCGTCATCTTTCAATCACTCTGCGGTCCGTAGAACAACACCGTCAGGG
>JARRPZ010000060.1:0-27046 GCA_037382365.1 Gammaproteobacteria bacterium
CGACGATCCTGCAAGCTGGGCAGAGTTAAAGCGCCGAGTGGAAGCAAAGGAAATCCGCAGGGTAGTTCGTGAGGTGCTTTCGCGAAGTGACGTTGATGCAATCGTGCTGGCTGGCGACTTCAACTTGGTGAGTACTGCGATCCCGCTAGCATTGATGACGGGACCTTATAGTTCTCCGCATTCGGGGTTAATCGCAGCCGAGCTATATCACGAGGATGGGCTGACGACCTGGACGTGGGACGGCCGAGGTACGCCGTTTCCGTCCAGAGCCCTTGACTACCAGCTATTTAGCCCGAGGACTCTCAGTGTTGAGGAAGGTCTTATTCTGGACACTGAGGATTGGTCAGCTGAGAAACTGGCGCAGCACGACTTAGGCCAAGACACAACGAAGACGCTCTCTCGTCATCGCCCCCTGGTTGTCCAGTATTTGTGGCAATGACGTCATCTTCTGCATAGAGCATGAGGCCCATCGCGCGTCGGGTGGCGGCCAATTCTGACTTGAAGTAGTTGGTCAGATTTCCGTCTGCTCAGGGTCGGGAGCAGACCCTAACTGTCCGCTGAGAGCCGGCTAGGGATAGTCAAGGGAGTTACATCAGTTTACTTCGGGTGGCCAATAAACCCGATAGTCTCTATTGACCGTCCAAGAACCCCCCAGGGCCCGTTAGAATGAATGTCTGGTCTGCATTGCTGTCGCTCAATCCGGTGTCGGCGGAGGCAGGAAATCGCTCGATCCGCTGCCAAGTGTGCGGATATTCTTCACGGCGTCCATGAGCGAAAGATCGAGCAGTTCGATTCGGTCCGCCGACATTACGAATACCGAACCAGACCACGGGTCCGGGGCACCGGGAATGTAGACGATTACCCGCCCGTCCGGCAGGCTTTCAACCTTGAACGCAATCTGCGACGCGTCGTCGAACTTCGCGAGTACCGGCGTTAACGACTTGTCATCGTCGACCCCGGCCATGCTCGATGTCAGGCTCTTGACAAAGCTGTAACCAGGAATGGAATAGAGAAACCGCGACTCCAGCGAATTAATGTATCGGGTGACGACGCCACTGCGTGCGATCAAACCGGCTATGAAACACAACACGATGATACCGACGATGGCAATCAGGTTCGCAACAGCCACACCGCCTATTCTGTCCAGTGGGACCCACGCCGTCAGCGGTTTTGCCAACCTCCCCATGATGTCCACTGTCTTGCCGAGGATCATGATGAGCACAGTGACAGGGACTAGGAAAATGACGCCACCGATAACAGTCACTCTGATGAATTGCATAAAATACCTCTGTCGATCCACCGATTTGACGCTTCGCCTGCCCGGCGCAGGTCAACACCTGCGACCCATGTAACGCTATATATCTGTCGCCCTGCAGGCACCGAATATGTTGACTGCGATGCCGTCAAGCGCCACAGCAGCCGTCAGGCTGCCGGTCGCCTCGTCAATAACGAAACTGAACGCCCACCCGCCTTCAATGCCTCCGCAATGAGCCGATACTCGTCTGCCGCCTTATCCAGGCCGTCGACAACCAGTTCATGAATCACGGCATCATGCAGCAAGACTTCCCGTTCGGCCAGATCCGTATCACCAAGGGAATCCTGACCTATCGGCGCACCAAGAATCTCAGGGCTGTGCAGCTCCTGCTCGGCCACACGAACATAGAGAGCACCGTCCGCTACCTGGGAATCGAGGTCGAGGACGCGCTGGAAGATCTCTGAGAGAAATGATGCATAGCCGAAAAGGCCGGTGGCGGCCTCTCTGAAGGTCGCTTACCGGCCAGGAGCGGGCACAAGTCTTGCGCAAGCACAACGGGCATGATCTTATGTTTGGTAGTTCGACGATCTGTCGGGCTATCCGCATTCCGCGGAATCACATTTCGGGGGAACAAAAATGAGAACTTGGATCGGAAAATTGTTGCTGACCGCGACCTCCGTGGCAGTGTTGGGCGCGAGCGCGCTCGTCTCTGCCGCGCCAGTGGAGGCCGTCTACGGCTTTAAAGTTGACAATCCGCGTGCATTCGTTGCCGCACTGGACAGCCTGCTCGCCACCGAAGGTATGAAAGAGGCGAAAGTCTCCCTCTGGGCTACCGCTTTCAACGGCCCGAATCCGGCGACACATCTGATCGTTACGGATCACCAGAGTCACGATGCCTATCACAAGATGACAAGCATGCGGCTGGCGAGTGATGCCTGGCCACGCTATCTGCTCGCCGTAAACGACATTGCGGATCTCACCGGTGAGACCCTATTTGTTGAGCGTATGAATGAGGGCGGCAACTGGCGCGAACATGGCGCAGTAGCCGCCTACGTGATGTCTGTTTCTGATGGTCGCCGCTATGCAGATGCTTTCCGTACCCTGATCGACGACGCGGGTCATCCGGGGTCGGTGAGACTCATGGAGGCACGTGCGGGGGCGATGGGCTACAGCCACGTGGTACTGATTACGGCGCCTGATATCGCCGACCTCAATAACTACCTGGACAAGCTGCTGGACGGCGATGCTTACGCGAAATTCGCTGGCAAGGTTCGCGATATCCGTAAAATTAATACGGTGAGCATGTATAGCCGGATCAAGAGCTGGGGCGAGTAGAAATTAAGGTCTAAATGCGGTCGGGGGGCGCCGATACGGAAGGCCTCCCTCTGACCGCGTTATCGCCTCGAGTGCAGAGAGCAGGGAATTCGCAAGAATCTGCTCCAGGCAGCTAATCCACTCCCTGACTATCGTTTGTAAATAAAGGATAACTTATCGGCTCGTGTCCGATTGGCACTACCGGGTCGAGCACGGCCTCTAGCCCTCACCTTTGCGGAGGAAGCTGAGGTGAGCAATAGGTCGCTTACCGGCCAAGAGCGGCTGCTCAGGCTACGGCGAGATAGATTCCGACGATTAATCCGAGAGCCGAAACGATCAACAATGCCGAAACCACGGATTTGGCTTGGTGGGGATACCGGCGCTCAATGAGCTTCACAACGTGCAACATAGTTAGCCTCTACGATCAGATTTTCCGAGTCTATTTGGCACGACCGTACAGGATCGGGATCAATCGGTACAGACTCTACAATCGAACCGTCCACAATTGCTCGTTGAGCGAGCCAAGCTGCCTGCAGAAACCAAGCTTGGCAGAAAGAGCGAATAGGTCAGTCCAAGAATAGGCCAGAAGTGTCCGTCGAACCTAGGTCAATCCATAGACCTAATCAACTGGTCCAAAATCTCAGGGCCAAACCATCGGGTCGATAAGCGACCCTAGCTGATCGCAGAGCGTAGACTAGCTAGCGTCAGCAGCAGAAGCGTCGCTTAGCGGCCACGATCGGTCGGTGGTGGGCGCTCAGGGGCCCCGCCCGTCCTTCTCAATCCTCCTGCGGCTGATGCTTGGCTTCACGGAACATCAGAATTGCCTGCAGCACAAACCCACCGGTCATCGCGACGAATACGCCGAGCGACGCGTTCGCGCTCATGCCGAAAGCGTTGGTGACGAACAGGATCGCGGCGATGGGCATAATCGTCCGGCCGCCCCAGCGTATAAGCCATGTGACGAGCCCTCGCTCGGGCAGCGTGAACGTGAATGCAACCAGCGAAAAGGCCGCGAGGTGCAGTTTCATGCCCGAAACGAAGACATGCAGCATGATCCGTTCGCCGGTGATTTCCTGCCCCGCGCCGGCGAGACCGAGCGAGCCCATCATCAGCAGGTTCTCGGATACATCCAACACCATGGTGACGAGGATCCCAAGCCCGCTGGCCCACGCGGCAGGAGGGCAGCGATCACGAAAACCGATCACCGCGAAACCAACCGCCCCGGCATAGGAGAGCGCGAACAATCCATCCAGGAACAGTGCCGTTCGCAATGCCGGGTCGGCAGCCTGCAGGAAGGCGGTGAAGGTTGCGGGGTCCGAGAATGTCTCTAGCGGGTCCTGTGCCGCCGTGCCTGAGGACGCGAGGATGACAGCCGTACCCAGAAGCATCAGCGTGAGTGCGAGCACACTGAACACACCTGCGGTGCGAAGCAATGGCGCTTTCGTCATTCTGCGCATTCCGACATTTAGCGTTAGGTAGACGAACCGCCGCTGGCAATCCCCGCATTACCATAGCTGCCGCGATACCTTGAATCGCCGCGTCGGGATAATTCCGGGCCGAAGAATCGGCGGCTTCCGGCCAATAGCGGCCATCGGACAAAGGAATTACTCATAAATCTATCGGCTCGAACTGAGCGAATATATCCTTTGCTTCGGGCAATTCATAAAGTGGAATGTAGTCGCAGACAGCTGCGAATCTTTTCCAAAGAGCTTGCACCTCCGGATTCTCGTGCGCCGATGTAATGGCACCGTCCTCCCACTCGAATACTTCGACAATTACGCCGTTGTTACTTCTCATAGCCGATGCGGGACGATCGGTCGCCAAGCCCAAGCGTCGAAGGAATGGCACGTGATCCCTGACCAAATCCAGCAATTCGCTTTCTCGACCAGCTTTGGGCCTATACGCGACAATTACCATTTCACCCATATCCGGAAGTGTATCCTCGTCGTCAAAACGGCGGTTACTCGCGCTCCGTGAAGATGTCCAACGGCAGTACTGCGGTCACGCCGACGTTCGGAACATCAACCAGCTGACCGATTCGCATGTCAACGGCAATGCTTGCGATCATGTACGCCTGCGTCCGATCGTAGCCGTACTCAGACATGATGTAGTCAATCATCGCGGCAGGGCATTTCTTGCCGCGAGATTTATGTCGCTCGACAGATTGCTTAAGCCTTCAATTTTCGGGGAGTCCAGGTAAGCAAGATCCGCGGGAACGCTACCCTTTTCTTTCAGCGGAAAACCGGTAACGGCATAGAAGCGCTCGGACGGTATCCCCAGCACCGACGCCGGACCCTCATAGTGGGGGCCGCGAGACAGATCCGGCGGATCCTCGACGATACGAGTGGTGACCGTCATCCTGCCGCCCATCTCGATCGCCGTCCCTGCCACCTCTCCGTCGCCCTGTGCGTAATGGAAGTCACCCACGGCGAGCCCGCAACCATCGATGAAACACGGCAGATACACGGTAGTCCCGGTGGTAATGTAGCGGATATCCATGTTGCCGCCGTGCTCTCGCGGCGGGATCGTTCGCAGGCACTCCGACGGGCTCGTCCCGTCCACCCCGCATAGCATTGCCGGCGCTGCCTCGTCGGGGTCGGGATTCATCACGGCACCGCCCGAGTCGAGCAGCGCTGTCTCACGCGCCAGCACATCGGCGAGCAATTCCTCTCCGGGCATGGTCGTCACGACTCCGGGAAAACTGGCGT
Organism: Gammaproteobacteria bacterium; assembly: GCA_037382365.1. GTDB lineage: Bacteria > Pseudomonadota > Gammaproteobacteria > Steroidobacterales > Woeseiaceae > Lentisalinibacter. The sequence goes on from JARRPZ010000060.1 coordinate 5,278, forward strand.
TTGGAATACGCACGCCCGGCAAAGCGTCGCTGACCGCATAATCGGCATTGATGCGCCATACGATGAATCGCCCGTCTGTCCCGAACTGATCACCCGCAAATCCGAATGGGCCTGCTTCCGTCCAGCCGACGTCCGCAGGCTCCATTTGTTCGATGGTCACTGCCAGCACATCACCCGCCTTTGCGCCGTTGATAAAGACAGGCCCCGTCAGTGCATGGACAATCCCAACCCCATCTCGGGGATTGGCCTTTGCGCTGGAGAACTCGTCTGGGTCGAGGGTCAGGTCGAAAGCATCGCGACCGATGAATACGATCCGCTCACCAGGATCGACTTTCGTCACCATCGGGATCGCAGGGTGCAGGCGGTTGATGCAGGCCGGATCCTCAGCACAGCTAACGCTGGGGTCGCCCACCGTGATCGCTGCAGCAGCGTCTGCGAACATGACCAGGACCAGTAGACAGGCGCCGAAAAGGCTTTTGCAGGGATTGAGGCTCATAAGTGTGTTGCCTGTGATAAAGAGAAAGACCGACGTGACACCACATCAGCCGGGTCAGTCTAGCTTAGAATCACAGGCAACGGTTCGCTTAGGGTCGGGAGCGGACCCTGACCACCCGCTGAGAGCGGGCTAGCCGGAGTCAGCGACAAAGGGTCGGTTTCCGGCCAGAAGCATTCCGTTCGCATTCGGAATGCCAGAGCTAGTTGGCCGCCTCGCCCATAGCCTCCTCGAGCATGGCCACTAGCTCTTCACTCGTGAACGAGTAGGCCTGCCAGTCATTGAGCTCAGCCAACTCGCGGATCATCGAACCGATTGCCCAACGGGCTTCGTCAGCACTGGGCACCGTCATGTAGCGGCGCTTGGGATTGTCGCTAAACATCGCATGCATCGCTGCGTCCGCAACTTCGTCAGGTTCCTTGTAGATGCTGCGGTCAGCGGGCCATTCCATGAATTCCTTCAGGTCCGCGGCATACGGTGAATCTTCGTCTATATAGCCTTTCTCCTGCATTCGCTTCCAGGCGGTTTCGACGATATTCGAGTCGTAGTTGCCTGGCTCAATAATGCTCACGTCAACGCCGAATCGCTCCATCTCAATAGCAAGCGAATCGGTGAATGCCTCCATTGCATGTTTGCTCATGCTGTACTGGCTAAAGAATCGACTGGATCCTACTCCCGAAATTGAACCAATTGTCGAGATTCGTCCTTTAGATTCTATAATCAAAGGAGCGAAAGCCTGAGTTACCCTGTAAACACCGAAGACGTTTACGTCAAACAGCCAGATTGTCTCTTCGATGCTTACGTCGGTAATCGGCCCGCCGATAAAGACGCCGGCATTATTGATGAGCCCCCAGAGACCGCGTCCGGCTTCACTCACGTGCTTCACGGCTGCGTCAATATCATCCTGGACTGTCACGTCGAGACGAATTGCCTCAATATTCTCGAACTTATTGAGACGATCAATGTCTGCCTGTTTGCGGGCACCCGCGTAGACAAAATAGCCTTCGGAAGCCAGCCGCTCCGCAATTCGCAGGCCAATGCCACTTGTGGCACCGGTAACGAGTACCGCTTTCTGGCCCTCATCAACGTCAGCAGAGGCAAAGCCGGTCGTGATTGAAAGTGACGCTATCAACAGCGCCAGAAGCGCCGATCGAACAGATAACAACATCTTGCGGTCCTTGTATTGGTTCTTGGCAGATTCAGATGAGAGGCAGCTTTGGGTCAGGAGCAGTGAGTCTAGCTGAAAGTAGAGCCAACCGTCCGGTGCGGGTCCGGAGCTAACCCTACTAAGCCGCCGTGAGTAGGCTAGGTACTACGGTTCAGCGTTCTATTCGGCGGCGAGACGCTTGAATCGCGTCAGATCTCCATTGTCACGGAACTCGTTGACAACGAAGGGCGTGTTTTGGAACGTGACTACTTTCCAGCCACTCTCGTGCCGCTCGAGCACAGCTACGGGCACATCATCGGGCTTGTCGGCCCATGCCGTACCGTCGCCAGCACGCCATGCATCCGCTAAACGCTATATAACTTTGTCTATTTCAGTCTCTGGTCCCAAGTCGTCCCCCTGGGCCCATGGGGGAATAGAAGGTCTGGATAAGACAGAGAACTTGTAGCAATCGGTTGCTCACAGAACATCTCTCGAGTGTCAGAATTGAATGACCGCCCGGCAAGCTGTTTCGAGTAACAACTAATACCAGTATCGGACACAATAGCTAAGTCGGCAGGGCCGGCCCGGAGAACACACCATGAGTAACCCCGAGATCACTGACAGCCACTCCGACTCTCGTTTCTGGAACCGGATCGCCCCATTGGGCCACTCGCTGGGCCTGCTGCCGCGCATCAACGTGTTCCGCGAGACGCAATTCATGCAGTGGCTCGACGATGCCGGCTTTGATCTCGAAGAGGTCTGGCAGTCGGCTCCGAAGGCGAGCTATTGCGTCGTCGCGCGACTCGAGAGCGAGGCCAGCTAGCGGTGCGTAAGCTGCTACGCTACGCCGCCCTCTCGCTCGGCGCGATCGTAGCGGCCGTCCTTTCGGCGTTTGCCGCTCTGGTCGTCTGGCCGCCGCCCGAGATGCCCCGGCCGGGAATTGCAGGCGACGTGGTGATTCGCAATGTACGCGTTGTCGATGTACAGGCAAGCACGGCGAGGCAACCCGCCGATGTCGTGGTACGCGACGGGGTGATCGCAGTCATCGGCACGGACGCCGTCGCCCCGCCGCACGCTCGCGAGATCGACGGAACCGGCATGTACCTGATGCCGGGACTGTGGGATATGCACACCCACTCGAACACCTTTGCGGACCAATACCAGCATCCGCTGTTCATCGCGAACGGCGTCACGGGTGTGCGGGAGATGTGGGGCTGTATGTCCCGGTCCGATCCGTTCATCGCCTGCATCGAAGACCGCACGCGCTGGAATCGCGAGCTGGCCTCCGGGGCGAGCCTGTCGCCACGCTACATCGGCCAGTCGAGCTTCCAGATCAACGGCGGCGACGAAGTACCGGCGGGATACGAATCATTCTTCCGCCTGCGTAATGCCTCCGACGCCGACGCACTCGCGCGCTTCTACGAGCACGCTGGCGCGGACTTCCTGAAGGTCTACTCCGCCGTCTCGCCCGAGGCCTACGCGGCGCTCGCCGATGCCGCCGCCGCTCACGACCTGGCCCTGGCGGGGCATCGCCCGCTGAAGGTGCCGCTGCGGCAGGCGATCGATGCCGGGCAACGCAGCATCGAGCATGGACGCCTGTTCGCTCTGGAGTGTTACGAGGCGGCGGACGACTTCCGCGCATTGCCGGACCCTTTGGCGGCATACGATACCGGGTTCATCGCCGACCTCGTCGATGGTCAGGACACGGCGCGTTGCGACGAAATGATGGCGGCGATGGCGGGGTCGGAGACGTGGTGGACCCCGACACTGCAGACTCTGCGCATGGGTGCCATGGCGCATGACCCGGTGTTTCGAAACGATCCAAGATCGCAGTATGTGCCGGGCGTTTTGCGCCGACTCATGTGGACTCCGGATGCCGACCGCAATGCCGCGACCGCGCTCGATGCATCGGGCCGTAACGTCCGTGCAGCACTCTACTCGCTGGCGTTGGGACACGTACGAAAAGCTCATGCGACCGGCGTGCGGCTGCTGGCCGGCACGGATTCGTTCGACACCTACGTCTACCCGGGATTCAGTCTTCACGATGAGCTGGGTCGTCTCGTCGAGGCAGGCCTGTCACCTGCGGCGGCGCTCCGCACAGCCACGATCGACGCGGCGACGTATATGGGGCTCGACGACAGCTACGGCTCGGTCGAGATCGGCAAATCGGCCGACCTGCTCCTGGTAAGCGCAGACCCGCTGCAGGACATCAGCAACACGCTGCGTATCGAAGCACTGGTATTCAGCGGGCACTATTATGATCGCGATGCACTCGATGCATTGCTCGCGTTCGCAGCACGCCGCGCCGGGAGCATGCACCAGAACGTCCAGATAATCTGGCGGGCCGTTCGCAGCCCGCTCGTACGTGCACAGTTTGCGGATTGATCATGGTGCTGGACGGACCTGGACAGAGATGACCGCGCCTAACGTCGAGGAGGAACCGGTACCCGGTTGCGGCTCAAGGGACGCAGTGCTCGAGATCATCGAGAAATTCGCGGAAGAATGCCGGCATGCAGCCGTCGGCGAGCCGGATTTCTGGTCGGCAACCGGTGTTGCGAGAATTCGCCTGTCAACTACCCCTCACGCGGTAGAACGCGATCAATGCACCGGCCTCGACCAGTTCTTCGCCGTCGTCTGAACCATCATCCGCCTGCAGCCGCTGTAGCCACTCTGACAACTCGGCCTGGAGTTCAGCGATATGCTCGGCCGAGCCCTTGAGGCGTATGCGAGACAAGATAAGGTTCTCGTCAGAACCGTCCCGAACGGCGGCCACGATATCGTCTTCCGCTGCTCTCAGCGCACTCCGAATGTCACTGCCCTCGGGATCCTCCGAGAACAGACTTTGATCGACCTCGAAGCGGCGTGCCGCTGCGCGGAAATGACGCTCGATCGTGCCGCGCTTCTTCTGCTTGCGCACAACCTCGATGAGATCCGCGTCGAGAAGCGCGTCGATATGCCGGTAGAGCTTTGTGACCGGTTCCGACAGCCTGTCGGCGACGTCCGCCGCCGTATATTCCCCCTCCGCAAGGACCTGGACGATGTCGAGCTTGAGCGGATCCGATAGCAGACGGAGTTGCTCCAGGTCATTGATTTTCAATATCTCTTTCAAGTTGCTATCCAGCTCCGGCACAAGTCGCTTGACTATTCACGTTCGCGTGAATATTATTATTCACTCTTTCGTGAATGTAGATTACCACATGACACCCTTGGACCACATCCTCATCGCCATTCTCTTTGTCGTACAACCCGTGGTTGGTCGCTACAACTATGTCGCCGAATTGAAGCGGATCGCGGCCGGCGAGCACTCGGATCGTGTTCGGCTGTACTGGCAGACGATCGGCGTGGAATGGCTCTTCCTCACCATCCTGTTCGCCGTCTGGATCGATGCCAGTCGGTCTTTTGAATTGCTCGGATTCGTTCCGCCGTCGGGCGCTGGCTTCTGGCTCAGTACATCCGTCGTGACGGTGAGCGTGCTGCTGTTGTTCCTGGCCGGCAATCGGGTAAGCGAGCTTTCGCAGGCGGAGCGAGACGAACAACGAGCGTCCTTCGGCAACCTGGGTCACTTCCTGCCGCAGTCGAATCAGGAACTGCGCGTCTTCTACCAACTTTCGGTCACAGCCGGGATCGTCGAGGAAATCGTCTTCCGCGGTTTCATGCTCTGGTACCTGCAACACTTCATGGGCATCTGGCCGGCCGTTGCGGTGTCATCGCTCGCCTTCGGACTCGCGCACAGCTATCAGGGGCTTGCAGGCATCGTCCGCACCGGCCTCGTCGGCGCCGTGCTGGGCGTCCTTTTCGCCATCAGCGGCTCGATCTGGCTGCCGATCGCGGCGCACATCCTGGTCGACGTGACGCAGGGACGGCAGCTCCGAGAGATCTATCGGGACGTACCCGAGCCCGCGAGCACTCACTAGTCCTCCCGCTCGCACGTGGTTCCTGATTGGTCTGCCGGTCATCACGACGCTGCTTTTGCTACTTCTGTCGCCACTGTCTTTCGGGATTCATCGGCTGCTGACTAAAAGTAACAGCGATGAATTGCGAGATGACGCGTAGCAGGCCGTATACCCACCTGGAGAGCGGTGGACTCTTGACCGAAGAGCGGCCACAACGACCGTGTGAGGTATGATTTCCGGAGTCGATCTTCATCGCTCTCGTCCAACCAGGAGTAATAATATTGTGAAGTACTTGCTTTGTACCCTTCTGCTCTTGCTGTCGACTCCGATTGCTGCGCAGGTCAGTGAATCGCAGGTTATCGAGGAGGCACGATCAGCAACAGTGGAATGGCTCATGCTGACGGATACCGCTCAGTACCGGTCAAGCTGGGAGTCGGCATCGACGCTCTTCAAGGCCTCTATCTCCAAAGGGGATTGGGAAGAGTCTGTCAGCGCCGCTCGCATGCCGCTGGGTGATCTCGAATCGCGCGACCCGGCCGCGGCAGAGATCCGCAAAACACTACCGGGTGCGCCTGACGGCGAGTACGTTGTTTTCGAGTTCGCCTCTTCTTTTGAGAACAAGGCTGCCGCTGTTGAGACGGTGACAGCCATGAAGGACGACGATGGAGTGTGGCGAGTAACCGGCTATTTCATCCGGTGAAACTGGCGCGCTGGACATCCGCTTTGAAATGATAGGTCCATTTAGCTGCTCCCGATGAGCGAGCGCATACTCCATCGCGCGCAGGCCTCCCCACGATTGGCCGAGGAGCCAGAAGTCGTCCGCATTGAGGTTCAGCGCTGAGCGCACTTGCTCCACAGCGCATTAGAATCCAGTCGCACTGTCGGCGACTATCTCGCGCATGGCCCCTTCCGTTGCATCAAGCCGACAGCGCCAACGGTAGTCCATTCGCGTCGCCCCCGAACCAGCTCAGCTTGCCCGCTAGCGCGGCCACCTCTCCGACGAAAACAACGGCCGGGGCCCGGACCCGGTAACGGTCCGCCAATTCAGCCAGCTCGGCGAGTGTTCCCTGAATCACCCGCTGCCGCGGCGTACTGCCATTCTCGACCAGCGCCACGGGCGTGGTCGCCGCCCGACCGTGCTCGAGCAACCTCGAGCGGATGGCATCGAGTCGCCCCACGCCCATGTAGAAGGCGAGAGTCTGGCGGTCGCGCGCAAGCGATGCCCAGTCGAGTCGATCTATGGAGTCGCTGCCGTGGGCCGTGATCAGCACCACGGATTGAGAATGCTCCCGATGCGTGAGCGGGATGCCGGCGTAGGCTCCGCAGGCTGCGGCCGCGGTGATGCCGGGTACCACTTCGAACGGAAGTCCGGCCTCGACGAGAGCCTCCGCCTCCTCTCCTCCCCGGCCGAAGATGAACGGATCGCCGCCCTTCAGACGACAGACCCTGCGACCCTCCTGCACCAGCCTGACGATCATGGCCGATATCTCCTCCTGGGGAACGCAGTGACCGCCGGGCGTCTTGCCCACGGGTATGCGCTCGGCATCCCGGCGGGTCAGCTCGAGTACCTCCTGTGTGACCAGCCGGTCGTAGAGGACGACGTCCGCCTGCTGCGCGACCTGCAGGGCCCGCAAGGTCAGCAGTCCCGGGTCTCCCGGTCCGGCACCGACGAGCCAGGCGATACCCTTCGCGGACGCGTCGCCGCCGCCGACTGCCGAAGACAGTGTGTCCGAGAGTGCGAGTTCGGCTTCGGACGTCCGGCCCGCAAGAGCCGCATCTGCGACGGGCCCCGAGAATACCCGCTCCCAGAAGCGCCGCCTCGCCGTGCTGCCTCCGAGACGTGCCGCCACCCTGGTCCGCCATCGTCCCGCGAGCGCGGCCAGGACACCGAGCCTCGCCGGCAGCAATGACTCGAGTTGCTCCCGCAGGCGCCTGACGAGTACCGGCGCGGTCCCTCCGGAAGAGATCGCCACCATGAATGAAGCGGCAGGCCTCCGGCTGGTCCACGACGTTGCAGAGGATGCCGCGCGCGTCCGCGAGTTCGGCCACCCGGCGATTCAGCGACCTGTCGGCGGTGGCGGCGATGACCAGACGCTGGTCGTCCAGATGGGCAGGCTCGAAGCCGGCAGCGACGTGGTCGATTGCGTCCGCCCGGGCTGCAGCCTCCAGCTCGGGGGCCAGCTCCGGCGCCACCACCATTACGCGGGCGCCGGCCGCCGACAGCAGGCGGTGCTTGCGGGCGGCCGTTGCGCCGCCGCCGACGATCAGGCACGGCATCCCGTTCATTTTCAGGAAGACTGGCAGGTAGTCCATCTTTCGCTCGGCACTTTCGACCACCGTGACTATAGGGACCGGAGCGCCGGCACTGAAATAATGAAAGTGTCTGGCGCCATACCGAGGCGATATAACGCGAGTGCGGCGCAGTCCGTATCATTGACCGGGCAGAGGGACGGCCCCCGATGCTACCGCGACCGGGACCGGGACTGACTATGACACTGCGACAGCTGCGCTATCTGCTGGCCATCGTCGACAATGGCCTGAACATCACCGCCGCGTCGGAAAAACTCTTCACCTCGCAGCCCGGCGTGAGCAAGCAGATGCGCCTGCTGGAGGAGGAACTGGACCTGCGCCTGTTCGAGCGCAAGGGCCGCAGCCTCGCCAGTGTCACGCCGGCGGGTCAGGAGGTCGTGACGCGCGCCCGGTGCATCCTCCAGGAGATCGAGAACATCCGCACGCTCGCGCTGAATACCCGGCACGAAGCGCAGGGCACGCTCGCGATCGGCACGACGCACACGCAGGCGCGCTACGTGCTGCCGGAAGTGGTCGCCGAGTTCCGCGACCGCTATCCGAACGTCAGCCTGGAGCTCCACCAGGGCACGTCGGAGCAGATCGCGGACATGGTGCAGGCCCGGCAGATCGACTTCGCCATCGCCACCGGCGGTCAGGACCTATTCTCCGACGTGCTCATGCTGCCCTGTTATCGCTGGGACCGCATCATCCTGGTCCCGCGTAACCACGAACTGGCACGGCTCGACGAGCCACTTACGCTCCAGATCCTGGCGCGCCACCCACTGGTCACCTACGTGTTCAGTTTCAGCGGCGAGTCGTCCCTGAAGCGGGCTTTCGCCGCCGAAGGGCTCACGCCGGACGTCGTGTTCACCGCCCGTGACGCCGACGTCATAAAGACCTATGTGCGAATGGGCATGGGCGTCGGCGTCGTCGCCGGCATGGCTCACGACTGCGGCGACGACCTCGTCGCCATTGATGCCGAAGGCCTCTTCCCCCGTTCGACCACCTGGATCGGCTTCCGCCGGGATACGGTGCTGCGGCGTTACATGAGTCATTTCATGCAGCTCTTCGCGCCGCATCTGAGCGACCCGCTCGTGACACGCTGCCTCGCCGCCGGCGATCAGGCGAAGGTGGACCGGATCTTCCAGGACATCGGTCTGCCGCTGCGCGGCGGCTGCACGGGCACGGGCGACGACTGACGATCAGCCGATCTTGCCGAAGTCCATCTCGTGCAGGCCGCACTCGCGCTTCAGGCCGAGGAAGCGCGTCCCGGCCGTATCCGCCACCTCGTGGATCGGTCTCGTGGTGTGGATATCGCCGATAGAGACGTATCCCTGCTCCCACAGCGGATGGTAGGGCAGATGGTGGCGCGTGAGATAGCGATGCACGTCCCGGTCGCTCCAGTCGATGATCGGGTGCAGTTTCCAGCGTTCGCCGTCACCGGAGACCACCGGCAGTCGCTCCCTGGTGACGGACTGCTGCCGCCGCAGGCCGGCGATCCAGGTGCCGGCGGCCGTTTCGACGAGCGCACGCTCCATCGGTTCGACCTTGTTCTCGCGATTGTAATCGTCGATGCCGCGCTCGCCCTCCTCCCAGCGCCGGCCATGGCGAGCCTCCTGCCAGGCGGCGCTCAGGACGGGACGGTAGACGCGCAGATCCAGTGCCAGACGGTCTGCGAGTTCGTCCACGAAGCGGTAAGTCTCCGGGAACAGGTAGCCGGTATCGATCAGGATCACCGGGATGTCCGGTTTGACGCGGGTGGCCAGGTGCAGGCTCACGGCCGCCTGCGCACCGAAGCTCGAAGTGAGCACGTGATTTCCCGGCAGGTACTCGAGCGCCCACTCGATGCGTTCCGCGGCCGTCAGCGTTGCGAGTCGTTCGCTCGCCGCCCCGGCCGCCGCCCGCCGGCTGTCGTGTTCGCCGAGCGCCCTCATGCCACCGTGTCCTCGTCAGCGCGGAAGTCCGGTCCGGAGGTCACCGCGCGGATCACGCCCGCCCGCACGAGGAAGTCGCCGAAGTGCTCATCGTGCTCGCGCTCGGCCGCGTAGCGGGCGAACAAAGGCTCCAGCTCGTCGAGTATCGTCTCCTCGTCGATGTTCTGTCGGTAGAGACGGTTCAGCCGCTCGCCGCTGAACGCTGCGCCGAGATACAGGTTGTATCGTCCCGGCGCCTTGCCGACCAGGCCGATCTCCGCGAGGTAGGGCCGTGCGCAACCGTTCGGGCAGCCCGTCATCCGTATCACGATCGGCTCGTCCCCGAGGCCGTGCGCGGCGAGCCGTTCCTCGAGCCGGCCAACGAGCGCGGGCAGATAGCGCTCGCTCTCTGCCATGGAGAGACCGCAGGTCGGCAGACCCACGCAGGCGAGACTGTGACTGCGGAGGGCGGACGGCGTCCCGGCGCCGTCTACGCCGTTTCGAACCAGTATCTCCGCGACCCGCTTCCGGTCTCCGTCGTCGAGCCCGCTCACGGTGACGTTCTGGTTGGGCGTCAGGATGAAACGACCGCGGCCGAGGGCGGCGATCTCGCGCAGTGCCGTCATGAGCGCCACGGATTTGCGGTCCGCAATGCGGCCGTTCTCGACGAACAGCGTGCGATGCCAGCGGCCGTCGTCACCGCGGAGCCAGCCGTAGCGATCGCCGGTCGTTGTAAATCGGAACGGCGGTGCGGGCGCCAGGGAGACTCCGGAGCGCCGCTCGAGCTCACCGCGGAACCAGTCGACGCCGCGATCCTCGATGGTGTACTTCAGCCGCGCATGCTTGCGGTTCGTGCGGTCGCCGTAATCCCGCTGGGTCGTCACCACGGCCTCGGAGACGGCCACCACCTGCTCCGGCGCACAATAGCCGATCACGTCACCCAACCGCGGCCAGGTCTCTGGCTCGCCGTGACTGGCCCCCATGCCGCCGCCGACCACCACGTTGAAGCCGGCGAGTTCGCCCTGCTCCTCGATGGCGATGAAGCCGAGGTCCTGGGAATACACGTCGATGTCGTTCTCCGGCGGCACGACGAAGCCCATCTTGAACTTGCGCGGGAGATACGTGTGACCGTACACCGGTTCGTCTTCAGTGGCTGCGGCGTCGAGCTTCTCTCCGTCCAGCCAGATCTCGTGATAGGCGCGGGTCGCCGGCGTCAGGTGTGCGCTGACCTCTTCGGCGAGGGCTGCCACCCGGGCGTGCAATTCCGAGCGCCACGGATTGACCGCGGCCATCACGTTCCGGTTGACGTCGCCACACGCGGCGAGTGTGTCCAGCAGGGCAGCGTTGATGCCGCGAATCGTCTCGCGCAGGCGCGACTTGATGACGCCGTGGAACTGGAAGGCCTGCCGCGTCGTCAGGCGCAGCGTGCCGTTGGCATGGGCGCGTGCGAGTTCGTCCATCGCCAGCCACTGCGCCGGCGTGCACACGCCGCCGGGCACCCGGGCACGGATCATGAACGAGTAAGCCGGCTCCAGCTTCTGCCGACGCCTCTCCGCGCGCACGTCGCGATCGTCCTGCTGGTAGATGCCGTGGAACTTCGACAGTTGCGTGTCGTCGTCGGCCAGGGCCCCGCTGAGCCGGTCCTCCAGGCTTCGCTCCAGGGTGCCGCGAAGGTGGCGGCTGCCTGTCTTGATGCGTTCGACGTCGCCGGGGATCCCGCTCATTGCTCCTCCTCAGTACACGTCGCGCTGGTAGCGGCCGTTGCGACGAAGCTCTCTCAGATACGCCTCCGCCTGCTCGTCGCTGCGGCCGCCCGCCTCGACCAGGATGTCCACCAGAGCGGCGTGTACGTCCGGTGCCATGCGCTTCGCATCGCCGCAGACATAGACGTGAGCGCCCTCCTCCAGCCAGGAATAAAGGTCCCGCGCCTGTTCACGCAGGCGGTGCTGCACGTAGATCTTCTCCGCCTGGTCGCGGGAGAAGGCGACGTCCATGCGATCGAGTACGCCGTTCTTGCGGAAGCGTGCCCACTCGATCTGGTAGAGAAAATCGCTCGCGAAATGGCGGTCGCCGAAGAACAGCCAGTTACGACCCGCCGCACCGGCGCTCTCGCGATGCTCCAGGAAGGCGCGGAACGGCGCGACGCCGGTGCCGGGACCGATCATGATCACCGGCGCCGACGGGTCGGCGGGCAGCCGGAAACGCGGATTTGGCTCGAGGCGCACTTCGAGCGTCGCCCCGATCTCGAGCGCAGCGAGTGTCGTCGATGCCGATCCGAGGTGGGCGCGGCCGTACGCCTCGTACTCGACCGCCGCTACCGTCAGATGCACCTCTTCGGGGTTCGCCAGGGGACTCGATGCAATCGAGTAGAGCCGCGGCTTCAATCCGCGCAGACAGGTGATGACTTCCTCTGCCGACAGCTCGGTCGGGTGCTCTTCCAGCACATCGATCACCTGACGGTCGGCCAGATACGCGGCGAGCCGCGGGCGGTTTCCGTCCCCGAGCAGATCAGCGAGGCCGGTGGCGCCGCTTGCCTGTGCGTAGCGCTGGAGGAATCCGGCGCTGGCCTTCGTGATCTCGTAATCGACGGCGAGCGCTTCCGCGAGGATGCGGCCGTCCGCCAGCACAACACCGCCGTCCAGGCCCGTGCGTTCCACAATCGCATCCACCACGGCGGGTGGATTGCGGGTGACGACCGCCAGTGAATCGCCCGGCTCGTAAGCGAGCCCCTCGACGGCGAACTCGATGTGATGGACGCGCTTGCCGGAATCGCGCCCGGTGATGCGCTGGTTTGCGACCACCTCGCCTTTGATCGGGCCCGCGTCAGTCGCGGCGTCCTGGCCTGTAGGGACCGCGTGCAATCGGGGCGCCGGCACCTCGCCGAGCTGCTCCCGTGCGGATTCGAGCACGACCTCGCCCCAGCGCGCTGCCGGCTCGTCATAGTCCACGTCGCATTCGACGCGCTCGCCGAAACGGATCGCGCCGAGCGCGGTCAGCCGTTCATCGAAATCGCGTCCGGTGCGGCAGAACTCCGCATAACTCGAGTCGCCGAGCGCGAGCACGCTGTAGCGCAGAGAATCCAGTCGCGGCGCCTTTGGCCCCTCCAGGTACTCGTGCAGCATCTCGGCGTCGTCGGGCGGCTCGCCTTCGCCGTGGGTGCTCACGACCACAGCCAGGAGCGTCTCGCGTCGCAGTTCGGCGGGCCGGTAATCCGCCATGCTGACGATCCGCGAGGGCAGCCCGCGCAGTTCGGCGTCCGCCTGCATGGCCTCGGCGATGCGACGACCGTTTCCGGTCTGCGAGCCATAAAGTATCGTCAGCCGCTCGCGACTCTCCGCCCTCGAGCCGGCAGTTGCCTCCCCTTGCGGCTGCCCCGCCCCCGCCGCAGCGAGTCCCGCCAGGTAACCGCTCGCCCAGGTCAGCTGCGCGGCGGAAAATCCCGCGACGGCCGAGTGCAGTCTCCCGCGCGCCTCCTCGATGAGTCCTGGTTCAAGCCTGTCCGCTGCCAGTCCGCTCATATTCCGCCGTCCCTCCGGGCCACCGTCGATGGCATCCGCCATCACCGTTAACGCACGGTACGGGCCCGAAGTCGGCCGGGGAACGAATTTATTGTTATCGGGTTATGCCGTCTGGCGCATATTGGCCACGGAGTCGGCGATCAGCTGACGTAACACATCGAGGTCGATATCCTCCAGTTTGTTCACGTAGAGGCACGACTTGCCCGTCTTGTACTTGCCCAGTTTACGCATCGACTCTTCGTGCCGGGAGAATCCATCCATGATGTAGAGCGTGAGCGCCTGCTTCCTTGGCGAGAATCCCGTCAACATCCAGTCCCCTTCGCGGCCGGATTCGTAGCGATAGTGATAGCTCCCGAATCCGACGATCGAAGAGCCCCACATCTTCGGACTCTCCCCCGTGATTTCACGCATCAGCTTCAGCACCACGCGGGCGTCCTTTCTGCGCTTATCGTTCTCCACGCTGCGAAGAAACTCCTGGACGCTCGCCCGATTCCGGGTCGTCTTCAGCTCGGTCATCGGATTTTCCTCCTTGTCTCGTTAGTCCCTGGGTGTCGTCAGTTTCCGCCGATCACCAGCAATCTAGGATTAGTCCTGTGCATCGACATTATGCCCAAGGATCGTGGTACGCGGGCTTGATCACCAGCCGGGTCCAGGCAAACCAGGGCGATCCAGTGGGTTCGCCGCACTCCAGCGGAACCTTCGGGTAGCGTAGACTGTCTCGCAGTCATGGAGTCGCCCGACGCCAAACTGCTGTCTTCGCCTGCTTACGGTGCCGCCGCACTCATGGCCGTGATGTTTCTGCTTTCGGCCGGAATCAGCAGCGCCGACGATGAGGTTTTCGAAGTCTCGGAGTTGACCGACGTGGGTCGCGTCGTCACTGCAGACCTGGCGGATTTCGACGGCGACGGGCGCCACGAACTGATGCTCGTGACGCTCGACGGGATGCCGCCGGACGAAGTTCGAACCATTCACGTGTATCGTCAGGAGCGCACGGGTCGCTTCGCCAGCTCTCCCGAGTTTGATGTGATTGTTCCGTCCGATGTCGCCATCTACGACATCGCTGATATCAAAGACGCCCCCGGTGACGAGCTGATTCTGCTGTGTCCTGATCGCGTTACCGTCCTCTCCGTGTCGGCAGGCAACGGCGAGCGCTGGGAGTGGTTGCTCGACGGCCCGACAACGGTGGGTGTAGCGGAAGACGAGCGCGGATTCGAGAGGTTCCGCCTCGCCTACGACGATTTCGATGAGACGCCCTGGCTCCTCGTCCCTCAGTTCGGGGCCGTCTCGCTGCTATCGGCAGATGGACAGGTACGGGCCCGCCTGGATGTCGGAGGTCGCGCGAATTACTACGTTGCCAGTGGCAACGGGCTCGTCTCCGTCGAGAGCGACCTGCAGCTCTATTACGATGCCCCGAAGATCAGCGTTGGCGACATCGATGGGGACGGCCGGGCCGACATACTGGCGGCGACTCGTCACGAGCTTCGAGTCTTCCTGCGGGGCCAGGAGGGCGAGTTCAAGCGCCGGGCCGATTATGCCGAACCGCTAGAACTGATCGACGAAGCAGACCACAGACGGGGCACGGGCAGTGTGGTCACATCGGCACGCGACATCGATGCGGACGGTCGCCTCGATCTGATGATCTCGCATATCGAGGGGACGATGATCAGCACCGTGACCAACACGCGTGTCTACTTCAACCGAGAGGGGCGCTGGGATCTGGAAGCGCCCGATCAAGAATTCGTGGTGGAAGGCTCAGCCACATCGAACCTGCTGTTGAACATCGATCGTACCGCTCCACTCGAACTCGTCCGACTGCAGTTCAAATTCAGCATCCTCGAAATCGTCGAGCTGTTACTGACCCGGGAGGTCGATACGGAGATCCTGATTCATCGCCTGCAGCCGGACGGACGCTTCGGCGATGAGCCATGGTCACGAAAGAAGATCAGCACCGGAATCAGCTTCGATACCTTCCGACCGAAAGGCTTCATGCCCCGGGCAGGCCTCGACCTGAATGGGGATGGACTGATGGATTTCATCTCGTCGGCGAACGGTGAAGGAATCGAGGTTTTCCTGGGCGGCGACAAGGGCCTGTTCGACAAGCGATCAGCGATCCAGCGATTTCCGACGACCGGCAGAATCCACATCGGGGACATCAACGACGACGGACTCGCGGACTTCGTTCTGTTTGATCCGCAGAGTCCCGAACCGATCGTGCGCATCGGCCTGAACCGGGGTGTATTGCCGGGAACACCTGCGCGGGATCAGGCCTATCCCTAGTTCGGTGGAGCAATCCTCTCGTCGGGACTATCGGTGAGAGTAGCGGGTACCGGCACTACAATGACGCCGATATGTATCGAGTGTTGTTCATCCGCCGCAGCAGCTGTGTCGTCTCCCGCATCGACCGTGTTCGCGAGTTACACCGACCGAGCACACGCTGCCATGGCGGGGGAGTTACTCGCGACCGCCGTATGATCGAGGTGCCTGCGGATTACAGAATTACACCCATGTCCCAGGGGCAGAATTCCTCCTCCCCATAGCCCAGTGCCTCACTGCTGGAGCGGTCGCCCGAGGCCACCTCGATGATGCGTTCGAACAATCTTCGACCCACCTCCTCCACCGACTCGGTGCCGTCGAGGATGGTGCCGGCATTGATGTCCATATCGTCGGGCATACGCTGATAGAGTTCCGTGCTGCCTGCCACCTTGATAGACGGTGCGGGTTTGCAGCCAAAGGCGGAGCCGCGGTCGGTCGTGAAAACCATGACATTGGCGCCACCGGCGACCTGGGCCGTAGCGCCCACAGGGTCGAAGGCGGGGGCATCCATGAATACCAATCCCTTGCCCGCGGCGACCGGCTCGGCGTACTGGTAGACCTCGTTGAGGTTGGTCGTGCCCCCTTTGGCGATGGAGCCGAGGGACTTCTCGATGATGGTGGTCAGTCCGCCGGCCTTGTTGCCCGGTGACGGGTTGTTGTCGATGACCAGGCCGCGCGCACTCGTGAACTCTTCCCACCAGCGGATGCGTTCCACCAGCTTGCGGCCGATTTCCTCGCTTGCGGCACGCGCCGTCAGCAGGTGCTCTGCGCCGTAACATTCGGTGGTCTCCGACAGTATGGCCGTGCCGCCCTGGCGTACCAGCAAGTCGACGGCGTGCCCCACCGCCGGGTTACAGCTGATTCCCGAAACCCCGGAAGAACCGCCGCACTGCATAGCCAGTTTGAGCTCCGCCACCGAAACGGGCTCCCGCTGTATGGCGTTTACCCGCGGCAATTCCTCGTCGATGCGCGCGATGACCTTCTGCACGAGTGGCTGCGTGCCGCCCTCGGTCTGGATCGAATAGGAATCGCCGGGGGCACCGTCGAGCAGGTCACCGAGGTTTGCGATTTCGCAGCCGAGGCCCACCACGATGGCGTGAGCGATATTGGGGTGCCGCACATAGCCCGCCATGGCGCGCTTCAGGGATCTGATCCCGTCGAGGGGATGGTCCAGACCGCAGCCGCTCTTGTGTGTGAGGGCCAGAACACCATCGACATTGGGATAGTCGCCGAGACCATTCCGGTAGTGATCGGCGATCATCTTGACCGCTGTGGCGGAACAGTTGACGCTGGAGATGACGGCGATGTAATTGCGCGTAGCCACGCTGCCATCGGCACGACGTATCCCCATGAAGGTACGTTTTTCCGTATCAACTGCAGTCTCCCGGGCGTCTCGACAAAAAGCGTAGTCGAGCTCCACTTTGCCGATTCTCATGTTGTGCGAGTGAACGTGCGCCCCGGGCTCGATCGTTTCAGTGGCGAATCCGATGATCTGGTTGTATCGGTGCACAGGGGCGCCGCCGGGAATAGACCGCCGGGCAACCTTGTGCCCGGCAGGAATAGTTGCCGTGGTGGTTATGTCTTCCTCGATCTGGGTGCCTGCGGGGAGTTCGCTGCGGGCGATCAGTACATCGTCATTTGGATGAAGCTCTATCACGGGGCTGGTCATCTAAACTTACCTCGGTGGTGCCGGCGCACGCTTGTGATGGTGGCAGGGAAGCGGAAAGAACAGACTTGCACTTCTGTAAGCAACCAGGCTGGCGAGACTATCAGAAAACTGACAATTGGCCTTATCTCAGCCCGCCGATTACCCTTTGCAATTCTCATCGCAAACTCGAGGCCTTTCGCAATTCACCTGGAGTGGCATCGAACCAGCGCTTACAGCTTCGGTGCAATACGGCGTGATCCGAATAGCCGAGCATGTGGGCGACCTGGGAGAGGGGTACCACTGTTTCCTGCAGATATTCCCTCGCAAGCTGCTTCCGTGTTGCATCACGAATGACTTCGAAGCTTGTGCCGCGGGCCTTTAGTCTTCTTTGCATCGTACGCAAGTTAAGGCGTAACGCGGCCGCAGCTGCGCTCGCGTCAACAAAACGAAATCGCATCAGCTGGGGCAAGATTTCGGAAAGCTGCTGGTCGATAGGCAAATCTCGCGGAGGCGCGACGCCATCCAGATACTGCTGGACAGTCTTCAACAACAGGGGATTACGTTGCGGTACTGTCTGTCGACTGTCACTCAGGTCCAGTCTGATGCCATCGAAGCTCTGTTCGAACTTCGGAGTCTGACCGAGAAACGTTCGATAACGCGCCAGTTCGCCGAGGGCGGTGTGACGAAAACAGATTGATTCGGGAAGAACGGTCCCCTGGGAAACAACACTGACGACCTTGGCCAGATGAGCCACGGCATGCTCGATAGATTGTGTTGAATTTATCCGGTCTGCGATTGGAATTATCAATCTCGCTCGTTCATTTTTCCTGTCGTCGTCCGGTTCCAGTTCGATTCTCGCGCCAGGCGTGTGGAAGTGAATGTATTCCGCGGTAATCAGAAGCGCTTCATGAACATTAGGGGCAGCCTGGATAGCGAGAAAGATGGGCCCGAGAAATTCCAGCGTCTGCTCGTTGGCGAGTTGAAGTCCGAAGTCGAGAATTCCAAGCTCTGAAGCGGGATACTCAATGGCGCGCAGAACATGTTCGTAGGATACGCGGGCTTCTGTGTCTGCCAGTTCTGAAATTGAGAGGCCTGACGCACGAAGCACTTCATCGGGGTCGTGACCGAGCTTCTGTAGCAAGGGCGCGAAATTCTCGAGACTGCCCGCTCTGATATGGGTTTCCATGGCTATACCGCAGCTGTGTCGCGTGAGGTCATTTTTATGACGCGCGAGATCATTGTCAACGAAGCCGCTGACTTGCAGACTGGTAAGTCCCGATGCCAACCCATTTCGAGGAGAGAATCATGGCCGTTCCAGATCCCATCAACCGTCAGGACCGCCTGCTGTGCTTGCACACGGACGACATTGAGCCCATCGATATCGGTTCGGTACTGCCCGGCGTTAAAGTGTGGCCACTGTTCCTGGATTCCGAAAACGGAACATGGGTCTTAAAGGCCGAGTTCCAGCCTGGCACGTTGCTGCCAATGCATTTCCACACCGGCACCGTCCACTTCTATCAGATTTCCGGCGAGTGGCATTACATGGAGCATGCGGAGGACGTTCAGAGGCCTGGCAGCTATCTCTATGAACCCGGGGGTTCGGTGCACACCTTTACGGTTCCTGCCGACGCCAAGGAGCCCGCCGTGGGCTTCATGGTCGTTCAGGGCGCCAACGTCAACTTCGACGAAAGCGGCGAATTCGTCAATGTAATGGATGCGGGCTGGATCGAGCATGTCGTTAACGAATGCGCCAAGGCCGCAGGTCAGTCTGCCCGGTACATCAAGCCGACGGCGAAAGCGGGTTTCTCGGACGCGTAGGGACAGGATAATGCTCAACGACAAAGTTGCGTTGGTGACTGGTGGCGCGTCCGGTATCGGTCTGGCAGCGGCTACCACCATGGCCAGGCAGGGCGCCCGCGTCTTTATCGGAGACGTGCAAGATGAACTCGGTCAGAAATCGGCCGCCGGCATCGGGGGCGAGTTCGTTCACCTTGATGTGTCTGCACCGGATGACTGGTCCGCCTGCATCTCGCTGATCGAGGAAAAAGCCGGTCGGCTCGATATTCTGGTCAACAATGCCGGCATTGCCGCGGGAGGCACACTGGAAACCGAAACCCTGGAAGGCTTCAACCGAACGCTTGCGGTGAATCTCACCGGTGTATTCCTGGGTTGCCAGGCTGCGGTGCCACTGATGAGCAAGACCGGTGATGGTTCGATCATCAACGTCTCCTCGGTGTTCGGGCAGGTGGCCGATCAGTTCACGCTCGCCTACTCGGCATCTAAAGGTGGCGTCCGCGCCATGACGAAGGCAATTGCACTGGACTGCGCCGCCCGTAACACCGGCATCCGCGTGAATTCGATTCACCCGGGTTTTGCCGCGACACCGATGGTCGCCACGGCAACGGGTGCCCTGCCTGAAGATGAAGCTGAAGCCTACGCCGCTCGCACTGTCGGTCAAACTCCGATGGGTCGGATCGCCGAACCGGATGACATTGGTGACGTCATCGCATTTCTGGCGTCTGATGCTTCGCGCTACATGACCGGTTCGGAAGTCGTTGTCGATGGCGGCTTTACCGCTCGGTGACGCAGGACGAGTCCCAATCGATAAGCGACTCTGTTCGGCCTTGTACCGGCTGTTCCGGACTCACGTATCGGAACAGCCGGTACACGGCCCACGCATCAGAAAGTCAGCGACGCTGCCCCAGCCGCGATTTCTGCCAGCATGACGGGAGCCCCGGCGATCGTCACACCGTCGATCAGTGATTGCTCGTCGTAGCCGCGGACTTTGGCGCAGGGCGGGCAGATCAGGATGCGTCCGCCATTAGCCAGGAAGTTGCCGAGCATTTCGTCCATGCTCGGGTCGAGGGGATTCGGATGAGCGGCATCCGCGGCACCTTTGCGCGCCCAGTCGACGCCGGCGGCCACCAGGAACATCGTGACGTCCATGTCGGATGCCACGGCCGTGTTCGCGATGCTGAAGGCGACCGACGAACGCTCGTCATCGAGTCCTCGGGAATTGACGATTACCAGCTTCTTTTGCTCGGACATGATATTGCTCCTAGGTTTCATTGATCAGCCCTTCTTCTTCAGGGCGTAGTCGGGGTGGTTGGCGAAGACCAGCGAATGGCCGGTCATATGGCACCAGTGGTCCAGATCGATGTGGGCTGCCGGGTCCCTGGCGATGACGTACAGGATTTCGCCGGCGCGCATCTTCTCGACCTGTTGCTTGACGCCGATTATCAGTCGCCCGCAGCCGGCCTCACCTGCGTCCCAGCACGTTTTCGTACCTGACTCTTCTGTAGGGTTCATTTGCGGTGCTCCTTGTGTCGATCGGTTGAGTCGTGCCACGGAGTTGACTTTACGAAGAGACTTGCGAGGGCATAAGGGCAGAATCTGTAGCAAGCGGCTACAATTTTTGTAGTAATTTCTGATCCATCGGTATACCTCGGAGGCGAGCGATGTACGATTATGACGAAGCCTGCCCGATATCGATGGCGGCGGCGGTGCTGTGTGAGCGGTGGACGGTACAGATTGTTCGAGAACTTTTTTTCGGATCCACGCATTATTCGGAAATACAGAAATACATTCCGAACATCTCACCGACAATGCTCAGGAACCGGCTGCGTTATCTCGAGGAGCAGGGAGTCATCATCAGAAAGCGCCCTGCAGGCACCAATCGCTACGAGTATTTTCTGACCCCATCAGGTAAGGCGCTCGCTCCCGTATTGACCGAGATGGGCAAATGGGGCATGTGCCACGCCAGCAGCGGTATGACGAGCAAGCAGAATACGGCCTGGGGTCTCGTTCGCGATCTCGCGGGAGCCCTGGACGTCGAGCAGCTACCCGACGGCGATACCTCTATCCGGATCAAACTGACGGACGTCGAAGAGAAGCCTGTGCATTACATTCATGTACGCGACGGTAAGGTCGAGTTCTGCGATACCGACCTTGGTCTCGAGACGGATGTCTTCATTCGATCGACGCTCGATGTCATGACCAGGATCTGGTACGGCGAAATGGATCTCGTTGCCGCGATAGAAAGCGGTCGCGTCATCGTCGATGCGGCGCCCATCTATACCCGCCGTATTCGGCACTGGTTGCGTATCAGTTCCTTCATCACCGACAACCCGAGCGTAGGTGGGAGCTGATTCCCGTGCGCAATCCGCCAAATGTCGCCTGAACAGATCGTGGCAGATTTCGACTTTCTGTACGAAGGCCTTCAATCAGCAAACTTCGACCTCTATGCATTCACGCCCCCGCAGCGGGTTCGACGACCGTTACCGAGAACTTCAGTGGAACAGACGAGATTCGACCCGGTGACAGGATCGTCGCGATCAATGGCGCGGGAATAGCGGACCTGTTGCCGCGAATGACAGCCCACATTTCGGCCGAGACGCCCGAGTTCGCCTACGTCCTTCTGGAGCGCTATCTGCCGCTCGTGATCTGGCTGGAGCTGGGACCGGTAGAGGCCTATTCGGTATCGGTCGATCATGCCGGCGGTGGCAGCGGCACCTACGAGATTTCCGCAAACTCCGCTGAGGAACAGGGTGACAGT
>JARRPZ010000061.1:0-23207 GCA_037382365.1 Gammaproteobacteria bacterium
GGGCGACCCACCTCGCCCTGGGGCCGGGGCTCGGGACGGCCGAGTGGGGACGCGAGATGCTGGATGCGGCGCTGCACAGTGGACTTCCCGCCGTGGTGGACGCCGATGCACTGAATCTCCTGGCGGAATCGCCTCGCCGCTACGAGGGCTGGATCCTGACGCCGCACCCCGGCGAGGCCGCGCGTCTGCTGGGGACCGATACGGCGGAGGTGCAGTCTGCCCGGGTCCGGGCGGCCGCCGGAATCGTCGAGCGTTACGGTGGCGTGGTCATCCTGAAAGGCGCGGGCACGGTGATCTGCGGCGCCGGCGACGCGCTGCCGGCCGTCTGTACCGACGGCAATCCGGGTATGGCGTCGCCGGGCATGGGCGACGTGCTCACGGGGATCGTCGGCGCCATGCTCGCCCAGGGCCTGGCTGCCCGAGCCGCGGCCGAGACCGGCGTGCTGGTCCATGCCCTCGCCGGCGACCGGGCCGCGCGGGCCGGCGAGCGGGGCACACTGGCGGGCGATCTCATTGCGGAAATACGGCAGTGGGTGAATCCCTCGAACTGAAGCTGCCGGACGAGGCCGCCACCGAAGAGCTCGGCGCAGCGCTGGCGCACGGACTGGCGGCCGCGCCGGGCGAGGCCTGCCTGATCGCGCTGCAGGGCGAACTCGGCGCCGGCAAGACGACGCTGGTCCGGGGACTGCTGAGGGCCGCCGGTCACACGGGGCCCGTACCCAGTCCGACCTACACGCTGGTCGAGCCCTACGACCTGGCGACCGGCCGCCTTTATCATCTCGACCTCTATCGCCTCGCCGACGCCGAGGAACTCGAATATCTCGGTTGGCGGGACATGACGGATGCCGTCTCCGTCGTGGAATGGCCCGGGCGCGCTCCTGAACTGGTGCGGCGCGCTGACCTCGTCGTCGGACTGGCGCATGCCGGGTCCGGGCGACGGGCCGGCCTGCGGGCGGGGACACCTGGCGGCAGCGCGTTGCTGGCGCGCATTCGCGAGGCGATCAGCAACTTGAAGTAGTCGGTGTATATCTCTGGTTAACCAGCGAAAAAGCGCTTGGAATTCCGCTCCTGATCGGTATACTGAGCGAGCCTTATGTCGACTGCGGTCTGCCGCGAGAAAAATGCAGCGAGCGGGGATTCCAATCATCTGGTCTGCGGTTTTCGCCGCGCTGTGGCTGCTGGCGGTGCCGGCGCGCGCGGCCGTGGTGGAGGATATCCGCCTCTGGGCCGAAGACGGCAAGACCCGGGTCGTGCTCGATCTGAGCGCGCCGGCCGACCACACCTTGTTCACGTTGCCGCGTCCCGACCGCGTCGTCGTCGACGTGCGGGGCAGTCGCCTCGCCGAGCGGCTGATCTCCCTGCCCGCCGGTGATGGTCACGTGCGCGCCATCCGTGTCGGGCGCCGGGGCGGCGACGATCTGCGTATCGTCCTCGATCTGGACCGGGCGGTACGCCCACACAGCTTCAGCGCGGGTCCGAAAGGCCGCTACGGGGACCGACTCGTCATCGACCTGGCCGAGCCGGGCGTCCCGCAAGCCGTCAAGACGGTACGCCGCGAGGCGGCCGCGCCGCCCAGAGATCTCGTTATCGCGATCGATCCGGGGCACGGCGGGCGTGATCCCGGTGCCATCGGCAAGGGGCGCACCCGCGAGAAGGACGTGGTCCTGGCGATTGCGCGCAGGCTGGCGGCGAAGATCGATGCCGAGCCCGGCATGCGGGCCGTGCTCGTGCGTCGCGACGACAGCCTCATTCCGCTGCGCGAGCGCATGGAATCCGCGCGCCGCAACCGGGCGGACCTGTTCGTCTCCATACACGCCGACGCGGTGCGCGACGCCCGCGCCCGCGGCTCCTCGGTCTGGGTCCTGTCGATGAAGGGCGCGAATGACGAGCATGCACGGCGGCTCGCCGCGCAGAACAATACTCATCTGATCGGTGGCGTCGTCCTCCCCGACGAGGACAAGACCCTTGCATCGGTGTTGCTCGATCTCTCCCAGAACGCCTCGCTGGGCGCCAGCCTGGAGGTCGGTCAGCATGTCATCAGAGAGCTGGCCAAGGTCGGCACGGTGCACAAACGGACGGTGCAGCAGGCGGGTTTCGCGGTGCTCAAGTCGCCCGACGTTCCGTCGATCCTGGTCGAGACGGCGTTCATCTCCAACCCGCACGAGGAACGGAAGCTGCGTGACGCGGATCACCAGTACCGGCTGGCCCAGGCCATCCTGGCCGGAATCCGCGGCTACTTCTATGCCAATCCGCCGCCGGAATCCTGGATTGCAAAGGCCGTCCGGGAACGCCGCGAACCCGAGGTCAGGCACGTCATATCGCGGGGCGACACACTCAGCGAGATCGCGAGCCGTTACAATGTGAGCGTCTCTTCGATCAGGGCGGTGAACGACATCGCGGGCGATCGTATCCGCATCGGCCAGGTACTGCGTATCCCCTCCGACGGCTGAGCCGTCTGGCGGCCGTCTCCGGCTTTGTGACAGAATCGCGGTGGCGAGCCCGACCCTCGCGCCAGCTGCTTTCGTCATGGCCATCCGCGTACTCCCCGATCACCTCGTGAACCAGATCGCCGCCGGCGAGGTGGTGGAGCGCCCGGCCTCGGTGGTCAAGGAACTCGTGGAGAACAGCCTGGATGCCGGAGCGCAGGTTGTGGAGGTCGACATCGAAGCCGGGGGCGCCCGCCTGATCCGGGTCCGGGACGACGGTGGCGGAATGCCCCGCGACGATCTGCCGCTCGCTCTGGCGCGACACGCGACGAGCAAGATCGGGACTCTGGACGATCTGGACGCCGTCGCCTCGCTGGGATTCCGCGGGGAGGCGCTGCCGAGTATCGCCTCGGTATCGCGACTGACGATGACCTCGCGTGTCGCTGGGGAAGAGACGGCCTGGCAGGTCGCGGCAGACCAGGGCCGTGTGAGCGAGCCGGTACCGGCAGCCCACCCCTCGGGCACTACCATCGAGGTGCGGGACCTGTTCTTCAACACGCCGGCGCGACGCCGGTTCCTGCGCACCGAGAAGACGGAATTTCAGCATATCGATCGCGCTCTGCGGCGTCTCGCCCTGTCCCGCTTCGACGTTCGATTCTCACTGACCCACAATGGGCGGAACGTCATGCACCTGCCGGCTGCGACGGATGCCGCGGGACGCTTGCGCCGGATCGCACAGGTGCTCGGCGACCGTTTCGCGGCGGAATCGGTGGAGATCGATCGGGAGGCGGCGGGAATCGCGGTCGCGGGGCACATCGCCTTGCCGACCTATTCCCGCAGCCAGCCGGACCTGCAGTACAGCTACGTCAATGGCAGGGCCGTACGGGACAAAGTGCTGATGCACGCTGTCCGTCACGGCTATCGGGACGTTTTGTTCCATGGCCGCCACCCGGCTTATCTGATCAGCGTCACGCTGGATCCGGCGCGGGTCGACGCGAACGCCCACCCGGCCAAGCATGAGGTGCGCTTCCGCGATTCGCGCAGCGTGCACGAGTTCGTCTTCCGTACCGTCGAGGAAACGCTGGCGGGCACCCGCCCGGGCGCACGGCCTGCGACGGCGGTCGCCGCGCCCACCGTACTCCGTCCGTTTCGCCAGTCCGCGATGGCGCTGGGCGATACCGGCGGCGCGCGCGATGCCGGGGAAGCCATGGCGGCCTATACCGTGATTTCCGGAGCGACGCGGGCCGTCTCGGAGGAGCCCGCGCCGGTCCCGGACGCCGACCCTGCCGCCGCGCCGCCGCTCGGCTATGCGCTGGCCCAGCTGCACGGTGTCTATATCCTCGCGGAGAACGCCGAAGGACTGATCCTCGTGGACATGCACGCCGCCCACGAGCGCATTACGTACGAGCGGCTCAAGCGGGCCTATGACGACCGCAACGTGGTGCGCCAGCCGCTGCTGGTGCCACAGGTGGTCCGCGTCTCCCGCGCGGAAGCGGATCTCGCCGAGTCCCATGCGGAGGTGTTCCGGGAAGTGGGACTGCTGCTGGATCGTCACGGGCCCGACTCCGTGGTCATCAGGGAGATTCCGTCGCTGCTGGCTGCCGGCGCCGCGGAAGAGCTACTGCGCGACGTGCTCGCCGACCTCGAGGAGCACGGCACGAGCGGGCGCATCGCCGCTCATGTCGACGAGATCCTCTCGACCATGGCATGCCACCACTCGGTGCGTGCCAACCGCTCGATGACGGTGCCGGAGATGAACGCGCTGCTGCGGGCGATGGAGACGACGGAGCGTGCCGATCAGTGCAATCACGGTCGGCCGACGTGGACCAGGCTCAGCCTCCGTGAACTCGACCGGCTGTTCCTGCGGGGACAGTGATGGCGGTGGACGAGGGCGTCGGCGCGACGCCGGTGATCTGTCTGATGGGACAGACCGCCGCCGGCAAGACCGATATCGCCGTGGCACTCGCGCGACGCCTGCCGGTCGGTATCGTGAGTGTGGATTCGGCCATGGTGTATCGGGGTATGGATATCGGTACCGCGAAACCGCCTCCCGACGTACTGGCCGCGGCGCCCCATCGCCTGATCGATATCCGGGAGCCGGAGGACACGTACTCGGCCGGGGATTTCCGCGCGGACGCGATGACGGCCATCGAGGAGATACGAGCGGCCGGGAAGGTACCGCTCCTGGTTGGCGGCACCCTGCTCTATTTCCGGGCGCTCACCCGCGGCCTCGCGCCGTTGCCCGGCCGGGACGCATCCGTCCGGGAGGCGATCGATGCGCGGGCCCGCCGCATCGGCTGGCCGGCTTTGCACCGCGAACTCGCACGCGTCGATCCCGAAGCGGCGTTGCGAATCGAGCCGCTGGATGCGCAGCGGATTCAGCGCGCCCTGGAGGTATGGGAGCTCAGCGGGCGGTCCATGACCGACTGGCACCGGCAGGTGTTGCAGCCGCCGCCGCCATGGCGTTTCCTTCGTCTTGCCCTGGTGTTCGGCGACCGTGACCTGCTGCGCGATCGGATACGGCGGCGGCTGGAGGCCATGGTGGCGGCCGGGTTCGTCGATGAAGTGCGGCGCCTGCTCGACCGGCCCGGACTGTCACCGGGCGCGCCGGCGCTGCGGGCGGTGGGTTATCGCCAGTTCGTTCCGCACGTACTGGGTGACACGGGCCTGGACGAGGCGCGGCGGGAAGCGCAGGTGGCGACCGCACGGCTGGCCAAGCGCCAGCACACCTGGATCCGGGGCGAAGAGGCGGTCGAATGCCTGGAGCCCCTCGATCCGGCCACGCCCGAGCGTATCTATCGGAAAATCGAAGAGTTCGTCGATCGTCCCCGGGACGTCCGGATAAGGGGCCGGCTGTGATATGCTCCGCCCGTGCCTGCTTGGGTTTTGGGCACCCGTCGCATAATGTCCGGATCGGTTGGGAGCTGGTGTCGCGGCACGCGCGGCGGTCTACAGAACAATAAGGAGTATCAGGATGGCAAAGGGTCAGTCTTTGCAGGATCCGTTTCTGAATATTCTGCGCCGCGAAAAGGTGCCGGTATCGATCTACCTGGTGAATGGGATCAAGCTGCAGGGTCAGATCGATTCTTTCGATCAGTTCGTCGTTTTGCTGAAGAACAGTGTCAATCAGATGGTCTACAAGCACGCCATCTCGACTGTCGTGCCTTCGCGGAATGTTCGCCTGCCGATAGCCGACGACGGTGGGGATGACGTCGACTGATCCGCACAGCACGTTCCCCCCGGAGACAGCTTTTGTTTGAACGCCCCAAGAGCGGCGAGCGTGCGATTCTGGTCAATGTGGAGTTCGGGTCGGCGCCGGACCCGGGAGAGTCCCAGGAACTGAGGGAGCTCGCGCTGTCGGCGGGAGCCGAGATCGCGGACTCGATGGATGCCGGGCGTCGCGCTCCCGAGCCCCGGTACCTGATCGGTACGGGTAAAGTCGATGAGCTCGCGGAGCGGGTCGCCGAGCTGGGTGCCGAACTCGTCATCTTCGGACGCGACCTGTCCCCCAGTCAGGAGCGCAATCTGGAGGGCCGGCTCCGCTGCCGTGTCCTCGACAGGACCGGCCTCATACTCGATATCTTCGCCCAGCGGGCCCGCTCATTCGAAGGCAAGCTGCAGGTGGAGCTCGCCCAGCTTCGTCATATCTCGACGCGACTGGTGAGAGGCTGGACTCACCTGGAGCGACAGAAAGGTGGTATCGGGTTGCGCGGCCCGGGCGAGACCCAGCTGGAGACCGACCGCCGCCTGATCCAGGGTCGGATACGTCGCATCCTGGCGCGCCTGGAGAAGGTGGACAGCCAGCGCGAACTCGGCCGCCGGAACCGACTGCGCGGCGAGGTCCCGACCGTCGCGCTGGTAGGCTATACGAACGCCGGGAAGTCCACGCTGTTCAATGCACTCACCGAGGCCCGGGTCCACGCCGCGGACCAGCTATTCGCGACGCTGGATCCGACGCTGCGGCGGCTCGAACTCCCGGACGCCACGGAACTCGTGCTCGCGGATACGGTCGGTTTCGTGCGGGACCTGCCACACGAGCTGGTGGCCGCTTTCCGGTCGACGCTGAAAGAGACGCGCGACGCAAGTCTGATCCTGCACGTGATCGACGCGAGCGATTCGCAACGTCTGCAGCGCGTCCGGCAGGTGAACGAGGTCCTGGAGGAGATCGGCGCCAGGGAGGTGCCCCAGCTCAAGGTATACAATAAGATAGACGTGCTCGGGCGCCAGCCGCGGCTGGAACTCGACGACGACGGTGACCCACGTGGGGTCTGGCTCTCGGCCCGGACGGGCGAGGGGCTGGACCTGCTGCTCGAGGCTCTCAGGTTGAAGTTCCGTGCCAGTCGCGCTCGCGGCCGGCTGAGACTCGCGCCGTCCGAAGGTCGCCAGCGCTCCGTGCTGTACGACGCCGGTGCCGTCGTCGACGAGGAACTCGCCGAGGATGGGTCGTGGCGTATCGAGCTGGACATGGATGCGACAGAATTCGCTCGATTCTGCGCCCATGAGAATATCGCCGAGGACCGTCTCGAACCGGTCGGGGACGACCGCGAGACGACGATCGAACAACGAGCGGCGTCATGACGCGCCGGTGCAAGGTGTAACGAAACAGATGGCCTGGAACGAATCTGGCGACGGGAAGAACCCCCGGGATCCCTGGAGTGGCGGGGGTGACGGCCCGAACGACCTGGACAAGAT
Organism: Gammaproteobacteria bacterium; assembly: GCA_037382365.1. GTDB lineage: Bacteria > Pseudomonadota > Gammaproteobacteria > Steroidobacterales > Woeseiaceae > Lentisalinibacter. Next base: position 7,119 of record JARRPZ010000061.1, read on the forward strand.
TATCCGCAACTGGCAGAGGCGGCTGCGCTCCGTGCTCGGCGGTAAGGGTGGCAAGGGCGGCGGTGGCGGCAGCTCGGGCGCCAGCAGTGCGGGTATCGGCCTGGTCGTGATCCTGGCCCTCGTCGCCTGGGCGCTGACCGGTCTGTATCGCATCGACGAGGCGGAGCGGGGTGTGGTGCTGCGTTTCGGCGCCTACCAGGCCACGACGATGCCCGGCTTGCACTGGCATATCCCTTATCCGTTCGAGACGGTCGAGAAAGTCAACGTGGGCGCGGTGAACCGGTTCGAGCAGACCAGCCAGATGTTGACGGCGGACGAGAATTTCGTGCTCGTGGATCTCGCCGTGCAGTTCCGGAAATCGGATCCGATCGCCTATCGCTTCAATGTCCGCAATCCCGACGAGACGCTGGACGAGGTGAGCGAGAGCGCGATCAGGGAGATCGTCGGAAAGAGCACGCTGGACGAGATCCTCCTCGAGGATCAGGCGGAGATCGCCACCCGCACCGAGGAGCTGATCCAGCGCACCCTGGATACCTATGAGGCCGGCATCTCGGTGGTCTCGGTGAATCTCCAGAAGGTGCAGTTCCCGAACCAGGTGAAGGATGCGGTTCAGGATGCCGTCAAGGCCCGCGAGGACAAGGAGCGCCTGCGGCTGGAGGCCGAGGCGTATCGCAACGACATCCTGCCGCGCGCCCGCGGTCAGTCCGCGCGCATCCGCGAGGATGCCCTGGCCTACAAGCAGCAGCTCGTTGCCAACTCCGAGGGTGAGGCTGCCCGCTTCGAACTGCTCATGAGCGAATACCAGGCAGCACCCGAGGTGACGCGTGAGCGGCTCTACATCGAGAGCCTGGAAGACGTCCTGCAGCGCTCCAACAAGGTGCTGCTGGACGCGGGCGGCAGCGGCAACCTGCTCTACCTGCCGATCGACAAGCTGCTGGAGCGCCAGGGACGCAGCGGCCAGGGTAACTCCGGGTCCCAGTCCGACGCGACCACGGGCGGGCTGCAGCTGCAGTCCATCCAGCGCGAACCGGACCCGCGTAGCCGCGAAGACGCACGTGCCAGGAGGACTCGCTGATGTCGAATGACCGATTTGTCCTCGTGATACTGGTCGGCGTGGCGCTGGTCGTGCTGGGCCTCTCCGCCTTCGTCGTGGACGAGCGCGAGTATGCGCTGAAGTTCCGGTTCGGCGAGATCGTCCAGTCCGATTACGAGCCGGGGCTGCATTTCAAGATGCCCATCGTCAACAACATCCGGAAATTCCCGCGCCAGATCCTCACGCTCAACAATCCGCCGGAGGAAGTCATCACGGCCGAGAAGAAATCCGTCTTCGTGGACTTCTTCGTGAAATGGCGCATCGCCGATCCGGCGATGTATTACACCTCCACCGGCGGCAATGAGGTGATTGCCACGGGGCGACTGCTGGAGATCCTGAAGGCGGACATTCGAAACGAGTTCGCGAAGCGCACGGTACGCGAGGTCGTGTCCCTGCAGCGCACGGAGCTGATGGACGACATGATGCTGGCCGCTTCGCAGACCGCGAACGAGTTCGGCATCGAGATCGTCGACGTGCGCGTGAAGCGCATCGAATTCTCCGAGGACGTCGCCGACTCGGTCTATCGGCGCATGCGTCAGGAGCGTGCGACCGTCGCCACGGAGCTGCGCGCCGAAGGTGCCGAGGAGGCGGAGCGCATGCGCGCCGAGGCCGACAGGCAGCGGACCGTGATCATCGCCGAGGCGAATCGCGATGCGCAGCGGATCCGCGGTGAGGGCGATGCGCTCTCGGCCGAGATCTATGCGCAGGCTTACCAACAGGATCCCGAATTCTATGCCTTCTATCGCAGCATCGAGGCCTACCGGAATTCCATGGGGCTCAGCGGCGATCTGCTCGTACTCGACCCCGAGGGCGACTTCTTTCGTTATCTGAACGATTCCGGCGGTCGCGCGAAGCAGCCCTGAAGCCTGCGGCGCCGGCCCGGCGGCCCGTCAGCGGAGATGCAGGATGCAATGGAGTGACCTCTGGGCGGCGTTCGCCCTCTACCTGGTGCTGGAAGGATTACTGCCGTTCGCCAGCCCGCGCAGCTGGCGCGAGGCGCTGCTCACCATCGCCGAACTCGATGACGGCCGCGTGCGTCGCATCGGCCTCACCAGCATGCTCGCGGGGCTTGCACTACTGTATTTCGTACGCTACTGAATAGCGATCACGGGTCGGGAAGAAGCACGGACATGGGTAGAAGCGTAGTCGTCATCGGGACTCAGTGGGGCGACGAAGGGAAGGGCAAGATCGTCGACCTGCTGACGGACCGCGCGGCGGCGGTCGCCCGCTTCCAGGGCGGTCACAATGCCGGCCACACGCTCGTGATCGGTGACGAGAAGACCGTCCTGCACCTGATCCCCTCCGGCATATTGCGGGACGGGGTGAAGTGCCTCATCGGCAACGGCGTCGTGCTGTCGATGGATGCACTGGTCGAGGAGGCGACGGCTCTCGTGCAGCGGGGCGTGCCGGTCTATGACCGGCTCCGGCTGAGTCCGTCCTGCCCGCTCATCCTGCCATCCCACGTCGCTCTGGATCGTGCCCGGGAGAAAGCCAGGGGTGCGCAGGCGATAGGCACCACCGGGCGCGGCATCGGTCCCGCCTACGAGGACAAGGTGGCGCGGCGCGGCCTGCGGGTCTCCGACCTCTTCATGCGCGAGCAGTTCGCGTCACGTCTCGGCGAAGTCCTCGACTTCCACAATTTCGTGCTGAAGCATTACTTCCATGCCGGCACCGTGGATTTCACCGAGACCCTGGACCGGGCACTCGAACTCGCCGAGATCATCGCTCCGCTGACGGCCGACATCACCCGCATCCTCCAGGACCTCACGGCGGCGGGCGAGAGTGTGCTCTTCGAGGGTGCCCAGGGCACCATGCTGGATATCGATCACGGGACCTACCCGTACGTGACCTCCTCGAACACGGTGGCTGCCAGTGCCAGCACCGGTACCGGCATCGGGCCGCGGGCGATCGACTTCGTGCTCGGCATCGTCAAGGCCTACACCACGCGCGTGGGGGCGGGGCCGTTCCCGACCGAGTTGTTCGACGACCAGGGTGAACGCATGGCCCGGGTCGGTGCGGAGTTCGGTGCCACGACCGGGCGGCCCCGGCGGGTCGGCTGGTTCGATGCGGTCGCACTGAAGCGCTCCATCGTGAACAACAGCGTCGGCGGGCTCTGTGTCACGAAGCTGGACGTGCTCGACGGCATGGAGACCATCCGCGTCTGCACGGGCTACCGCATCGGGGACGAACTGGTGGACACGCCACCGGTCCTGGTGGACCGCTACGCCGACTGCGAGCCCGTGTACGAGGACATGCCGGGCTGGAACGAATCCACGGTCGGCATCACGGAATACGATGCGCTTCCCTCGAATGCGCGCAGTTATCTGTCGCGCATCGAGGCGCTGGTCGGCACCTCGATCGACATCATCTCGACCGGCGCCGATCGTGAGCATACGATCGTCCTGAGACACCCATTCGACTGAACGATACCGAGACGACCCATGGCGGAAACACGGATCACACACGACCCCGACCGACAGCGCTTCGAAACCGAGGTGGACGGTCATCTGGCCCATGCGGACTACGAGCTGCGGGACCAGGTCATGCACTTCACGAGCACGCAGGTGCCGTCCGAGATCGGCGGACGGGGAATCGCCGGGAAACTCGTGCGCTACGGCATGGATTACGCGCGTGAGCACGGCTACGAGGTCGTGCCGGCCTGTTCCTACGTGGCCGCATGGCTCGAGCGCCATCCCGAGTACCAGGATCTGCGGCACGCCGACTAGGCGAGCGGATCGTTGTCCGAACGTGCGCTCCGGTTCCTGGCGGGTCCCGCCGCCCTCGCGGAAGTCCGGGAGCAGGGTTTCGATGCGGAACGCGTCCGGGTCATCGCCGGCGCCTCGGGTGGCCCGAAGTGGCTGGTGCTGTATGGTCTCGACCGGGTCCTCCTGAGCGAGGTCGTCCCCCGGCTCAGCGCGCCGGTCCACCTCATCGGTTCCTCGATCGGCTCCTGGCGATTCGCCTGCTACGCGCAGAACGATCCGGTGGCGGCGCTCGACCGACTGCGCGAAGGCTACATCTACCAGCACTACAGTGAGCGTCCGGACCGGGCGGAGATCACCGCGAAATGCCGGGAGATCCTGCACCATACGCTGGGCGTCACCGGCCCGCGGGAGATCCTGTCGCATCCGGTCCTGCGGCCCCACGTCATGACCGCTCGCGCTCGCGGCCTCACCGCCTCGGAGCGCAGTTCGGCACTGATTGCCGGCCTCGCACTCGCCGCCGCGGGAAACCTGGTCGGACGCCGCGCCCTCGGCGCATTCTTCGCCCGCGCGCTCTTCATCGATCCCCGGGACGAACCGCCGTTCGTCGCCGCCGACGACTTCCCGATGCGCGTGCACCCGCTGACGCCGGAGAATGCCGCCGACGTGATCCTCGCGAGTGGCGCCATACCCCTCGTTATCGACGGGGTGAGCGAGATCGCCGGCGCTGCGCCCGGCGTGTACCGGGACGGTGGGATCATCGACTATCATCTCGACCTGCCGCTGTCGGCCGACGACGGCCTCGTGCTGTACCCGCACTTCTACGATCATCTCGTCCCGGGCTGGTTCGACAAGCGCCTGTCCTGGCGGCGAGCATCACCGAAGAATATGGAGCGCACGATCCTGCTGGCGCCGTCGCCCGGTTTCGTCGATGCGCTGCCGGGCGGCCATATCCCGGATCGCCATGATTTCCGGCGCTACGATCCGGCGACGCGGGAGCGCTACTGGAAGCGGGCCGTTGCAGAGAGCCGGCGGCTGGGAGACGAGCTGGCCGAGGTGCTGGCATCCGGTCGCATGGCCGAGCGGCTGGAACCGATGTTCCCCGGCACGGAGTGACGCGATGCCCGTGCTAGACTCGCGCCGGGCGGACGCGGCGACGGAAGAGTGACAGGAGCCAGAGCATGAACGAGGCGACGTCGGGACCGGCGCCGATCAGGGGCGCCTACCCGGAGCTGTCCTGGCCGGCCGTCATCGTCGGCTGGTTCCTGGGCGTCGTGATCGCCATTTCCATCGGCTACGCGGCGCTGATCCTCGGCTTCTCCATCGAGGGTTCGGAGCTGGCCGCGATCCTGGGTTTCGGTATCCTGCGCGGACTGCTGCGACGTCGCAGCATCATCGAGAACAACATCGCGCAGACGGTGGCCAGCGCCGTGAACGGCGCCTCGTCCGGGATGATGTTCTCCGTACCCGCCATCTTCATCCTCGGCCACGGCGGCGATTTCAATCCCTACCTGCTCACGTTCGGTTGCATCGCCGGCGCTTTCCTCGGTATCGCCTTCATCATCCCGCTCCGCAAGCAGATGATCGATTTCGAGCGGCTCACCTATCCGGGGGGCGTGGCGGTCGCGACGATACTGAAGTCACCGGGGGCAGGCATCCGCAAGGCGGTGATCCTGCTCGGTGCGGCCGCCCTCAGCGCGGGCGTTCACTTCGCGAGCCAGTGGACGGGCGTCTCGAACTGGGACCTCGGGTCCCGGCTGGGCATGCCCGAGTACATGAACGGCGTGTGGTACCTGTCCCTGCTGACAGTCGGCGTGGCTTTCATCGCCGGCAAAGGCGGCGTGGCATTCATCATCGGCGGTTTCGTCACCTACTGGTTCGTGGCTCCGATGCTCGCCGCGACCGGGACGCTGCCCGTCGATCCGGCGACCGGCGACATGGTCACGGACCCGGGCTTCCTCCGTTCGGCCCTGTTCCGTCCGGTCGGCATCGGCATGCTGATCGGTGGCGCGGTCATGGGCGTGGTGCTGGCATTCCCGCTGATCCGCTCCGCTATCCGTTCCATGCAGAGTGCGGCCAAGGTGCAGTCGGCCGTGTCGGCGGACGAGATGCCGATACGCCTGCTGTACGGCGCCATCGTCGGTGCCGCGATCGTGCTCGGCGTCATCGCGGTATCCGCGACCGATGCGGTGGGACTCACCCGCGGGATAATCATGGCATTGCTCGGGACGCTGTGGATCTGGATGGCGGGCGTCATCCTCTCCGAGGCCATCGGGCGGACCAACTGGTCTCCGCTGTCCGGTATGACGCTGATCGGGATCACGCTGCTGATCGTCGCCACGAGTGGTCTCGACCGGGCGGATGCGATCGTCGCGGCGATCATGGTCGGCGCCGCCACCTGCGTCGCGATGTCCCAGGCCACGGACCTCATGCTCGACCTGAAGACCGGCTATCTGGTCGGCGCCACTCCGCGCATGCAGCAGATGGGTCAGTTCGTCGGCGCCTGGCTCGGGCCGCTGGTCGTCATCGTGCTGATATTCGTCCTGGACAACGCCTACGGCCTCGGCAGCGAGAAGCTGCCGGCACCACAGGCGCAGGCGCTGGCGAGTACCGTCGAGGGCATCCTGGGCGGCGACGTGCCCGTCGCCAAGTACGTGGCAGGCGCGGCCCTGGGCGCGATCCTGTCCGCCCTCCAGGGCGGCCTCGGCATCACCGTCGGTCTGGGCTTCTATCTGCCGTTCAACATCGTCCTCACTTATGCACTGGGCACGGTGCTGCGCCTCGTCGCGGACCGCCGGCTCGGTCAGCGCTGGAGCGAGGATACCGGTATCCCCATCGCCGCCGGGCTGATCGTGGGCGAAGCGCTCGTCGGTGTGGGCTTCGCGATCTACTTCGTGGTGAGTGCGACATGACCCGGCTCGGTTACGTGCTGCTGGTCATCGGTTTCCTGGCCGGTGCCTATTTCGCCTCGACGGATGCCGACTCGACCGACTGGGGATGGTTCGTGCCGGCCGCGGCGCTCGCGGCGGCGGGGGTCGTGCTGATCAAGCGCTCGGCGCGGGCCGGGGCGACCGCCAGCCACGTGCTGGAAGGCAATCGGCGCGACCTGGCGGAGAGCCTCACCCGGATCTGCGATAATCTGGAGCAGCTGCACCGGGATCGGGACGCCATCCCGTCCCACGCCATGCGCTTCGAGATCGACCGGTTGTTCCGGGACGATCTCATGCGTTTCGTCGACGCGCGGCAAAGTCTGTCCCACCTGTACGGGCTGCAGGTCTACGCCGACGTCATGAGCGAATTCGCGGCGGGGTCCGCATCCGCGGACAATTACGTCGACGAGGTGATGCGCTATCTCGGCAAGGCGCTGGAACAATTCCGGCACGCGAAGTCGCTGCTGGACGACGTCATGGCCGGACGGGACACGGGAAGGGCGGTTCCGGACACCGAGAATACGGTGTAGCCGCCGTCGGCCTTCAGTCCTCCTCCGGAAGACGGCGATCGGCGGTCGCCTCCGGGCCCGCGTAGCGAAAGTCCGAGTAGGTCAGCCGCACGTCCCGGTCGATGTCCTTCAGACCGAAAGCGCTGCCTTTGACCCGGGTGGTCACGCTGGCGGGCATGTAGGCCCGGTCGTCCAGTCGGGTCATGCGGACCTGCGTGCTGAAGTGCTCGATCTTCGCGACCAGCTTCGCGCGGAAGGGTTCCCGGTTGAAGAGTCGGAAGGACTCGACGTAGGGGACCGATTTCACGATGGTCATCTCGCCTTTCAGATGCTTCGCCACATCCTCATGTTCCGTGGCGCCGGCGGCCGGCTGAAAACCGAAGGTCACACGATCCGTGTCCTCTTCGACGAGCTGCCACCCGCTGCCGGCGGAGAGGCCCCGGAAGTCGTTATCACCGGGGCGCCCTTCCTCGCGGGCGAGCCGCCGCTCGATCTCCTCTGCGTAGTCTTCCCGCTCCTCTGCATCGGGTTCGCGTCCGTCGATGGAGACGAGCTGCCATTTCGGCTCCGCCCTGGGATCGAAACGTTCCACCCGTGATCCTTCCTGATTTTCCCGTACCCGGGTGAACGCCCATTCGCCGGTGACCCGCGGCATGTTGGCGAATGCTTCGCGCGCGATTTCCGGTACGTCGTCCGCGGCGGCGGCAGGCAGGGCCGACGGCGGCAGTGTGGCAGCGAGCACGGCCGCGGCCGCGGCCGATGCGGCAGTGGATAAGAGGCGGCGGTGTCTCGTCATTGTCGCTCCGTCGTGTGCCGGTCGTTGCGGCGATCGGGTGGTGTCCAAAGGCCTGGTGTTCGTGACAGAATCCATGGCAGATGCGGAGCATTATGCTACACGGTGACGCGGAACGTGGTTCGGAGCGAGGCCTTTGAGCCGTCCGCTGCATGAGCCCGGCGCACTGGCCGAGGCACTGGTCGAGCGGCTGGGACCGCGTATCATACTGGGACTGCCGGTCGGTCTCGGCAAGGCCGTGCACGTGGCGAACGCGCTCTATGATCGGGTCGCCGGCGACGCTTCGCTGCACCTCACCATATTCACCGCACTCACCCTGGAGGTGCCGCGTGCCGGCAGTGATCTCGAGCAGCGCTTCCTCGCGCCGCTCGTCCGGCGGCTCTACGACGGCTGGCCGACGCTTCGCTATGCGGAAGCGATACGGGCACGGACGCTCCCGTCCAATATCCAAGTAAGGGAATTCTACTTCCGGCCGGCGGCCTATCTGCAGACACCGTCCGCCCAGCAGGCCTATACGAGTGTGAACTACAGTCATGTCGTCGACGAACTGATGCGTCTCGGCGTCAATGTCGTCGCACAGATCGTCGCGGCACGTCCCGAGAGCCCGCGCTGCTACAGTCTGAGCTGTAATCCGGAAATCATGCTGGATCTGGCGCCCCGTCTCCGCAAGGCCCGGGCGGCCGGACGGCCCGTCGCGATGGTGGCCCAGGTCAATCGGCAGTTACCGTACATGCTCGGGGATGCGGAGGTGCCGCGCGAGTTCTTCGACTTCGTGCTGGATGCACCCGAGTGTGAGTTCCCGCTGTTCGGACTGCCGAATCGCGCCGTAGAACATGCCGACTACGCCACCGGCATGCATGTTGCGAGCCTCATTCCGGACGGCGGAACGATACAGCTCGGTATCGGCTCCCTCAGCGACGCCGTGGCGCACTGCCTGACGCTGCGCGATCGCGAACCGGCCGTCTTCCGCGGCGTCCTGGAGCGGCTGCCGGGCGGCAGCGGATCGCCCCGTCGCCGCGAGCTGCCGATCGAGGACGGACCCTTCGAGAAAGGTCTGTACGCGTCCAGCGAGCTCGTCAGTGATGCGCTTTTCGCGCTCTTCGACCGTGGCATCGTGCGCCGTCCGGCCGGCAGCGGCGAGGATACGGTGATGCATGGTGGCTTTCTCCTCGGGTCTCGCGCGTTCTACGAAGCGCTGCGTGATCTGCCCGAGGAACGACGCCGGCTCATCAATATGACCGCGATATCCTACGTCAACACGCTGTACGGGGACGAGGAGCGAAAGCGGCGCCAGCGGCGAGACGGGCGGTTCATCAACGAGACCATGATGGCCACGCTGCTCGGCGCCGCCGTTTCGGACGGACTGGAGGACGGTCGTGTGGTCAGCGGCGTCGGCGGGCAGTTCGACTTCGTGGACATGGCCCATGCATTGCCGGATGCGATGTCGATCCTCATGCTGCGGGCACGGCGCGTCGCGGACGGTCGGGCGAGCTCCAACATCCGCTGGTCGTACGGCCACACGACCGTGCCGCGTCACCTCCGCGATGTCTATGTCTCGGAGTACGGCATCGCCGCGGTGCGCGGACGCAGCGACAGCGAAGTGATCGCCGCCATGCTCGATATCGCCGATGCCGAATTCCAGCAGGAACTGCAGCGGAAGGCCGTCGCCTGCCGAAAGCTGCACGGCGGGCATCGGATCTCCGACGACGCGCTGGACAATCACCCGGAGATCCTCGGGAGGATATTCGACGATCCCGACGTCGCGGTGCATTTCCCGCCTTACCCACTGGGGAGCGAACTGACACCGGTGGAACAGGACCTGGCGGGGGCTCTGATCTGGCTGAAGCAGCAGATGGCGCGCCGCACCGACGGCCTGCGACTCGTGCTCTCCGCGCTGCTCGATGGCACGGCGGACTCTTATCCGGAGCACCTGGCCCGGCTCGATCTCAGCGAGACCTCCGGATTACGCGAACGGATCACCCGCCGGCTGGTACTCCATGCACTTTCGAGGCGCGGTGCATGAACGGGCTTGGTCTGCCACCATGACATTCGGCGGTCGAACAGAACGTGCAAAAGGCCTTTTCGAACGATGCTCCGACGCGGTCGCGAGAAGCGCTGTCGTCAGCGCCCCGGTGAATCGCACCGAAGATCCGCTGTTCGTGCTACGCTGGCGCGTACCGTGACCGGCCGGGGGCATCTCCGGTCGCGCACAATTTCCGAATCGATAAAATAAATCGAATAAAGCAGGGAGAGACCTATGAAACTATTACGATTTGCTGCAGCCGCCGTACTGTTGTCCGTTTCGTCGATGGCTATGGCCGATCTGGAACCATGGAAGGACTACGATATCAGCAAGGAGGTGTACCAGATCACCGCGATAAAGGTGGCCCCTAACATGACCGACGCCTATCTCGAGGGTATCCGTGACAGCTGGATGGCCGCGAACGAGATAGCCAAGGAGCTCGGTCATATCGAGGACTACGCCATCTACGGGAGTCAGCTTCCGCAGAGCGGCGACTTCAATCTCCTCCTCGTGATCAAGTTCGCGGATACCGAGGATCTGGCGCCATCCAAGGAACGCTACAAGGCTTTCATGGAGAAGTGGAGCGATGAGCAGGAGGAGCGTTCGGACGAACTCGTGAAGAACTACCCTGCCATGCGCGATATCACGGGTTCTTACCTGATGCGCGAGATCACAATGAAATAATGTGATGCTCGCTCCCGGCGATGCCGGGGGCCGGAACGACCGGAAGACCCCGCCTCGTGCGGGGTCTTTTCGTTCGACTAAGGTCGATCAGGACATTTACCGATGGGGCATGTCCGTATTGTCCGCTCATCTTCCATTCGACGAGGATGGCCCCGAAAGGCAGGGCGCCACGAATTTGCACACCTGGATGCTTCGTCGGCGACCCGCTCGGGACGGTCCCGAAGGTGTCCGGTCAGCGATCCGGGGCATCGGATCGATGATCTCTCCACAGCCCGAGCGAGCCGCCATGGACGGATTTCCCGGTTCGGATGCAGCGTGGCGGTAGCGGGGACGACGAGCACATTGCTGTGGCGTCGGCAGACGCTAACCGGGGGCAAGCATGGGGAAGCACTGGCTGCGGCCGCTCTGGGTAACCATCGTCGTGGTGGCGAGCGTCCTTATCGCGCGAATGTTCATGGTGCCGGACGACTTCGGCGTCCATGGCGATAGCTTTACCTACAACTTCTACCGCGCCGGGAACGTCGAGGAATGGAAAGCATTCCCGGTGAAGTATCGCGGTCGCGACCGATGCAGCCGGTGTCATCGCGAGAATGCGGAACGGGTCTCGACCTCCAAGCATGCCGCCATGCAGTGCGAAAACTGCCATGGTCCTGGTGCCGGACATCCGCGGGAGGTCAAACGGCTGACGATCGACGCGTCCCGGGGACTCTGCCTGCGCTGTCATCAGAAACTCGAGTATCCGTCCAGTCAGCGAGCCGATCTGCCCGGCGTGAACGGGAATCGGCACGGCAGACAGGCCGAATGCCGCAAATGCCACGACCCTCACCACCCGGACCTGGAGGATCGACGACGATGAGCTGCTCTCGACGGAACTTCCTGAAACAGACGATGGCGGGCGCGCTGGCGGCGGCCGTACCGGGTTACACGATACTGAGCCTTGCTCCGGGCGAGGCCCGCGCTCTGGTCGAGGGCTCCAATCTGCGGTGGGTCTTCCTCGTCGATACCCGTAAATGCACTGGCTGCGGGCTGTGTGTGAAGGCCTGCAAGCTGGAGAACGAGATCCCCTATGATGCCCCGGTAACGCGGACGTGGGTCGAGCGCTACGTCATCACCAAAGACGGCGAAACACACGTGGATTCGCCCGATGGCGGCCGGGACGGATACACGTCGGGTGAGATCCGCGGTGAGGCGATCGATCCCGAGAACATCGAAAAGGCCTTCTTCGTCCCGAAGCTCTGCAACCAGTGCGAGAACCCGCCGTGCGTGCAGGTGTGTCCGGTAGGCGCGACTTATCAGACCGAGGACGGCGTTGTTCTCGTCGATCGAAAATGGTGCATAGGTTGCGGTTATTGCATCATGGCCTGCCCGTACGGCGTCCGCTTCTTCCACCCGGTCACGCGCACGGCCGACAAGTGCAACTGGTGCTATCACAGGATCTCGAAGGGTCTGGATTCCGCCTGCGTGCAGTCCTGCCCGTTCGGGGCGCGCCGGATGGGTAATCTCCGCGATCCGGACGATCCGGTCACACAGATCATCATGACCGAGCGGGTGCAGGTGCTGAAAGACGAGTACGGGACCAAGCCGCACGTCTTCTATCTCGGGCTCGACGAGCGAGTGAGGTGAGTGATGGGTTCTGAGCTTTTCGTCCACGGTGCCGAATGGACCGTCAAGGAACTCTTCGTCTACCCGAACGAGTTCATCTACTGGAGCATCCAGATCGTCATGTACCCGTATATGACAGGCCTGGTCGCCGGCGCGTTCGTGCTGTCATCGCTCTATCACGTTTTCGGACAGAAGGAGCTGAAGAACATCGCGCAATTCTCTCTCGTCTTCTCACTGGCACTTCTGCCGGTCGCGGCGGTGCCGCTATTGCTGCATTTGCAGCAGCCGCTGCGGGCGTCACATCCGCTCCTGACGCCGCATTTCACATCGGCCATCGCGGCCTTCGGCATCGTATTCTCGACCTATGCACTGATCGTGCTGAGCGAAATCTGGTTCGTCTACCGGGCGTATTTCGTCGACGAGGTGAAGCAGCTGAAGGGCGAGCCGGGCATCGGCGCGAAACTGCGGCGGGTCGTGTACCAGGTACTGACTCTGGGGGCGTACGATGTCAGCGACGAGGCGCTCAGGATTGACCGGCGGGCCGCCAGGATCCTGGCGGGCGTCGGTATCCCGGTCGCGCTGTTCCTGCATGGCTATGCCGGCTTCATTTTCGGCTCGGTCAAGGCGAATGCTCTCTGGATGTCGCCGTTGATGCCGGTGATCTTCATCATGTCCGCGGTGGTTTCGGGTATCGCTCTCTGCATGCTGACATATACCGCGATAATGGAATGGAAGGGCTTCCGCGAGCGGCGCACGGGTACGGCGCGCGGCGCAAGTGAATTGAAGGGCGTGGAGAGCGAGACGATCGAGCAGTCCACGCGTTATCTGCTCGGCTTTCTCGTTGCCGCGATCAGTCTGGAACTGCTCGATCTGATATTCCGTGGTTACACCGCGATGAAATCCTGGGACATCCTCAGGTCCGTGATGTACGGCAAGGATTTCATCAACATTTTCGTCCTGCAGTACGGACTGGGCAATCTCGTGCCGCTGTTGCTGCTGACATTGCCGGGACGCACTATGAAACGGATCGTCGTCGCTCTGGTGCTCGTGCTGTTCGGCGTATTCATGATGCGCTGGAACGTCGTGATCGGCGGGCAGGCTTTCTCGCTGTCATTCTCGGGTTACATGCACTACCACATACCGGTGATCCCGCATAACGTGGAAACCTACAAGGAGGGCGTATTCGGGGCGCTGACGGTTGCCGTCCTGCCATTCGTGATCTTCTGGATCATCAACAAATTCGTGCCGGCGCTGAAGCGCGACATCGAAATCGGTTAGACGGGACTGGAATGACGGCGACGAACGAAGGCCTCGGCAATGCCGGGGCCTTTTTTGTGTCGGTACGCGCCACCAGCCGGACCGCGCGCCAGTACGGGGGCAAGCATGAATGACCGAATCGACGATCTCGAGCGAAGACTGGGCAAGATAGAGCAGCGTCTGGCGGAACTCGAGAAGAGGGGAGTGGCGCCTGCGGGCCCGGGGGCGGAAGTCAGGGAATTGGAGGTGCCGGGGTTTCTTGGAGACGAATCGCTTTCGAGCGGTGCTTCCCACCTCGGTCGTGTCCTGTTGATATTCGGCGGGGCCTATTTGCTGCGCGCAGTCACGGATGCCGGATTCGTCTCGGTGATCGCAGGAATCCCCATCGGCGCAGCGTACGCGCTGTTCTGGCTGGCGTGGGGATACCGGGTAGCGGCGGCCTCGTCGTCCCGCATCGCCGGTACGATCTACGTCGTCCTCTCGATAATCCTCTTTCTGCCGCTGGTCGTCGAGGCGGTGATCCGCTTCGAATTGCTCGGCGCCGTGCAGGCGGCGCTGGCGCTCGTGGTCTTCTGCGCGCTGACGCTGGTGGTCTGTGTCCGCCGCTCGCTGCAGATTCCGGCGTGGCTCGTTGTCGGCGGCACGATGCTGACCGCATTATTGCTGCTGAAGGAGGCCAGAGCGGCCACTATATTCGCCGGCGTCCTTCTCCTCGTCGGTGCCGGGTCGCTGTGGCTCGTCTATCTGAGGCGATGGCACGGTCTGCAGTGGCTCGGTGCGCTGGGTGCGGATGCGGCGGTGATACTGCTGGCAGCCCTGGGTGCCAACGATAACTGGCCGGTTGGTCCTGGGGTTGCCTTCTACTTCGGTCTGGCAGTCTGGGTGTTCTATTTTTCGAGCTTCGTGGCACGCTCCTTCGTCCTCCGCCGGGAGGCGGGTCTGTTCGAATTCGTGCAGCTGCCGATCGCAACCCTCCTCGTGGTCGCGGTAATGCTCATCGGAGGCGGGCTGAGCGAGGGTTACATAGCGTTCCTCGGCCTCTCGGCGGTTCTGGTAGGACCACTGTGTTACGCGTTGATGTTCACCCCCGAAATCCGTTCGAATCGTGGTCGCGCCTACTATCTGTACTCGATACTCGCGCCGACGCTTGTCATCGCCGGCACGGCAATACTGTTACCCGCCGGACTGACCGGCGTGGTTCTCGCGATCATGGCTGTCGGTGCGGCATGGGTCAGCGGCCGATGGCAGCGAGTCACGCTTAGCCTTCATGCAACCGTCTATCTGCTCGCGGCTGCATGGCTGTCGGGCGCACTCACCGTCGGCTATCAGGCTCTCGTCAGCGATCCGATGGTGTGGCCGGCCGTCAGCGCCTCCCACGTAGTCGTGGCCCTCGCTACCGTGCTTTGTCTGTTCATACCCGTAGCGCAGAATTCCGAGCGCTGGGGGGCGTTGGCCGGACTGCCCCAGCTGATCGTCCTGATACTGTCGATCTGGGTGGTCGGCGGTCTCCTCGTCGCGCTGGTGGCGCCATGGATCGCCGGTGTGCCGGGCGCGGATACCGACCGGGGCCTGCTTGCCACGCTGCGCACGGCGATCCTGGCGGCTTCCGCGGTCGTACTGGCGGTGACGAGCCGTTATCCACGCTGGCCGGAAGCGCGTCATCTGGCGTATCCGATACTCGCAGCGGCCGGTATCAAGTTGCTGTTCGAGGATCTTCCTCACGGACGACCCCTCACGTTGTTCCTCGCGTTTGCCCTGCTGGGGATCGCGCTGATCCTCGTCGCGCGATTGCTGCCGCGGCAGCGCAAGGTGTCGCCGACGTCAGTGGAGTCGGAATCACCGGCGCCAGCGCAACCTGCCCGCTGAAACAGGAGCCGTGAGTTCGCGAGTGCTTCAGCCGGGCAGTCTGCGGTGGCGCGCGGGGGAGTGCGAGAACCCGATCCCCGGGGGATATCCCCCTCAGTAGATCTTCGGCTGGCGCAGGATCTCGAGCGCAATGATTCTCTTCGCGGTGTCGTACTTCATGAATTTCGCTGCTACGTTGTGCTCCCCCTCCCTGTGTCGGGGGCGAGGGCGATCTCCTTCGGCACCTCGGCGAAGCTCATCGCGCCCGTCATCGGGTGCCTCCCGTTCGCTCCCCCGCCGGGATATCCCGGTCCGCTCGCCGTGAAGGCTCTGCCGACATCAGCCTGCACTCTGACGCGCCGGAGCCGTCGGGTGACTGATATTCCGCATGGTAGGAGCAATGCGTTGCCGGGCGTCGCTTCGGCAACGCCGGCATGATCCCGCTCGGACAACAGGACCTTACTGGTTTCGATCGAACGGATCGGGGATGAGATATGGTGCCCAGGAGAGGACTTGAACCTCCACGGGGTTACCCCCACTAGCACCTGAAGCTAGCGCGTCTACCAATTCCGCCACCTGGGCAGGCGCGGAGCGCGTAGAATGCGCCCCGACGGAGGCGCGGAACTCTACTCAAAGGGCGCCAGTGTTGTC
>JARRPZ010000062.1:0-39308 GCA_037382365.1 Gammaproteobacteria bacterium
GGGCTCTCCTGGGCCGGCGCACCCTGCGCCCAGGCACTCTCGATCAGGAAATCCATATTGACACCGTCGTAGCGGGATTCGGCGCGCTATTATGACACAACAGCCGCGGATGTCTCGTGTCGACCCAGGAATTCCGCCGCCCAGGCGGAGAAGCGCCGGGCCGCGATCGATTCGCGGATGTCATCCATCAGGCGCTGATAGAAATGCAAATTGTGCAACGTACCCAATCGGGGGCCCAGGATCTCGTTGCACTTGTCCAGATGACGGAGATAAGCGCGGCTGAAATTCGTGCAGGTATAACAGTCGCACTCCGGGTCCAGCGGCGACAGGTCGTCCGTAAAGCGCGCGTTGCGGATCTTCAGCGTGCCCTGTGACGTGAACAGATACCCGTTGCGTGCATGGCGGGTGGGTATCACGCAGTCGAACATGTCCACCCCCCGCGCCACGGCCTTCACGATGTCGACGGGTGTCCCGACGCCCATCAGATAACGCGGGCGATCGACGGGCATGAGAGGCGCCACGGCATCCAGGACCTGCAGACGTTCGGTCTCGCTCTCGCCGACCGACAGCCCGCCGATCGCGTAGCCGTCGAAACCCGTCTCGACCAGCCCCGCGAGAGAGGCCTCGCGCAGCGCCGGATACATGCCGCCCTGCACGATGCCGAACACCGCTTCGCCCCGCTCCGGCGAGCGGCTGCGCAACTCGTCGAAGGCGCGACGGCTGCGTGCCGCCCAGCGCAGCGAGAGCTCCATCGACTCGCTCGCCTCCCGCTCGGTCGCCGGGTACGGCGTGCATTCGTCGAAGATCATGGCGATATCGGAGTTCAGGGCGTGCTGCATCGCCATGGCCTGCTCGGGACCGAGGAATATCTCGTCGCCGTCCACGGGCGAGCGGAAGGTGACGCCCTCCTCGCTCAGCTTGCGCAGCGCGGAAAGGCTGAAGACCTGGTAACCGCCGGAGTCGGTGAGAATCGGTCCCGGCCAGTGCATGAACTCATGCAATCCGCCGTGGGCCCGGATCACCTCGGCGCCGGGCCGGAGCATCAGGTGGAAGGTGTTGCCGAGGATGATACGGGCGCCGGTGTCCGCGACCTCCTCGGGCGTCATCGCCTTGACGGTGCCGTAGGTCCCCACGGGCATGAAGACCGGCGTCTCCACCACGCCCCGCCGGAAGGTCAGCCGGCCCCGTCGCGCAGCGCCTTCCGTCGCCAGCAGCTCGAACTTCACCGGCGTGCCTCCGGGGTCTCCGACCGCGGGAACACCAGCATGGCGTCGCCGTAGCTGTAGAAGCGATAGCGCTCGGCGACGGCGTGGCGGTAGGCGTCGAGTACCGGCTCGCGACCGGCGAAAGCGCTCACCAGCATCAGGAGCGACGACTCCGGCAGGTGGAAATTCGTGATCAGGACATCGACCACTCGAAACCGGTAACCGGGCATGATGAAGAGTTCGGTCTCGCGCCGGCACGGCGCCAGTCCGCCTGCTTCGGCGGCCGTCTCGAGGCTGCGCACCGCCGTCGTGCCGACGGCGACGACCCGCCCGCCGGCGGCCCGCGTCCGGGCCACTGCTTCGCAGAGTTCCTCGCTCACGGTCACGCGCTCGGCATGCAATCGACCGTCGGCAATATTCGCCGCACGCACCGGCTGGAAGGTTCCCGCCCCCACGTGCAGCGTGACGAAAGCACGGTCGATACCGGCATCGGCGAGGGATGCGAGCAGCGCCTCGTCGAAATGCAGACCCGCGGTGGGCGCCGCGACCGCACCCGGCTCCCGGGCGAAGACGGTCTGGTAGTCGCCACGGTCGGCCGACGTATCCGCTCGCCGTATATAGGGAGGCAGCGGCACGTGTCCGTGACGCTCGAGGCAGGCCATCACCGGCGTGTCGAAGCGCAGACGGAAAAGGCTGCCCTCACGCCCGGCGACCGTCGCCGTGGCGCCTCCGTCGAGGCTGAGCACGGTGCCGGTACCGGGAGACTTGCTGGCACGCAGGTGGCAAAGTGCTTCCCGCTCGTCCAACACCCGCTCCAGCAGGCACTCGACACGACCACCCGTCGATTTTCGGCCATAGATGCGGGCCGGGATGACACGCGTGTCATTGAAGACCATCAGGTCGCCGGCCCGGAGGAGGCGCGGCAGTTCTGCGACGCGGGAATCGACGATCGAACCGTCGGGATGCAGCACGAGCAGTCGGCTCGCGCTCCGCGGCCTCGCCGGCTCGTGGGCGATCAGTTCATCCGGCAACTCGTAGGCATAATCCTCCGCGCGCATGGCGGCGCATGGTATCAGACCTCCGACCGGCGGAAGCCGACCGACAGTGGTGCGGCAACGGGCGTACGCGGCACCGCCGGAGCCACCGGAAAACCCGGCAGACCGGGAGCCTTCGGGGCGGGAGTCAGGCGTCCCTGACTCGCCGGGATCTGCACCTCGAGTTTGCGGCTCTGTTTGTCACGCATCACGTCCAGCACCAGTTCCTCCCCTTCCTCGTACGAGCGGAGTATCCGCATGGCATGGGATACGGACCCGGGCTCGCGCCCGCCGATGCTGCGGATCACATCGCCATCCTCCAGCTTCAGCGCCGGATCCGAAGGCGCCCGGACGACGAGGAGCCCTGAGTCCGTGCCGAAGTAGCGACCCAGTCCCGGCGACAATTCCACGAGTTCCATGTCGCCCCAGGGACGTGCGGATCCGAACCAGACCATGGGTGCCTCATGGTCGAAATCGAATTCGAAGCCGGCACCGTCACCACCGAAAACGAAGGTCCGGGCATCGTCCGTCCGCGTGCGGACTTCGACGGTCAGCGTGCGGCCGTCCCGCAACAACTCCAGTGTGATGGTGTCCCCCGGCTCACGTTCGGCCAGCGCGTCGAGCAGCCGGCGATTGGCGACGCGGGTCTCGTCCGCAGACAGGGAGGTCTGGCCGACGCGGGTCAGCACGTCGCCGGCACGGATATCTGCCTCCTCCGCCGGACTGCCTGGCGAGACACCGAGGATCTCGACTCCCTCCACGGGGCCGGTTCCCTCGGAGGCCGCGCCGATGCTGACGCCGAGTCGCGGGCGCCGGGATGAGGCCACGATTTCCCGGGCGTATTCGACCGCGCCGGGTACCACACCGGAGGTGATCTCGGCGATCTCCCGGGCGGCTTCCGCAAGGCGTTCCTCGGCCGCCTGCAGGCGCTCCTCCGCCGCCCGCAGGCGTTCCTCTTCCGCCGCAGTGCGTTCGCTCTCGGCCTCGGCCCGTTGCCGGTCGATGACGATGTAGCGTTCGACCCGCTCCTGCTCTCCCTCCGTCTGCCCTTCCTCCTGGGCCAGGGTCGTGGTCAGCGGCACGGTCAGGCACAGGAGCACTGCGGCCAGTCGGGTAGTCGGTTTGGTTTGCATCATCCTCGTCACTCCTCCGGTCCGGCAGATCCGCCGGCTCACAATACGACGCGGCGCGCCTGCGCATATCGCAGTTGCACCAGCGAATCCATGAGCTGTACCCGCTCTCGCCATAACACCTTCACCTCTTCGTCGGTCAGCGGCCGTTCGGGGAAGCTCAGCTGCTGATCGATGAGCGCGACCCGATCCTCCAGCGTCGCGATGGTGTTCGCGGTACTGGCCCGCATCACCCTCGGTGTCCCGGGCGCCGCCCGCAGCGCACGCTCCAGCATGCGCGATCGCTCGATCAGGTGGTCCAGGGTCGGACTGTCGGGCGTCGCGGCGAACTGGGTCTCGTCGATTGCCGGGGCGACGGGGTCCGGGCCGGTGGGTGTGGGGGTGAGATTCAGGAGTGCGATCACCACGGTCGCCGCCAGAGCCCCGCCGACGAGCCACTCCAGATCCCGGCGCAATCGCCGCGCCGGTCGCTTGACGAGCAGTCCTTCCGCTTCGCCGCGCCGTCGGATCGCCTCCCACGCACCCCGCGGAGGCGCCGTCCCGGGCAGCTCCCTGAGTGCGGCGGCCAGCGCCGCATCGCCACCTGCCCCGTCACCGCGGGTAGTCATCCGCACTCCCCCGGCATCGCGTCCGTCATCATGTTTCGACATGGTTCCTCGTCTCCCTCCAGCAGCTCGCGCAACTTCTGATGAGCGCGGGCGAGCTGGGATTTCGAAAAGCTCTCGGTCCTTTGCATCAGCACCGCGATCTCGCGGTGGGTGTAGCCCTCCACGTCGTGCAGCCATACGACGACCCGGCTCTCCGGGGCCAGGCTGGCGAGCGCGTCCTGCAGATCCATCCGCAGCCCGACGGATTCGGCGAGCGGCGCCGCAGCGTCCGCCGGATCGTCGCCGTCGGCGAAGCCGGCGGCACGGTTGTGCCAGGCCGAGCGCAGGTGCATGAGGCACTTGCTGACGGCGATGCGCCGGATCCAGGTGGCCAGCGATGCGTCGCCCCGGTAACGCGGCAGGCTGCGCATCACCTCGATGAACGTCTCCTGCAGCATGTCCTCGGCGAGCGCAGGCGTCTTCACGAGCCGCAGCGACAGCGTGTACACGGCCGGCGAGAAGGACCGGTACAGCGACTCGTGCGCCCGCGCGTCACCCCGCCGTGCCCGGTCCAGCACGGTTTCGTCGATGGTGATGCCTGCAAATCCCGACATGGTCGATATCTCTGGATGCGCCAGCGCGACGGATCGTCGCAAGCTGGTCCGCAGAACGGCCGCAACCTATACTAGCGCCCTCCTGCCGGGATGGCGGAACTGGTAGACGCGCTGGACTCAAAATTCAGTGGGGTAAAACCCGTGTGGGTTCGATTCCCACTCCCGGCACCAACTTGCACTGACCGGCCGGGCGGCTGACATCGCCGCGACGGCCGCATGATCGTCCGTATGAAGTACTGTTCCAACTGCGGGAGCCTGGTAGCGAAAGCGATACCGGCCGGTGACAACCGGGAACGCTGGGTCTGCGCCGACTGCGGCTACGTGCATTACCAGAACCCGAGGATCGTGGTGGGCTGCGTGCCGGCATCCGGCGACGAGGTACTGCTGTGCCGCCGCGCCATCGAACCGCGCCTCGGCTACTGGACCGTACCCGCAGGCTTCATGGAACTCGGGGAGACCATGGAAGAGGGAGCCGCCCGGGAGACCCGTGAGGAAGCGCTGGCCGAGGTCGAGATCGGACGGCTGTTCGCCACGGTGGACGTCGTCCAGGCGGGTCAGGTCCACGTCTTCTACAAGGCGACATTACTCGGCAGCTTCGGTGCGGGCGACGAGAGTCTGGAAACCGAACTGTTCACCGAGTCGCGTATCCCGTGGGACGAGCTCGCCTTCCCGAGCGTGCGATTCGCCCTCGAGCGGTACTTCGAAGACGCCGGGCGGGACCGGGGAGTGCACAGCCACCGGGCGCCCCGCATCCGACTCTGACCGCGCAGGGACTGTGGCATAATCCGCCGACTCCCGATCAACGGCTACGAATCACGAGTAAGCAGAGGTAACAATGACCTTCGTCGTCACTGAGAGCTGCATCAAGTGCAAATACACGGACTGTGTCGAAGTGTGCCCGGTCGATTGCTTCCATGAAGGCCCGAACTTCCTGGTGATCGATCCGGAAGAATGCATCGACTGCACGCTATGCGAACCCGAGTGCCCGGTGGAGGCCATCTATTCCGAGGACGAACTGCCCGCGGGGCAGGAGAAATTCCTGGAACTCAACGCCGAACTCAGCCGGGACTGGCCGGTGATCACCGAGGCCAAGGACGCGCCGGCGGACGCCAAGGAATGGGAAGGCGTGCCGGAAAAACTGCAGTATCTGGAGCGCTAGCACGCCCCGGGACGATCAGCCGCGTCGTTCCCCGTTCAGTTCGCTTCTTCAGCTTCCAGCCGCTGCAGTAACTGGTCCGGCGGCAGATATCCGCTGACCAGTTCGCCGCTCTCCGTGACGATGGCGGGCGTCCCCCGCAGACCGATCTCGTGACCGAGTTCGAAGTGACGGCTCACCATGCCGGCCTCGCAGGCCTTGGCCGAGACCGGCTGATCGTTCTTTGCCCGGGTCAGCGCCTCGTTCCTGTCCTTCGCGCACCAGACCCGCTCGGCCTTCGCCCAGGATGCGTTACCGGGGCCGCTGCGCGGGTAGAGCAGGTAACGCACCGCGATGCCGGCGTCGTTGTAGGCGCCGATCTCCCGGTGGAGCTTGCGGCAGAACGTACAGTCGATGTCGGTGAAGACGGAGACCGTGTGCGTGGGCTTTTGCGGTGAGAATACGATCGCGTCTTCGTCGGGCAACGAGGCCATCAGACGCTTGCGCTCGCCGTTCATGGCCGACTCGGTGAGATTGGTCTGGGTCTCCATATCGATCAGGTCGCCCTGGAACAGATAGCGGCCGTCGGCACTGACGTAAGCCACCATGACGCCCTGACGGATCTGGTAGAAACCCGGGATCGGACCCTGGGTGATACTCGCCGGCTCCAGCTGTGGGAATCGTTCCGTCAGCTCGGTGCGTATGCGTTCCAGCTCATCGTCAGCGGCGACGGCGGGCAGGATGCCACAGGCGAGCACGAGGGCAGCGACTACCAGACCGATAACAGTTCTCATAACGACTCCTGCGGGTTAGCGTCACCCGGGGCGGCACCACGGCCGCACCGATCCGCGTCCCGGGACGCGACGGAGTTCGCGGCCCGGATATGGACAATAGGACAAGGGGGTACGACTATCGTTCCGCACCCCGCCCGGCGGGCCGGCATTGTAGCAGAGGGCCGGCCTCTGGGACCGCTCAGCCCCGGGGGTGATGGGTGCCGTGCAGGTCCTTCAGTCGCTCGCGCGCGACGTGGGTGTAGATCTGGGTCGTCGACAGGTCGCTGTGTCCCAGCAACATCTGCACGACGCGCAGATCCGCACCATTGTTCAGCAGATGCGTGGCGAACGCGTGGCGCAGTGTATGGGGGGAGAGGCGCTTATTCACGCCGGCTTTCTGGGCATAGCGCTTGATAATGTGCCAGAAGGCCTGGCGGGTCATCCGGTCGCCGCGGCGCGTGGGGAACATGTAATCGGTCTGTCGTTCGAGCAGGATTTCCACCCGGGGCCCCTCGATGAACTCGCGCAGCCACCGCTGGGCATCTTCGCCGAGAGGTATCAGCCGCTCCCGGTCGCCCTTGCCCACGATGCGCAGGACACCCTGATTCAGGTTCACCTGACTCTGCCTGAGGTTGATGAGCTCCGAGACGCGGAGTCCGGTCGCATAGAGCAACTCCAGCATCGCACGGTCCCTGTGCCCCAGCGGTTCTTCCGTATTGGGTGCGTTGAGCAGCGACTCGACTTCGTCCTCGGTCAGGGACTTCGGCAGCGAGCGGCCTATCCTCGGCATCTCGATGTGGGCCGTCGGATCATCGGTGATGACACCTTCGCGACAGAGATACCGGAAGAAACGCCGGAAGCTCGACAACTGCCTCGCCGTGGAGCGCGGCTTGGCGCCCTGCTCCACGCGCCAGGCGATGAAGTTGAGCAAGTCCGCCTTCGAGGCGCGGACGACTTCGGTGCCATGATCGGCGAGGAAACGGCCCAGGGCCATCAGATCCGCTCGGTAGGCGCCGAGCGTGTTCTTGGACAGGCCGCGCTCCATCCAGATGGCGTCGAGGAATTTGTCGATCATCGCCTCGGAAGCGGCGCTGACCGCGGCTTCCTCGGACTTCTTTGGGACGGAACTTCGTGTCATCTTCCGGACCTTCGGTCACTGGTCGGCGGGCATCGCCCGGCGGGATCGAGTGGCGAGTATGGCGAGCCGCCTGTCAGACCGGCGTGACCGCTGTCACAGATCATCCAAAGCATTAACATAATGTGACAGGGTTCACACTATCGCCCGTGAAGTGGATACGCTGGGAGGCCATGAGGAGACTGCTGGACGCCGGACGCGAGATCCTGCATGCCTTTTACGGCGTCTATTTCGCAGGTGTCTTCCTGATCTGTGCGGTGATCACGCTCATCCTGGTGCTGCTGCTGCCCTGGCTCCGGGGTCGGCGTGCAGCCGCGCGCGGGGCGGCCAGGGCGCTGTTCCTCCTCACGGGCATGGGACCGGAGGTGCGCCACGAGTCCGATCTGCCCGGACGCCCCTGCGTCGTCGTCGCCAACCACGCGAGCTATCTCGACGGCATACTGCTGTGTGCCGTTCTGCCCCCCCGGTTCGCATTCGTCATCAAGAGTGAGATGCAGGGGGTGCCGCTGGCCCATTTCCTGCTGCGGCGTATCGGCGTACAGTTCGTCGAACGCTTCCATCACGGCCGCAGTGCCCGCGATGCGCGCACGATACTGCGACGTGCGCACGTCGGCGAGTCCCTCGCGTTCTTCCCGGAGGGCACGTTCCAGCAGGAGCCGGGGCTGCGCCGCTTCCGGGGCGGGGCCTTCGCCGTCGCGATGAAGGCCGATGCAGCCGTGGTGCCGGTGGTGATCAACGGATCACGTCATGCCCTGCCCGCCAGCCGCTGGCTGCCGCGCCCGCGGCGCCTCGAGGTGACGATCCTGGAGGCCATCGAGCCCGGTGACCACACGGCGTCGCAGCTGGCGGCGCTGTCGCGCAGACAGATACTGGATCATCTGGACGAACCGGACCTGCAACCGGCCCCGGCGGCGATGACGACAGTCACCGGCCGGGCCGATGGCTGATCCGCAAGCTGCCCTTCAGCCGGACGCGATGCGCGCGGCTTCGAGCGCCTGGCGATCGCGGACGAACGCCATCCAGGCGGCCGCGTTCTGGCGCTCCTTGGTGTCACCGGTCTCACGCGCATTGCCGAAGGCCTCCAGCGCCTCGTCGAGACGGTCGAGTTCGGTGTACGCCATGCCCATCAGCAGCCACGCTCGCCCCGGTGTCTTCGTGCCGGCATCCAGCGCCTGGCGCGCCGCAGCAATCGCACCTTCCCAGTCGGCACGCTCGCTGAGGATGCCCGCCTCATCCAGGAAGTACTTCGGATCTCCGGTCATACTGCCGAGCTCGTTCATGACGGCGACGGCCCGGTCGTACTCTTTCGCGGACGACCACGCCGAACGGAGCAGGTTCAGATTGTCCACGTTGCGCTCGACGATGGCCCGTTCCATGGCCTCGCTCAGGATCTGTCCGCCCATGAAGGGATCGTCGAGATAGAGGTTCAGCCGCACGAGATTCAGTATCTTGCCGCTCTCGTCGAGCATGCCGCGGTGGTAGGCCGCCATCATGGTGGCCAGCGCGAGCTGATCTTCCTTCGTCTCCAGGTAGACGCCC
This sequence comes from Gammaproteobacteria bacterium, assembly GCA_037382365.1. Classification (GTDB taxonomy): domain Bacteria; phylum Pseudomonadota; class Gammaproteobacteria; order Steroidobacterales; family Woeseiaceae; genus Lentisalinibacter. The sequence continues at coordinate 9,153 of JARRPZ010000062.1, forward strand.
GACAGGGTCTCCCAGTAGCGCTCCGTGTCCGGCCACAGGCGGATCATGGTGCGCAGGACGTCGGCCGAGGAACGATAGTCCTTCAGCTCCATGTGCATCGCCAGCTCGAGCTGATACCAGGACTCCTTCGGCTCGTCCGCCGCGGCGATGGCGAGCTGCACGCAGGGTAATGCCTCGCGAAAACGATTCAGCTCCGCGAAGCTGCCCGCCACGATGATGTAGGCGCCTGCGTCCGGCTCCTCGGCGTACCGGAACCAGGTGCGCATGGTCTCCAGGGCGTCCTCGTAACGGCCTTCCGACTGGTACAGACCCGCCAGGGAATACAGCATGCCCTGCTGCGCCTGGGTACTCAGCGCGTCCTCGGCCAGACTCCGCTCGAAGTAGTCGACGGCCTGGGTGAACTTGCCCTGGGCGGAATAGACGAAGCCGTAGGTCTGCCACATCAGCGCCTTCTCGTAGGAGTTCAGGCGCATCTTCTCCATCTTGGCGAGTTCGGACAGTGCCTCCGCGTAACGTTCGTCACCCATCAGCTCGTGGATGTCGGAGAGCCGGTTGTACGCGGTCTCGCCCATGGTCCCGGCCGGATCCTTGCGCTTCGCCGGTGTCGTATCCAGGCAGACCTTGCCCTGCGCCATGCCCGGAGCGCTCCAGGCACTCAGCACGACCGCAATGGCGGCGACGGTCAGTCTGAACGGGATGCTCGTCGATGCCCTCACGTTCGCTTCCCTACTGGGCCTGGTTGATGTTGAAGTCGATACGCTGCGTGGCGCGCCGCTTCACCGCCTGACCATCCACGATGCGCGGCTTGAACTTCCACTTGTAGATGGCCCGCAGGGCGTTGCGCTCGAACATCCGGCGCGGCTCCGCCTCCACGACCTTTGGATCGGCCACGGAGCCGTCCTCGTTGATGGTGAACTCGATCAACACCCAGCCGCTGATACCTTCGACGAGCGCCTCGCGTGGCCATTGCGGCTCGATGCGCACGATGGGGATGACGTCCCCCTCCGCCGCCGGGTCGCCGGCGCTCCACTGCCCCAGATACGGGCCGCCACCACCACTCGTCGGTACGTCGATACGCGGCGTCTGCATGCGCGGCAGATCCGGGCGCGGTTTGTCCTGCGACGGCTGATTCAGCTTCGGTGGCGGTGGCGGCTCCTTCGGCTTCTCCGGCTCCGGCGGCGGCTTGCGCTCCTTGATGTTCTCGATCTCGTCCTGCTGCACACGCACGAAATCCAGAGACAGCCGGTCGTCGGAGTCCTTCATGATCGCCGGCGCGCCGGAGATGAGCTGATGCATCAGCAGGAACAGACCGAGCGCCACGAGCACGCCGGCGACGAGGGACACGACGAACCTCATCGTTCGACCCTCCCGGCGCGCGACTCTGCTCGCGGTCTCTGCATCTCAGGTACCCTCCGGCTCGGCGGCCACTGCGATGTCGATGACTCCCCCGAGTCTGATCTGATCCATGATATCGATCAAGGTGCCGGTCGGCGACTCCTGATCGGCGATAATCACTGCCGAGCTTTCCGGATTCTCCGTCAGTGCATCCTCCACGATCTGGCGGACCTGGTTCAGTTCCACCTCGCGCTTGTTTATCCAGATGGCGCCCGTCGAGTCCACGCCGATCAATATATTGCCCCGGGGCCGTGCCTCGGCGGTCTCGGCCTCCGGACGCAGGGGATCGATGCCGGTCTCCTTGACGAAGGACGTGGTCACGATGAAGAAGATCAGCATGATGAAGACGATGTCGAGCATCGGCGTGATGTTGATCTCCGTCTCCTCGTCCGGTGTGGAATGTTTACGCGGCATCCCGGGGACCTCGCGTCACTTCGCCAGCGCGGCCAGCGAGACCTTGCTCGCTCCGGCGACCCGGGCCTGATCGACGACGCGCACGAGAATGCCCGCATCGGCGTTCCGGTCGGCCGCGATGACCACCGCCGCATCCGGCTGCACGGCGAGCCCGCTCTCGATATTGGCGCGTACGGCCCGGATGTCCGTGGGGCGTCCCTTGATCGAGATCTGTCCCGTGTCGCTGATGCGGATCGCGATGACCTCGGACAGTTTCTGATCCTTGGGCGGCTCGTTCGAGGGTCGGTTCAGATCGACGCCGAACTCCTTGACGAAGGAGGTGGTCACGATGAAGAAGATCAGCATGATGAAGACGATATCGAGCATCGGCGTGATATTGATCTCCGCCTCCTCGTCCTGCCGCCTCAGTCGTCTTCGCATCGCTCACTCCGCTCCGTCAGTGATGAACCAGCCGTTCCTCGAACCGCTGGACTTCCTTGTCCGCTCTGCGCTCCAGGTAGGTGGCGAGATACAGACCGGACAGCGCCGCGACGAGTCCGGACATGGTCGGGATGGTGGCGGCGGAGACACCACCGGCCATCAGGCGCGCATTTCCCGTACCCGCGAAGGCCATCACGTCGAATACCAGTATCATGCCGGTCACCGTCCCGAGCAGACCGAGCAGCGGCAGGATCGCCATCAGGGTCTTGATCATCAGCAGGTAGCGATGACTCTCCACCTGGATCTCGGAGATCATCTGGTCGCGGATGCGGCGCGCGAACCAGGACGTCGTATCCTCCCGGTGATCCCACTCGTCGACGGCCTGCTCCTCGAGTCGGGGCAGGACCCAGCGGAAGAACCAGAATCGCTCGATGATCAGGGTCCACATCAGCGTGGTCACCGCCAGGATCGCCCACAGGACGTCCCCGCCCGCCTCGAAGAAGCTGCGGATGGCTATGAATGCGGACTCGAGCAGATACATCCGGCTGGCCTCGCTGCTACACGCCCCTCTCGGAATGCCGCGCGATCATGCCCGCGCTCTGTTCCTCCAGCACCTCGATCATCGAGCGGCTGCGACCGGAGACGAGGCTGTGCAGGAACACCAGCGGGATCGCCACGACCAGTCCGAGCACCGTCGTCACCAGCGCCTGGGAGATACCGCCGGCCATCAGCTTCGGGTCGCCGGTGCCGAACAGGGTGATGGCCTGGAAGGTCCGGATCATGCCTACGACGGTGCCGAGCAGACCGAGCAGCGGCGCGACCGCCGCGATCACCTTGATCCACCCCTGCCCCTGCTCGAGTCGTGGCGTCTCGCGGAGGATCGCTTCGTCGAGCTTCAGTTCGAGGGTCTCGGTATCGATGTGCTGGTTCTCCTGATACACCTTCAGGATGCGGCCCAGCGGATTCTTTTCCGATGCCGTGTCGCTCTTCAGCTGACCGCGCAGTTTGCGCCCGGCGACGAACAGGGCGAGCAGGCGCCACAGAGCGATCAGCAGCCCGATGCAACCGATGACGATGATGGCGTAACCGACCGTCCCCCCCTGGTTGATACGCTCGGCGAGACTCGGAGACTGCACGACCAGGCTGAGCAGCGCGCCGCGGCTCGGATCCACCGCCATGCGGGCATTGCCCTCGCGCGCGCCATAGAGATTCTCGGCCAGGCTCCTGAAGCGGGCATCCGGCTGCCGCGCCAGCTCCTGCAGGGTACTGCTCGCCGGGTCGTACTGGAGGAAGCGATCACCGGTGACCACATTGAACAATCCGACGCGCACCACCTCGGCATTCTCCTCCTGACCGGCGGCGTTGCGGATGGTGGCGGCGAAGCGATCGACTGCCCCCGAGCCGGCCATCTCCTCCAGCATCAGCACCTGCAGCGCTTTCAGATCACCAATGGAAGGCAGCCCGCGGGCCGAGGCGAGCTTCCCGGCGATGTCGCCTCGATCCGGAAACTCGGCCGTGATGAGCGAGGTGTCCACCATGCCCTTGGCCTCGCCGGCCGTCTGGCGCACGACGCCGAAGAGTTCGCCCATGTCGCCAACGCGGATACGCAGCGTCTCGTTGAGTTCCTCGAGCTGACGCTCGTTCTCGTCGAACTGCGTCTTCAGTCGTTCGCTCCGCGCCTGCTCCTCGGTCAGCGAGCGCCGCGCCGATTCGAGCAGGGCCTGCTGCTCGTTGCGTCTCTGCAGGAACTCCTGCTCCCGGCGCCGGTTCTCTTGGCTGAGGCGCTGGCCCTGCTCGCGGACGGTGTTCAGGAGTTCGTCCATGGTCCGGGGCGCGTCCTGGGCCACCGCCGCGCCCGTCACGATGAACATCCCCAGCCCGAAGAGACCGACCGCCCTGGTCACGACACCGCTCATCATTCCTGCTCCGGAGCCGGCACCGGCAGCGTGAGCAGCTGCGGCGCGGCCTGTTTCTTGGCGATGGCGATGCCATCGGTAATCGGCCGACGATAGGAGGAATCCAGCTCCTCCCACTGACCGGTCTGCTTGTTCCAGAAGCCGGTACGCGACTTGTCGGCCGTCTGGTAGGCGAGCAGTATTCGGCCGACACGCAGGAACGTGACCGTCGTATCGACGCCGTCGATTGCGATAGTCCCGGGGTAAGACTCGATGTTGCGACCGAAGCGCGCCTCTTCCTTGTACGCCTCCATGATCTGCCGGTACTTTTCCGAGACCGTCAGGTCGGAACGGCTCATGTTGTCCTCGAGACGAGCTACCCGATCCATACGCTCACGAAGCTGGAAAGGCATGTCGAGTTCGATGAAGGCACGGAGATCAGCGATCATCTCCAGCATCAATGGCACGATGCCCTGCTCCACGTCCCCGAATTCTTCCAGCTGCCGCGTGATGGAGGCCTTCTCTTCCTCCTGATCCTCGACCAGGGTCTGGAGGTTGTCGTTATAGATGCGGACGCGGTCCAGCTGCTGGGTGGTCACCCGATAATCGCCCAGCAATTCAGACGTCTGGTCCGCGAGCTGACTGATCCGCACCTGGGAACGCTGCGAGGAGCGGTTGACCCCCGACTGTTCCTCGAGCACCTTGCCGAGCGTGGTCTGAGCGCCGAGCGGCGCCGCGGCCACCGAGACCAGCAGCGCACTGGTCAGGCAACTCAGGCGGACCGACCGCAATCGCGAAAATCGAGCCATGTGAGATTCCTTGAGTCCAGGGAATGGCGAGCACGCCCTGTCGCGCCCGCGAAACGCGAAAAACTAGCAGAATAGCCGCCCAAAAAACGACCGGTCGCGCATCGTGGACATGCCGGCCGGGCGCAGGACGTACTTCCAGGAGGCGGACCATGGAACTGTTCGACACGATGAGCGATCGCGGCCACGAGCAGGTCGTGTTCTTCCAGGATAAGCCGACCGGTCTTCGCGCCATCGTCGCCATCCATTCGACCATACTCGGGCCTGCGCTCGGCGGCCTGCGGATGTGGCCGTACGCGAACGAGGAGGAAGCCCTGCGCGACGTGCTGCGACTGTCCCGCGGCATGACCTACAAGGCCGCAGTGTCCGGACTCAACCTCGGCGGCGGCAAGGCCGTGCTGATCGGCGATCCGGAGAAGGACAAGAGCGAGGCGCTGTTCCGCATGCTGGGCCGTTTCATCGGCTCGCTGTACAACCGCTACATCACGGCGGAGGATGTCGGCACCACGGTGGAGGACATGGACCAGATCTTTCAGGAGACGGATCGGGTGGTGGGTGTCCACGAAGTCCACGGCGGGAGTGGCGATCCGTCCCCGTTTACGGCGCTCGGAACGCTGCGGGGCATCGAGGCCTGCACCGAGCGCAAGTTCGGCCATCGGGATCTCGGCAAACTCAGCTTCGGCGTGCAGGGCGTCGGGCACGTGGGCCGGCATCTGGTGGCGATGCTGCGCGAACGTGGCGCCCGGGTAACGGTGACCGATATCAACGAGGAACGCGTGCAGTCCGTCGTCGATGTCTACGGTGCGGACGCCGTGCCGATGCAGAACGTCTACGATCTCGACATGGATGTTTTCGTGCCGTGTGCGCTGGGCGGCGTCATCAACGAGGACACGGTGCCACGCCTGAAGTGTCATGTGGTGGCGGGCAGCGCCAACAACCAGCTCGAATCGGACGCCTGGGGCACGGCGCTGGAGGAGCGCGGTATCCTGTACGCACCGGATTACGCGATCAACGCCGGCGGTCTCATCAACGTCGCCATCGAATTGCAGGGTTATGACAAGGAGCGCGCCCACCGGCAGGTCTCGCTCATCTACAATAATCTCTGCCGCATCTTCGACATCGCCGACCGCGACGGTATCCCGAGCTGGCAGGCCGCGGACCGCATGGCCGAGGAACGGATCGAGGCCATCGGCCGTACGAAGCTCCCCTATACCCGGCGCTTCAAGGACCGGTTCTCGGGCCGGGCACCGCACACGACGACGACGCATTGACACCGGAGCCGCCGTCCCTCATGGCCAATACCCACATCAGCGAAGAGATCGACCTGCTGCGCGACACCGTCCGCCGTTTTGCCGAAGACGAGATCGCCCCCCTTGCGGCCGGGATCGATGCCAACAACGAATTCCCCGCCGAACTCTGGCCGAAGCTCGGGGACCTGGGCGTGCTCGGCATCACGGTCGCCGAGGAGTACGGGGGCACCGGCCTCGGCTACCTGGCCCATGTCGTGGCCATGGAGGAGATCTCACGCGCTTCCGCGTCCGTCGGACTCTCCTACGGCGCACACTCCAACCTGTGCGCGAACAACCTCCTCCTGAATGGCAGCGAGGAGCAGCGCCGGCGCTTCCTGCCCGGCCTCTGCAGCGGCGAGATGCTGGGTGCGCTGGCGATGTCCGAACCCGGTGCCGGTTCGGACGTGGTGGGCTCGATGAGTTGTCATGCCGAACGACAGGCAGACGGCAGCTGGCTGGCGAACGGCTCCAAGATGTGGATCACGAACGGCCCCCGCGCCGACGTGATCATCACCTACATGCGGACGGCGCCGAAGGAGGACGACTCGCGCTCCGTCACGGCTTTTCTCATCGAGAAGGACATGCCGGGCTTCCGCACGGCGCAGAAACTGGACAAGCTCGGCATGCGCGGTTCGGACACCTGCGAACTCGTGTTCGAAGACTGCCGGATCCCGGCGGAGAACGTCCTCGGCGAGGTCGATCGTGGCGTCTACATCCTCATGCGCGGACTCGACTCGGAGCGCCTCGTGCTCTCGGGCGGGCCCATCGGCATCATGCAGGCCTGCGTCGACGCCGTGATGCCCTACCTGCGGGAACGCAGGCAGTTCGGACGCCCCATCGGCAGCTTCGGCATGATGCAGGGCAAACTGGCGGACATGTACACCTCCCTGCAGAGTTCCCGGGCCTTCACCTACCGCACCGCCGCCCAGTTCGACGGTGGCCTGCCGACCCGACAGGATGCGGCGTCCTGCCTGCTCCACGCTTCCCGCGAGGCCGTCGCCGTCGCCCTGGAAGCCGTCCAGTGCCTGGGCGGCAACGGCTACATCAATGAATATCCCGTCGGACGTCTCCTGCGCGACGCGAAACTCTACGAGATCGGCGCCGGCACCACCGAGATCCGGCGCATGCTGATCGGTCGCGAACTGCTCGCCGACGACTGACCGCGACACGCTACAATGTCGCACCGGCCGCGGGCCGTGCGCATCGCCGCCGGGCCGCGCTGCCGCGAGCGGCCGCCCGCCACGAACAACGACAGAGGATACTCATGAGCCAGGACAGCATCGTCATCGTCGCCGCCCGGCGCACGCCGATCGGCGCGTTCCAGGGAGCGCTCGCACCCGTCGCCGCGCCAGAACTCTCCGCCACCGCAAGCCGCGCGGCGCTGGCCGACTGTGGTCTCGACGGCGGCGACGTCGGCGAGGTGCTCATGGGCTGCGTCCTGCCGGCCGGCATCGGCCAGGCACCGGCGCGTCAGGCGGCTCTCGCGGCGGGCCTGCCCGAGGCCGTCGGTTGCACGACGGTCAACAAGGTCTGCGGCTCCGGCATGAAGACGGTGATGCTCGGCGCGGACCTGATGCGGGCGGGATCGGCCGGCATCGTCCTGGCGGGCGGCATGGAGTCGATGACCAATGCACCGTATCTGCTGCCGGGCGCCCGCAGCGGTTACCGGATGGGGCACAAGGAAGTGCTCGATCACATGTTCTTCGACGGCCTCCAGAACCCGTACGACGGCAACATGATGGGTCACTTCGCCGAACAGACTTCGCAGAAATACGGCTTCTCGCGGGAGGATCAGGACGCGTTCGCGATCGCCTCGGTGGAACGCGCACGCCAGGCGGCGGAGAGCGGTGCTTTCGATGCGGAGATCGCCCCGGTGACCGTTAAGACCCGCCGCGGCGAGACGACCGTCGACACGGACGAGGAGCCGGGCCGGGCGGACGTCGCGAAGATCCCGGGCCTCCGACCCGCATTCGCGAAAGACGGCACCGTCACCGCCGCCAGCTCGTCTTCCATTTCGGACGGCGCCGCGACGCTCATCCTGACCACTGCCGCCGAGGCCGAACGTCGCAGTCTCGAGCCGATCGCCCGCATTGCGGGGCACAGCGGTTACGCCCAGGAACCGGCCTGGTTCACGACGGCCCCGGTGCATGCGATCCGATCGTTGCACGAGCAGCTCGGCTGGTCGCCGGACGACGTCGACCTGTACGAGATCAACGAGGCGTTCGCCTGCGTCACGATGGCCGCGATGCACGATCTCGGCCTCGCGCACGAGCGCGTCAACGTGAACGGCGGCGCCTGCGCACTCGGCCACCCCATCGGCGCATCGGGGGCACGCATCATCGTCACCCTGTTGCATGCGCTGAGGAATCGGGGCGGCAAGCGAGGCATCGCCTCGCTGTGCATCGGCGGAGGCGAGGCCGTGGCCATCGGTGTCGAGACGGTCTGACGCCCGTGTCGGTACTGAAGAGCCATCTGGACCCCGCGGATGGCGGCGTCGCGGAGAATGCGCGCCACATGCAGGGGCTGGTTGACGAACTGCGCGAGAAGCTCGCCGCCACCGCCGAGGGAGGCAGCGAAGGCGCCAGGGCCAAACACGTCGAACGCGGCAAACTGCTGCCCCGCCAGCGCATCGACGCATTGCTGGACCGCGGCAGTCCATTCCTGGAGCTCTCCCCGCTGGCCGCGCACGGGCTCTATGATGACGCGGCACCGGCGGCGGGTATCGTCACCGGTATCGGCCGTGTACACGGACGCGAGGTCATGGTGGTCGCCAACGACGCCACCGTGAAGGGCGGCACCTATTTCCCGATGACGGTGAAGAAGCATCTGCGGGCCCAGGAGATTGCCCTCGAGAATCACCTCCCCTGTGTTTATCTGGTGGATTCCGGCGGCGCGTTCCTGCCGAAGCAGGACGAGGTTTTCCCGGACCGGGACCACTTCGGCCGCATCTTCTACAACCAGGCCCGACTGTCCGCTGACGGCATACCCCAGCTCGCCATCGTGATGGGCTCCTGTACCGCGGGCGGCGCTTACGTCCCCGCGATGTGCGACGAGGCCATCATCGTGCGCGGACAGGGCACGATTTTCCTGGGCGGGCCGCCCCTGGTGAAAGCGGCGACGGGCGAGATCGTGGATGCTGAAGACCTGGGGGGCGGGGAAGTCCACAGTCGCATCTCGGGTGTGACGGACTATCTCGCCGAGGACGACAACCACGCCCTCGCCATCGCCCGCGAATCCATCGCCCGGCTGGGCACCGCGCCGGACACGGGTCCGCCGATGGCGCCCGCGGAACCCGTCATGGACCCCGCACAGATCTACGGCGTGGTACCGGCAGATCTCAAACAGCCTTACGATGTGCGCGAGATCGTCGGGCGGATCGTGGACGGCTCCGAACTGCACGAGTTCAAGCCGCTGTACGGTAAGACGCTCGTCTGCGGATTCTCCCGCATCCATGGCTATCCCGCCGGGATCATCGCGAACAACGGCATCCTGTTCTCCGAATCGGCACTGAAGGCCACGCACTTCATCGAGCTGTGTAACCGGCGGCGCATACCGCTCGTGTTCCTGCAGAACATCACGGGCTTCATGGTCGGACGAAAGTACGAGAACGCCGGCATCGCCAAGGACGGCGCGAAGATGGTGAATGCGGTGGCCACGGCGACGGTACCGAAGCTCACGGTGGTCATCGGCGGCTCGTACGGAGCCGGCAACTACGCCATGTGCGGCCGGGCCTACGGCGGCCGCTTCCTGTGGATGTGGCCCAACGCACGCATCTCCGTCATGGGCGGCGATCAGGCCGCGAGCGTGCTGGCCACCGTGCGCCGTGACAGCGCCGAAGCACGGGGTGAAGCCTGGCCGGAGACCGAAGAGGAATCGTTCCGCGACTCGATCCGTCGCCAGTACGACGACCAGGGCAATCCCTACTACGCCACGGCCCGCCTGTGGGACGACGGCATCATCGATCCGCTGGATACCCGGCGGGTACTCGCGCTCGGCCTCGCGGTCGCGGCGGGCACCCCCGATGCCGGCGAAGGCGCCTACGGCATCTTCCGGATGTAGCGCATGTTCCAGCGGATTCTGATCGCCAACCGCGGAGAAATCGCCTGCCGGATCATCGACACCTGCCGGCGCCTCGGTATCGCCACCGTCGCCGTCTACTCCGACGCGGACAACCGGGCTCGCCACGTCCGGATGGCGGATGCCTGTCTGCCGATCGGGCCGGCGCCCGCGGCGGATTCTTACCTGGACGCGGAACGGATCGTCGGCGCAGCCCTGGATGCCGGTGCGGAAGCCATTCACCCCGGTTACGGATTCCTGGCGGAGAACGCGGATTTTGCGGAAGCCTGTCGCGCCGCCGGTCTCGTCTTCATCGGGCCGCGGACGAGCACGATCCGCCGGATGGGTTCGAAACGAGCGGCCAAGGAGATCATGGATGGCGCGGGCGTGCCCGTCATCCCGGGTGTCTCCGGCGTGAGCGACGTCGCCGGGTTGCGGCGGTGTATCGAATCCCTGGGTCTGCCCGTCCTGCTAAAGCCCTCCGCCGGCGGCGGCGGCAAGGGTATGCGGGTCGTGCACGACGCGGCGGAGCTCGACGAGGCGTGGGCAGCCGCGCGTCGCGAGGCGAAAGCAGCTTTTGGCGACGACGAGATCATCGTCGAGAAATTCATCGAGCGACCACGCCATATCGAGGTGCAGATCTTCGGTGACGAACACGGCAATCTCGTTCACCTGTTCGAGCGAGAGTGCTCGATGCAGCGACGCCAGCAGAAGATCCTCGAAGAGACCCCAGCGCCCGGACTCACGCGCAATCAGCGCGACGCGCTGTACGGCGCGGCGCTGGCCGCCGGACGCGCCGTGGGCTACGTCAACGCCGGTACCGTCGAGTTCATGCTGGATGACGGCGGCCATTTCCACTTCCTGGAGATGAATACCCGGTTGCAGGTGGAGCATCCGGTCACGGAACGAACGACGGGCCTGGACCTGGTGGAATGGCAGCTTCGGGTTGCGAGCGGCGAGGCGCTGCCGCTCGCCCAGGGCGAGATCCGGAGCCGGGGCCATGCCATCGAGGCCCGTATCTACGCCGAGGACCCGGGTCGGGATTTCCTGCCGTCGACCGGTGCCATCGAGGTGTTCGACTGGCCGCGTAACGATCCGCTGGTGCGCATGGATACCGGTTATGAGGCCGGCGACACGATCGAGCGCTACTACGACCCGCTGGTCGCAAAACTCGTCGCCAGCGGGCCGGACCGCGATTCCGCACTGACCCATCTGCAGAATGCGCTCGCCGAATGCATCCTGTTCGGCCCGCGCAACAATCTCGCCTTCCTGCGCCGGCTGGTCCGCACACCCGCCTTCGTGAACGGGACCGCCGACACGGCATTCGTGGACAGGGAACTCGGCGGCCTCACCCGCGCGACACCGGTTCCCGACAACGTACTGCTGGCGGCGGCGGCCGCCGTCATGCGTCGGCGTCAGGGCGAATCGGCCGGGGACCACAACCCCTGGGCCTCCGCCGATGCCTGGCGTGCGAGGCCGGAGGCCGGCACGACCCTCGCCTTCGCGACGGCGGCGGGCGAAAGGCGCCTGCGGGCACGAGGCGGACCCCAGCGATTCGCCATCGCGATCGGGGACGAACCGGACTGGCGCCGGGTACGGCTCATCGACACAGGTTGCCGGGGGCTGGTGCTGGAGATCGACGACGACTCCCGCGCCGTACATCTCGCCTGCACCGAACGCAGGGTCCAGGTCACGGTGGACCGGGAAACCCGGGAATTCGATATCGCCGATCCCTGGGCCACCGATACGACGATGCCGGAGACGGATGCCCACCCGGTCGCACCCATGCCGGGCCGCGTGGTCGCCCTGTTCGTTCAGGAGAACCAGCGGGTGGCGGAAGGGGACCGGCTGTTAGTGCTGGAGGGCATGAAGATGGAATTCACGCTGCGCGCGGGCACCGGCGGGCGCATCGTGCGACTGCACGTGGGCGAGGGCGATTTCGTGGAAGCCGACGCCGTCCTGGTCGACATCGAGCCGGAGGCCGGGAGCGCCGACGAGGCGGAGTGAACCGCCCCGACCGCCCGCCGCGGGCGCCTACATGCCGCTGTAGTTCGGTCCGCCGCCGCCCTCCGGCGTCACCCAACGGATATTCTGCTCCGGGTCCTTGATGTCGCAGGTCTTGCAGTGGACGCAGTTCTGGGCGTTGATGCGGAACACTTTGGCACCTTCTTCCTCGACCACCTCGTAGACGCCGGCCGGACAATAGCGCTGGGACGGGCAGTCATAGATGGGCAGGTTGTGCTCGATCGGCAGGGACGGATCCTTCAGCTGCAGATGCACCGGCTGGTCTTCCTCGTGGTTGGTGTTCGACAGGAACACGGAGGATAGTCGGTCGAACGTGATGACCCCGTCCGGCTTCGGGTAGTCGATGCGCTTCGATGCCGACGCCGGCTTCAATTCCTCGTGATCCGGGACCGGGTTGTGCATGGTGAAAGGCATGCGCCCGCGCATGATGTTCTGATCGAGGAAGGTGAATGCGGCGCCGAAGAACGTGCCGAATCGGTGCTGGGCCGGCTCGAAGTTGCGGGCCCGATGGAGCTCCTCGTACACCCAGGACTGCCTTACCCGCTCCTCGTGGGCAGCGAGTTCGCTCCCGCCCTCGTCGCCCGCCTCTATGGCCTCGAAGACGGACTCGGCGGCCAGCATGCCGGTCTTCATCGCCGTATGCGCGCCCTTGATCTTGACGCCGTTCAGATAGCCGGCATCGCAGCCGACCAGGAGTCCGCCCGGGAAAACGGTCTTCGGCAACGCCTGGAGTCCGCCTTTGTTGACCGCTCGCGCCCCGTAGGAGACGCGCTCGGCGCCCTCGAGATACTGGCGGATCTTCGGATGGGTCTTCCAGCGCTGGAACTCGGCAAACGGATCCAGATAGGGGTTGGTGTAGTTCAGCGCGATGATGAATCCGAGATAGACCTGATTATTCTCGGCGTGATACAGGAAGCCGCCGCCCTCGGTGTCATTCTCCAGGGGCCAGCCGAGCGAATGCACGACGAGGCCTTCCTCGTGCCGCGCGGGATCGATCTCCCAGATCTCCTTCAGGCCGATGCCGTAATGCTGGGGATCGGCATTCGCGCGCAGGTCGTAGCGATCCATCAGCTCCTTGCCGAGGTTGCCGCGAACACCCTCGGCGAAGATGGTGTAACGGGCGCGCAGTTCGTAGCCGGGCGTGAAGGAGTCCTTGTGATTCCCCTCCCGGTCGACACCCATGTCGCCGGTGATGACGCCGCAGACCTTGCCGTCCTCGTACAGCACCTCGGCGGCGGCGAATCCCGGGAACACGTCCACCTCCATCGCTTCGGCCTGCTCCGCGAGCCACACGCAGAGCTTGCCGAGACTGATGATGTAGTTACCCTCGTTGTGCATCGGGCCCGGCACGAATGCGCCCGGGACCTTCACCGCACTCGTGTCGGACCTCATGTAGTAGATATCGTCGCGCTTGACCCCGGTCTTTACCGGCGCACCGCGCTCTTTCCAGTCGGGGAACAGCTCGTCGAGGGCGCGCGGTTCGAACACGTTGCCGGAGAGGATGTGCGCGCCGATCTCCGACCCTTTCTCGACGACCACCACGGAGAGCTCGGTGCCCTTCTCCCTGGCGAGCTGTTTCAGTCTGCAGGCAGCCGCCAGACCGGCCGGCCCGCCGCCGACGATAACGACATCGAACTCCATGGATTCGCGTTCCACCGATAATCCCCTCTGTCTTCTGCGGAAATCCGATCAATTCTAACATCCCGCTGCCCGGCGGACGTGTGGAGGACGGGGCGGAGACGGTGTACGCTCCGGGGCGCCATGCGAGCAGCCGTCACGCTTCCAGCCCGCCAGCGGCCGCCACGATCGGAGCGGCGACATTGACGGTCCGGGACCGTTATTTCGAGTGCCTGGATCGCGAGCATCTGGCACGCGACCCCGCCCAGCAGGCCGCGGTCGTGGAACTGCAGCGGGTCCACGACGAGCTGGTGGCGAACAGCGGCGCCCGCGCGCGGTTGCGGCGGCGCCTTGCCCGGCATCTGCCGGACCGCTTCCCGGTGCAGCCCGTGCAGGGCCTGTACCTCTGGGGCGGCGTCGGCCGCGGCAAGACACTGCTGATGGACCTCTTCTACGAAGAACTGCCGATCCCGGACAAGCTGCGCATGCATTTCCACCGCATGATGCGTCACGTGCACCGGGAACTGAAACGCCACCAGCGACTGGAGGACCCGCTGGACCGGATCGCCGCCGACATGGCGGCCCGCACCCGGGTGCTGTGTTTCGACGAATTCTTCGTCTCCGACATCGCGGACGCCATGATCCTCGGCCGGCTGCTCGGCTCACTGTTCCGCCGTGGCGTCACCCTGGTCGCCACGTCGAACCTGCCCCCGGCCGAGCTGTACCGGGACGGGCTGCAGCGCCAGCAGTTCCTGCCGGCGATCGACGCCATCGAACGCCACTGCCGGGTGTTCCATCTCGCGACCGACGTCGATTACCGCCTGCGGGTGCTGGAAGAGGCGCAGATTTACCACTCGCCCCTCGACGCCGAGGCCGACGAGAATCTGCAGAGGTATTTCCGGCGGATTGCCTCCGGCCGCGAGGAGACCGGTCGGACCCTCCTGATCGAGAACCGACCGATCGAGACGGTACGCCTCGCGACCGGCGTGGCCTGGTTCGAGTTCGACGAGCTGTGCGACGGACCGCGCAGTCAGGACGACTATATCGAGATCGCCCGCCGCTACCACACCGTCATCCTCTCCGGTGTACCCCTCCTGGACCGAGACGGCGAGAATCAGGCGCGTCGTTTCATCGCGCTGGTGGACGAATTCTACGAGCGCGGAGTCAATCTCATCCTCTCTGCCGCGGTGCCACTCGACAAGCTGTATCAGGGTCGCCGGCTCGAATTCGAGTTCGAACGAACCGCGAGCCGCCTCATCGAGATGCAGTCCCGTGAATACCTCGCCTCACCACACCTGGCCTGACACCTGCTGGCAGACATTGCGGTTTCTCCCGCTGTTCAGCCGCCGCGCGGACGGCTAATCTCGGCACGTTACCGGGAAGACGGATACGCTCATGTCGGAACACAAGCGGGATTTGATCCTCGAGGATTTCCTCCCCTACCGCCTGTCGATCCTCTCCAACACGGTGAGCGGCACGATCGCGGGCGCCTACTCCAAGCGGTTCGGCCTCTCGATCCCGGAATGGCGCATCATGGCCGTGCTGAGCCGGCACCCGGGGCTCTCGGCGTCGGAGGTCGCCGAACGCACCCTCATGGACAAGGTGGCCGTGAGCCGGGCGGTGGCCAAGCTGATCAAGAGCGGGCGGATCACACGGCGGTTCGCCGACCAGGACCGGCGGCGATCGATCCTCCAGCTGTCTCCGGCGGGCGAAGCGGTCCACGCCGAGGTCGCGCCGCTGGCGCTGAAGTTCGAACAGGAACTGCTGCACGGCCTCAGCGAGGAAGAGATACACAGTCTCGACGTGCTGCTGGAGCGGCTCCTCGCCCGGGCGCGACTGCTCGGGCCGCCCCACTACTGAGCCGCGACCGCTAGCCGTCCAGTTCGGTCCGCACCCGGATGAGTTCCGGGAAGAAGTCGTAGTCGAGCGCCCGTTTCAGGAAGTTCACGCCGGCCGTACCGCCGCTGCCACGTTTGTGGCCGATGATGCGCTCCACCGTCTTCATGTGATGATAGCGCCAGAACTGGAAGTTGTTGGACACGTCCATCAGCGCTTCGGCGAGTTCGTACGACTGCCAGTGCCGCCCGGGGTCCGTGTAGACCTCGCGCAGCGCCCTCACGACCCTGTCGTCCGGCTCCCGTGGCTCACTGAAGTCGCGCTCCAGCACCTCCCGGGGCAGCGGCAGGCCGATACGCGCGAGGTGGCGCAGGAATTCGTCGAATATGCCGGGCGCGGCCAGAGCCTCCTTCAGCCGACGGTACCACTCCCGGTGTCGCGCGAAGACCTGGATCTTCCGTCGGTCCTTGTTGCCCAGCATGAATTCGACGAGTCGGTACTGGGGTGACTGGAATCCGGACGCCTGGCCGAATACACGGCGGAACTCCGCATACTCACTCGGCGTCAGGGTATCCAGCACATCCCATTGACTGTACAGCTGGTGCTGAACCTGCTTCACGCGGGCCAGGATCTTCGCCGCGCGGGACAGATCGTCCTCGCGTATCGAGGCCATCGCCGCCTGCAGCTCGTGGATCGTCAGTTTGAACCAGAGCTCGCCGCCTGCAGCTCGTGGATCGTCAGTTTGAACCAGAGCTCGGCCACCTGATGCTGGATGATGAACAGCAATTCGTCGTGGTGGGGCGGATCACTGAGCGGACATTGTGCCGACAGGAGCCGGTCGAGCTTCAGGTAGCCCGCATAGTCCTCGCGCGGATCCAGGTCGGTGTGGAAACCGGTATCGTGTTCTTCGCCGGACATCGCTCGCTGTCACCTCCCGCCGCCGGCCCACCCGGCCCGGTCTTCGCAAGACCCTTCGCGCGAGCATACCAGCATGATCGCCGCCATGACCGGGCCGCGCGCCGCCCGCCCGGGGCGGCCGGCGCCGTGTATACTGACGGCCCCGTACTCAAACCGCCGCATACTGCCGGCGCCCCGGCCGGCCGACCCAGGAATTACGACTGTCGTGACCTCCAAACCGCTGCGCCGGACATCGGATCAGAAAGACCAGTTCCTCGAGGCGATCGTCGCCGCCGTCGACGGCGCCGGGCCATTCAGTGACAACGATCGGCTGCGCAGCTTCCTCCGTCACTACTACGCGGACGTGGACGTGGAGGATCTCCGCGCGGCGACGCCCGCGAACCTGGCCGGCGCGGCCCTCGCACACCTGGAACTCGGCAAGACACGGCGGCCGGGACAGCACCGGCTGCGTATCTATAACCCGAAGCCGGACCGCGACGGCTGGGAATCCACGCATACGATCGTCGAGATGGTGAACGACAACATGCCGTTTCTCGTCGACTCGATCGGCATGGCCGTCGCCCGCATGGGGGCGACGCTGCACCTCACGATCCACCCTCTGGTGCGGCTGAGCCGCGACGGCCGCGGCAGGCTGACCGAGATTCATCCCCGCAGTGCCGGAAAAGGCCACGTCGAGTCTTTCGTACGCCTCGAGATCGACCGCGAGACCAGCGATAAGCGGCGGGCAGCCCTGAAACGCGCCGTGGAGGAGACGCTGCTGGACGTGCGCCTCGCGGTCCGGGACTGGCGCAAGATGCGGGACCGGATGCTGCAGGCGGCCGACGAACTGGAGGCGCCGGCGGGCCGGTCGGACCTGACGCTGCTGGACGAGAGCCGCCGGCTGCTGCAGTGGATGGCCGACGATCACTTCACATTCCTCGGCTATCAGGAATACGAGGTGGAGCGTCTGGACGACGAGGCACAATTGCGGCCGGTGCCCGGCAGCGGTCTCGGGATCCTGTCGAAACAGCGCTCCGGAGAACGTCGCGTGACGATGACCCCCGAGATGCGCAGACAGGCACGGTCCCGTGAACTGCTGATCCTCACCAAGGCCAACGCTCGTTCCACGGTGCACCGGCCGAGCCATCTCGACTACATCGGGGTGAAGCTGTTCGATGAAAAGGGCGAACCGGTCGGCGAGAAGCGTTTCCTCGGCCTGTTCACATCCGTCGCCTACAACGAGAGCCCGCGCGCCATCCCGCTGCTGCGGCTGAAAGTCCACCGCGTCCTGGAAAGGGCTGCACTCGACCCGAGCGGTCACCGCGGCAAGGCGCTCATGCACGTCCTGGACACTTATCCGCGTGACGAACTATTTCAGTCCACCGTACAGGACCTCTCCCGCACCACGTCGGGCATCCTGAATCTGCAGGAGCGCCAGAGAGTCAAGCTGTTCCTGCGTCGCGACGCGTTCCGGCGCTTCTTCTCCTGTCTCGTCTTCGTACCGCGGGAGAAGTACAACACGCGGGTCCGACAGAGCATCGAGGCGATACTGATGCAGGCCTTCGACGGCATCAGCATAGAATCTTCGGTGGAATTGTCCGAGTCGGTCCTGGCCCGGCTGCACCTGATCGTGCGAACACAGCGCGGCCGCCAATCGAAGATCTCCATCCGCCAGATCGAGCGCGACATCGCCGCGGCGGTGGTCACCTGGCAGGACCGCCTGGGCGCGGCCCTGATTACCCGGCTCGGCGAGGCACGGGGCATCGCGCTGCACCGTCGCTATGGCCACGTCTTCCCGCTGGCCTACGAAGAAGACATCAGCCCGGCGTCGGCCTGCGGTGACGTCGAGACGCTGGATTCGCTGATAAGCGGGGAGGCGTCGGCCGGTGACGACACCGAACTGTACCGCCCGCCCGGCGTCACGGACCGGCTGCATTTCAAGATATTCCGCGCGGGGGAACCGCTGGCGCTGTCCGATGCACTGCCTATCCTGGAGAATCTCGGCGTGCGGGTGGTCAGCGAGCGCCCCTACCACCTGGAACTCGACGACGGCAGCTCCTGGTGGCTCCAGGACTTCGAACTCGAGCATCCGCGCGGAGCGGCGATCAACCCGGACGAGGCCGAGCGGCGTTTCGAGGACGCTTTCGGCCGCGTGATGGCCGGAAATTGCGAGAACGACGGGCTGAACCGGCTCGTACTCGATGCCGGCCTGAGCGCGCGCGAGACGTCCGTCCTGCGGGCCCTTTCCAAATACCTGCTTCAGCTCGGTCTGCCTTTCTCCCAGCCTTACATGGAGTCCGTGCTCGCCCGCCACCCGCGCATCGCCGCGTTGTTCGTGCGTCAGTTCCGGCTGCAGTTCGATCCGGACCTCGAGCGGTCGACGGCGGACGCTGAACTGGAGCAGTGCCACCACGACATCTCGAAACGGCTGACCGCGGCGACCACGCTGGACGAGGATCGCATCCTCCGGGCCTATGCCGGCGTGCTGGACGCCGCACTGCGCACGAGCTTCTTCTGCACCGACGAAGACGGACGGGATCGAGCGGCGATCGCGATCAAGTTCGATCCGTCCGCCCTGGAAGAGGCACCGTTGCCTCGCCCCCGCTACGAGATATTCGTTTACTCACCCCGGGTCGAGGGTACCCACCTGCGGGCCGGATCGGTGGCCCGCGGCGGGATCCGATGGTCCGATCGGCGCGAGGACTTCCGCACCGAAGTGCTGGGCCTGATGAAAGCTCAGACGGTCAAGAACACGGTCATCGTGCCGACCGGCGCGAAGGGCGGATTCGTACCGAAACGCCTGCCGGAGGGCGACCGGGACGTCGTGCAGCGCGAGGTCATCGCCTGCTACCGGATCTTCATCGGTTCGCTGCTGGATGTCACCGACAATATCGTCGACGGCCGGGTCGTCACGCCGTCGCGGGTCCTGCGCCGCGACGGTGACGACCCCTACCTGGTCGTCGCCGCCGACAAGGGCACGGCAGCTTTCTCGGACATCGCCAACAGCATCTCGGCGGATTACGGCTTCTGGCTCGGCGACGCCTTCGCCTCCGGGGGCTCAGCGGGCTACGACCACAAGAAGATGGGTATCACGGCGCGAGGCGCGTGGGAGGCGGTACGCCGCCATTTCCGTGAGCTGGGCCTGGACACCCAGAGCGAGCCCTTCACCGTCGTCGGCATCGGCGACATGAGCGGCGACGTCTTCGGGAACGGCATGCTGCTGTCGGAACACATCCGGCTGCTCGCCGCTTTCAACCATCAGCATATCTTCCTGGATCCGGACCCGGACCCGGCGACCGGTTTCGCCGAGCGCCGCCGGCTGTTCGACCTGCCCCGCTCCACGTGGGAAGACTACGACAAGCGACTCATCTCGGCCGGCGGCGGAGTGTACTCCCGCAGCGCCAAACGGATACGGCTGAGCCGTCAGGTGCGGGCGATGCTCGGCGTGGAGCAGGAGAATCTGAGCCCGCCCGAACTCATCCGTGCGATCCTGCGGACGGAGTGCGACCTGCTCTGGAACGGCGGCATCGGCACGTACGTCAAGGCAGCGGCGGAGTCCCACACGGAGGTCGGCGACCGGAGCAACGATGCCGTTCGCATCGACGCCCACCGACTCCGCTGCCGCGTGGTCGGCGAGGGTGGCAATCTCGGCCTGACGCAGCGTGCGCGCATCGAATACGCCCTCGCCGGCGGCCGCATCAATACGGATTTCATCGACAACTCCGGCGGCGTCGACAGTTCCGACCGGGAAGTGAACATCAAGATCCTGCTGAGTGACGTGGCCCGACACCGCCGCATGAGTGTGACCCGTCGCAACCGGCTGCTGGCCGACATGACGGAAGACGTCGCCGCACTCGTGCTGCGGAACAATTACCTGCAGACCCAGGCGATCAGCATGATGCAAGCGACGGGTGTCGAGCGGATGAGCGAACAGATGTACCTCGTCCAGGCCCTCGAGAAGCACGGCATCCTCGATCGCGAACTCGAATATCTGCCGGAAGACGAGGTGCTCGAGGAACGCCGCCAGCAGGGACACGGCCTGACCCGTCCCGAACTGGCGGTGCTGCTGAGCTATGCCAAGATCGACCTGTACGCGCGTCTCCAGGCCGCCGGCATCCCGACGGACGGGTACCTGGCCAGGGAACTCGCACAGTACTTTCCGCCGCCGCTGCCGCGGCGCTACGCCGAATTCATCTCGCGCCACCGGCTGGCCGGCGACATCCTGGCGACGCTGATCACGAACAGCATGGTCAATCGCATGGGCCCGGCCTTCGCCTGGCGCGCGGCGGACGAGACCGGCGCGGACGTCGTCACGGTCGCCCGCTCGTATGCCATCGCGCGGGAGGTCTGCAGCGCACGCGAGATCTGGTCCGGCATCGAGGAACTGGACAACCGGGTACCGGCCGAGACGCAGTATCTGGTCATGTTCGAAGTCGGACGCAAGCTGCGTCACGCGTGCTACTGGCTGCTCCGGCGCTGCCCGCCGGGAGAATCCATCGAGTCCACCGTGGAGACCATGAAGCCGGGCGTGTCGCTGATCTTCCAGAAACTCCCTGCCCTCCTGAGCGAACAGGCGCGGACACGCCTCGCGCAGATGACGGAGGAGTTCGAGGCCATGGGGCTGCCCGGCCGGCTGGCCCAGCGTGTCGCGGCGCTCACGGCAACGACCTCGGCCCTGGACATCGTCGACATCGCGGCGGAGCGGGACGTGCGACGGGTGGCGCGACTCTACTTCGAACTCGGCCGCGGGCTGCGGCTCGACTGGGTGCGCGAGAAGGTGGACGAACTCAGGGTGCGCGGCCACTGGCAGGCACTGGCGCGCGGCCGTCTGCGTGACAATATCCGCGACACGCAGCGTAATCTGACGGTGCGGATCATGCGGGAGACCAGCGCCGACGTGCCGGCCGCGGATGCGGTGCTCTCCTGGCTGGACGTCGCGGGCGAACGGGTAAGCACGGCGCGCCAGATGCTCGACGAAATGCAGAAGAGCGCGCGCATCGATTTTGCTACGCTCTCCGTCGCGACGGACGAACTCAGATTACTCACGGACCGCTGAACCGGTCAAAAGGGGCCTCATGGCAGACGAACAACTCATCGCGGTCTTCATCGATTTCGAGAACCTGGCACTCGGTGCCAAGGAGACCCCGCAGGGGACCTTCGACATCAAACTCGTCCTGAAACGGCTGCTCGAGAAAGGCCGGCTCGTCTACAAGCGCGCCTATTCGGACTGGAGCCGCTATCAGAAATACGTACGCGATTTCCACGAACAGGGCATCGAGCTGATCGACATCCCGCAGACAAAATTCAGCGGCAAGAACAGCGCCGACATCCGCATGGTCGTCGATGCCATCGACCTCTGCTATGCGAAGCAGCATATCGACGCTTTCGCACTGGTGTCCGGCGACAGCGATTTCTCGCCCCTCGTCTCGAAGCTGAAGGAGAACGACAAGCGGGTCATCGGCTGCGGCATCAAGAGCTCGACCTCCGACCTGCTTATCGGCAACTGCGACGAGTTCATCTATTACGATGATCTGGCTCGCGCGGCGGGTCGCAAGCAGACCCAGGGCGCCAGGAAGAAGGCGGCCCAGAAGAGCGGCGCCAACGGCAAGCGTCAGGAGGCGCTGGACATGCTTGTCGAGATCGTCGACTCGCTGGAGGCGGACTACGACCCCCTCTGGGGCTCGATGGTCAAGCAGACCATGCGGCGCGTGCATCCCGGCTTCAACGAGAACTACTACGGTTTCCGCAACTTCTCCGAACTACTCGAGACGGCGCAGAAACAGAAGCTCATCCGCATCGATTTCGACGACGCCCGCGGGAACTACATCGTTCATACCACCTGACAGGCGGGGCCGCCGCCCGGCGACGGAGGACACGACCGACATGCCTGGAAAACTGATTCTCTGCCGGCACGGGCAGAGCGACTGGAACCTGAAGAACCTGTTCACCGGCTGGACCGACGTGGACCTGACCGAGAAAGGCATCGAGGAGGCCCGGTCGGCCGGCCGCCTGCTCACGGAGGCCGGCTTCGCCTTCGACGTCGCTTACACCTCGGTGCTGAAGCGGGCGATCCGCACGCTCTGGCTCATGCTGGACGAGATGGACCTGATGTGGATACCCGTGCACCGTAGCTGGCGCCTGAACGAGCGCCACTACGGAGCGCTGCAGGGCCTCAACAAGGCGGAGACGGCGGAGAAATACGGCGACGAACAGGTGCATGTCTGGCGGCGGAGCTACGACACGCCGCCACCGCCGCTCGAAGCGGACGACGAGCGTCATCCCCGCTTCGACCGGCGCTACGCGGGCATCGCGGACCTGCCGGCTACCGAGTCCCTGAAGAGCACGCTGGAACGCGTCGTGCCCTACTGGGACGACGTGATCGCCCCCGACCTGCTGGCGGGGCGGCACGTTCTGATCGCCGCTCACGGCAACAGCCTGCGCGCACTCGTGAAGATGCTCGACGGCATGTCGGACGAGGAGATCACCGGTTTCAACATCCCGACCGGCGTCCCGCTGTCCTACGAACTGGACGCGGAGCTGAAGCCGCTGGGCCGGGAGTTCCTCGGTGATCCGGAAGCGGTGGCGCAGGCCGCCGCCGCGGTGGCCAATCAGGCGAAAGGCTGAACGGGAGGAGCCGACATGATCCACCAACTCGGAGATGCGAAGCCGGATATCGACGCCGACGCCTGGGTGGCGCCCGATGCCCGGGTGATCGGCCGGGTACGACTGAAGGCCGACGCGAGCGTGTGGTTCCAGTCCGTGCTCCGCGGCGACAACGAGTGGATAGAGATCGGTGAGCGTTCCAACGTGCAGGACGGGAGCGTGATGCACACCGACATGGGGTATCCGCTCACCGTTGGCGACCGGGTGACGATCGGGCACAAGGTCATGCTGCACGGCTGCAGCGTCGGTGCCGACAGCCTCATCGGGATCGGCAGCATCATCCTCAATGGCGCGCGTATCGGCGCCCGCTCGATCCTCGGTGCCAACAGCCTCGTCACCGAGGGCAAGGAATTCCCCGATGGCGTGCTGATCCTGGGTGCCCCGGCGAAGGTCGTGCGGGAACTCACCGAGGACGAGATCGCCCTCATCGGCCATTCGGCCGACCACTACGTCGAGAACGCGAAGCGCTACCGGCGGGACCTCGCGTGATCGGGAGGCTCAGGCCCCGGTGAGCTGATACCGCAGTCGGACGAAGCCGAGTGCCCCGATCGTAGTGAGCGCCAGCGGCAGGAACAGAGCGTAGACGCCCAGCCCTTCCTCGATTCCCTGCAGGACCTGGTACGCACCGACACCGACCAGCGGCGCCACCATGCCGCGCACGCCCGTCAGCGTGACGTGCAATCCCATGTACTCCGTGGCACGGGCGTCGGACGCGAAATCGTTGTGACCCAGGTTCCAGCCGAGCCGCCCACCTGCGTAGCCGGTGCCGAGGAGCGCCGCGCCGAGCCACAGCACCGCAGGCTCACGGGTGAAGACACCCACCAGGAACGCGGTCATCGCGGCCACGAATGACCAGCTCTGCACCGCCCGGTAGCGGACGATGTGGACGCGGTCGAAGTAACGCGCCCACAGCGGTATGGACAGCGGGATCACGGCGAAGGGGATCGACGAGGTGATCAGCATCTGCTGCAGCCGCGACAACCCGAGCTGCTCGTTCAGGATGACGACGAGCTGTGCGACGATCATCAGGTTGCCGCTGCCGAACACGAACATCCAGGTCAGATAGCGGCGGTAATCGTGGTCCGTGCGCAGGATGCCGAACAGATCGGTCGGGCGCCGCCGTCCCGGCCCCGCCTGCTCGGCCCGCTCGGCCGCGAGCAGTCGGCGATGGCCGCGGACGCGGACCCGTGCATACATCGCCATGCCGCTGAACATGGCCAGGGCGGCGACGGGATACACATAGCGGAATGCCAGGGGATCGCGGTCCAGGAGGAGACCGGTGACGATACCGGTGCACGCCATACCCAGCGCGGCGAGCACGGTGACGCGGGCGGTGAAGTTGCCACGCACGTGCCGGGGATAGTTCGCGCGCCAGATCGCAGAACGGACGGTGACGATGCCGGACCAGAACAGTCGCGCTCCGATGACGCCGGCCACGAAGACCAGGAGGCCCCAGCCGTTGATGGGGGCAATTGCGATGGCCGCCAGGCTCACTCCGGCGGCGAGTTTCAGCCCGGTCAGGACCCGCACCTTGTCCCGCCCGCTGGCGATGCCCGCCCACATGAAAGACAGGATGTTCGCGAAAGCGGGCGCACCGGCGACGATGGCCACACTCTGGTTCAGCACCAGGTCGCCCACGGCTCCCTCGAACGCATTCTTCGCGATCACGCCGACGACGCCGCCTTCCACCGCCCCGAGACCGAACGAGAAAAGGGTCCAGGCACGCAGCTCCCGGCCGTACAGCGCGCGTGCCACGAAGGGCATGCGCGCCGACAGGTACCAGGCGAAATACTCCCGCACGCCGGGCTCAGTCCTGGGCGGCCGGGCTTCTGCGCTTGCGCTCCAGTGGTTCGCGCCAGATCCGTATCAGCCCCTCCTGGGCCGTGGAAGCCACCAGGGTACCCTGGCGGGTGAAAATCTCCCCGCGGGCGAATCCCCGGGCGCCCGAGGCATTCGGGCTGTCGAAGCTGTACAGGAGCCATTCGTCGACCCGCGCGGCGCGATGGAACCACACCGCGTGGTCCAGGCTCGCCATCTGCACTGTGCCCGAGCCCCAGCGCAGGCCGTGGGGCAGAGTCGCCGTGCCGAGCAATTCGTAGTCCGAGAAATAGGCGAGCAGATTCCGGTGCAGGTTGGCATCGTCCGGCAGACTGTCCACCGCCCGGACCCACACCTGTTTCGTCGGCGGCAACTTCTCGGCCTTCAGGAAATTCGGCGCGCGTACCGGACGGAATTCGAAAGGCCGCTTCTGGGTGTGGAAGCGGCGCATCTTCTCCGGCAGCGTGTCGATGATCTCGGAAGCGATCTCGAGCGAATCCCTCAATTCCTCGGGCGGCGGCACTTCCGGCATCGCCGCCTGATGCGTCAGGCCCTCCTCCGGCACCTGGAAGGAGGCCGACATGTTGAATATGGGCCGGCCATGCTGGATGGCGACCACCCGCCTTACCGAGAAACTGCGTCCATCCCGAGCGCGATCGACGTGATAGACGATCGGCGCTTCCATGTCGCCGCGACGCAGGAAATAGGCGTGCATCGAGTGTGCCGTGCGTCCCTCGACCGTGTGGTGTGCGGCCGACAGCGCCTGCCCCAGCACCTGGCCGCCGAAGACCTGGGCGCTGCCGATATCGCGGCTGTCACCCCGGAAGATGTTGTCCTCGATGCGTTCGAGACGCAGCAGGTGCACGAGATCGGCGAGTACGGCGTCCATCCGGGCGCTCCGCAGACACGGCGTGCCGGTCCATCGACGAGTCGACGGCGGCGCGTTTATAGTGACGGTTTGAGCCGGGAGGAACAGGATGGCTGATCGACTCGGGAGTTCGCGCACCTGGCCGGGGCGGCTGGGACGCGCTTCGTTCTATCTGGCACTGTTCGCCGGGCTCGCCCTCGTGGTCGCGGGACCGGGCCATCGTCTGGGGCTCGTCGGCGTCATGCCGGGCATATGGCTCGCGATGGCCGGCGGTGCACTGGCGGCCCTCGCCCTGCTCCTCGGCATCATCGCCCTCTTCGGCATCCTCGGTACGCCGGGACGACCGGCGTTCGCCAGCGCGGTGCTCGCCGTCGCGCTCGGTGCGGTCATCTCCCTGCAACTCTATGGCTGGTTCGCGAAAGCGCGGAGCGTGCCCCCGATCCACGATATCAGCACGGATCTCGAGGATCCGCCGACATTTTCCGCCATCGCCCCGCTGCGGGCGAACGCACCGAATCCCGCTGCCTGGCCCGGCCCGGAAAACGCGGAGATGCAACGCCGCGCCTATCCGGGGGTGCAAACACTGATCGTCGACGAAGCGCCGGAGGCGGTCATCGCCGAGGCCCGGGAGATCGCTCGAGCCCTGGGCTGGGAGGTGATCGCATCGGAACCCCGCGCGGGTCGCCTGGAGGCAGTGGACACCACATTCTGGTTCGGATTCCGCGACGACGTGGTCGTGAGGGCGCAGCGCATCGACGCTGGTACGGCGGTGGACGTACGCTCGAAGTCCCGGGTGGGGCGCAGCGATCTCGGCACGAATGCCCGCCGGATCGGGCTTTTCCTGTCCGCCCTGGAGGAGAAACTGGGCGGCGGGGACTAAGTCGACTGCATGGCGCCGCCGTCCACCAGGATGCCCTGACCGCTGACGAATGCCGCATCGTCGGAGGCGAGGAACAGGGCCACCTTCGCAACGTCCAGCGGCTCGCCGAGCCGTCCGGAGGCGGACTTGTGGATCCAGAAGTCCCGGAATTCCCGATCGGCCCGGAAAGCCTGGCGGGTCGTCGACGTGACGATGGCACCCGGCAACAGGAAGTTCGCCGTGATGCCGTCACGACCGAGTTCACTCGCCAGGGTCTTCGTCAGACCGGCCACGGCATGCTTGGAAGCTGCGTAGGCCGCCATGTCGGCGGCTCCGAATTTGGACATCACGGAGCCAACGTTGATGATCCGGCCTGCCGGGCTCTTCCGCATGAACGGGACCGCCGCGCGGCACAAGCGGAACATCGCCGTGACATTGACGTCCATCGCATGCTGCCAGTCTTCATCCGTCAGCGATTCCACCGGCGCGATCGGACAGACCCCGGCACTGTTCACCAGTATGTCGAGGCCACCGAGGCGCTTCGCCACGGTCTCGGTGATCACCGCGGTCGCGTCATCCGCGGTCACGTCCTGCGGCAGGGTGATGATGCTGTCGCGGCGGCGGAAGGCCTGCTCCAGGCCGCTGTCCGGCAGATCCACTGCCAGGACTTCGGCACCGTGCTTCGCGAACAGCAGGGACACGGCCTCCCCGATGCCTCCGGCCGCGCCGGTGACGACCGCCTTCATGCCATGCAGGCGCTGCTCCTCGGTCATGTCTGCCGATCTCCGCTGGTCATTGACGCGCCAGACTATACCGGTGCGGCCGGGCCGCCGCCCGGCACCGGTTCACGGAAAAAGACGTCGGTCCCCGCTCAGGAGGCCTTTTCGGCCGGCAACGTGTAATCGCCGAATCGCTCGCGAAGTTCCGTCTTCAGGATCTTGCCGGTCGCCGTATGCGGGATCTCGTCGACGAACACGACATCGTCCGGCAGCCACCACCGTGCCACCTTGTCCTCCAGGAAGGACAGCATGTCCTCCTTGGAGACCTTCTGGCTTTCCTTGCAGACGACGATCAGCAGCGGCCGTTCGGTCCACTTCGGGTGTGCGACGCCGATCACTGCGGCTTCCGCCACCACCGGATGCCCCATGGCGGCATTCTCGAGGTCGATGGAGCTGATCCACTCGCCACCCGACTTGATGACGTCCTTCGTCCGGTCGGTGATCGTCAGGAAACCGTCTGCGTCGATGTTGGCCACGTCGCCGGTGTCGAACCAGCCCGGCTCCGTATGGGCGTCGCTCTCGCCTTCCATCTTGAAGTAATCGCTGCAGATCCATGGTCCGCGCACCCGCAGAGCACCGGACGACTTGCCGTCCCAGGGCAGTTCGTTACCCTCTTCGTCCACGACCTTCATTTCGCAGCCGTAGATGCCCCGGCCGGCCTTCGCCAGGATCCGGTACTGCTGCTCCTTCGGCAGCTCTTTCTGATGCGGCTTCAGTACATTGACTACGCCGAGCGGGCTCATCTCGGTCATGCCCCAACCCTGCTGGACCGTGACACCGTGCTTCTGGTCGAACTCGCGGATCATGGACTCCGGCACGGCCGCGCCGCCGACCAGGGTGCGCTGCAGGGTGCTGGTGGTCACGCCCGCCTTGTCCATGTACTGGAGCAGCGCGAGCCAGACCGTCGGCACGCCCAGGGCGAGGGTCACCTGCTCGGATTCCATCAACTGATAGAGCGCCTCGCCATCGCCCATCTTCGGGCCGGGGAATACCAGTTTCGCACCGACGATGGGAGCGGCGTAGGGGATACCCCAGGCATTGACGTGGAACAGCGGCACGACGGGCAGTACCGTGTCCGCCGCGGACATGTTCAGTATGTCGGGCATCAGTCCCGCGTAGGCATGCAGCACGGTCGAACGATGGCTGTAGAGCACGCCTTTGGGATTGCCGGTCGTGCCCGAGGTGTAGCAGAGCCCGGAGGCCGTGTTCTCGTCGAACTCCGGCCAGTCGAACCGGTCGCTCTCGTCCGCGATGAAACGCTCGTAGGAGATCGCCCCGGCGAGGCTGGTCTCCGGCATGTGGTCGTCGTCGGTGAGGACGACGAAGCGTTCGATCCCGCCGATCTGATCCGCGAGCTTCTCGAGCAGCGGCACGAACAGGGGGTCCGTGAACAGCAGCCGGTCTTCCGCATGGTTGATGATGTAGACCAGCTGTTCCGGGAACAGCCGGGGATTGATGGTATGGCAGACGGCACCGATGCCGGAAATCGCGTAGTACGCCTCCATGTGGCGGTAATCGTTCCAGGCCAGGGTGGCGACCCGGTCGCCCAGGCCGATGCCGGCCCGCTCCAGGGCATTGGCAAGCTTGCGGGAGCGGCGGAAACAGTCCCGATAGGTGTAGCGGTGCAGCGGATTGTCCGCCGTCACGGATACGATTTCCGAATCGCCGTGGAACCGCTCTGCATGCGTCGCGATGGACGATATCAGCAGCGGCATCTGCATCATGAGGCCTTGCATCGTTATCTACCCCCGGTGTCTCGATGATCTGAACCGTTCGCCCGGAACGGGCCCGGCCGGGCCCGGGGCGACTCCCCCGGGATACTACACAATGCGCTGCGATAGTGGGAATGACGGTGCGCCGGGTTACACTGGGCTGCATCAGAGGACGGGAGCGAAGCCATGAACTGGATGATGGTAACGGCCCTCGCCAGTCTGGCGGCGAGCATCGGCGTGATCGTCGCGGTCGTCCTGCTGACACGCCATGTCCGGGAGAATACCCGCGCGCTGCGCACAAACCTGCAGCGCGGTCCCGTCTCGACTCACGGCAACTTCGCGGATCTCATCATCCAGAACCCGGACCTGCAGGACATCTACCGCCACGGCCGCAAGAGTTACTGGAGCCTGAAAGACCAGGACCTGTACCGCTTCTCGAATCTGGCCCAGAAGGCCTTCTGGTACTTCTCCGACCTCTATTACCAGCATGAGACGGGAACGCTGGAGGAATATCAATGGCAGGAAGGCAGGGCTCATCTGATCTACTGGCTGCAGGCCGAGGGGGTACGCCAGTGGTGGCAGGACTTCGGTTCCAAGAGCGCTTCACCGGATTTCCGTCGGTTCGTCGACGGAGAACTCGAGCGGCTCGGCCCGATCGGGCGCCACAAATCCTGACGCGGTCATGAGCGAACGTGCGGAAAGACCGGCCGTCCTGGAGCGCTGGCATCGAATCGTCGAAGAGCAGGATACCAATGCCCTCGACGCGATACTGGCAGACGACGCCGTGTTTCATTCTCCCATCGTCCA
>JARRPZ010000063.1:0-14152 GCA_037382365.1 Gammaproteobacteria bacterium
GGCGAGATAGACCGGCTTCTGGATACCGGCGACGTTCGTGACCATCGTGTTGAAGGGCACCGCGCCCGTACGCGCCGCGAGTTCCATCACGACGGGGAAGAGTCCACGGGCGATCGGTGAGGGCAGATTCATCGGAATCTCCGCCATCGTCCGCGGACCGATCGCCTCCATCAGCGCCTTGGCCTCCCGGGTGCTCTCGTGGACGGCGCGGACGCGCTCCACGGGGTCCGCGATCTCGGTATGCAGCGCCGTCATCATGGCGCTAACCAGGTTATCCACTTCGTGACCGTGGTCTCCCTCGCCCCGCACATTCACCGGGACGGCGGCCACCAGCGTCTGGTCGGGCAACTCGTCGTGCGCTGCGAGATATCGGCGCAGCGCACCGGCCACCACGGCCAGCACGACATCGTTAATCGTGCTGTCGCCGAGCGCCCTGGAGACCGCTTTCACCTCCGCCAGATCGTACAGTCGACCGTCGACCACCCGACCCGGCGATACCCGCCCGCGATTGAAGACGGTCTTCGGCACCGCGCTGCGCTCCTTGCGCAGGCTCGCGAGGCCGGCTTTCGCCAATCCCGGCACCGCGGCGGCGACCGCACCGCCGAGGCGGAGCGATTTCATGAGGTTGCTCACGGGGCTGCGCAGCAGCAATCGGGCGCGGCCCGGCCTGCGGCCTCTGGTGAGGCTCCCCACCTCGTAACGGGAGGCGTCCGCCGGCACCGGTTCGAAATCGTGGAGGGCCGCCTGGATCTCCTGGCCGCTGACGCCGTCGATGGTGGCGTGGTGCATCTTCATGAACATGGCGAAGCAGCCGGGCTTCACGTCCCGCACGTCATCCAGCCCTTCGATGATGTAGACGAACCACAGCGGCCGGGCGGGGTCCAGCTGCTGGGACTGCAGCCGGCCAACGAGGCGCATGAGCTGCCGCCAGTCGCCCGGCTTCGGCAGCCGGATGCGGCGGACGTGGTACTCGAGATCGAATTCGTCGTCTTCCACCCAGTAGGGATAGTCGAGCGCCAGCGGCACGGTTAGCAGTTTGCGCCGGAATACCTTGGAGCGCTCGATACGGTCCGCGAACGTGGCGAGAATCTCGGTGAATTTCATCCGACCGTCCGGGTGGGTCGACGGATCGTAGATCTGCAGCGAGCTCACTTCCAGCGGCGTCCTTTCGGTCTCCGCGTACAGGAACATCGAGTCCAGACCGGACAATTGTTTCAGCATATCGGTATTCCCTCGCGCCGCCCTCGGCGCCTCATCGGTGCAGGAACCGGGCGACGGGACTGGTATTGAATGCGCGCCAGCCGTCCTCGGTCTGCGCCAGCCGATCCGCGACGATGTAGAGTACCGCCGGATTCACGGCCATGCCGAAGTGACTCGCCACGACGCTGATATTCTCGGCGAGCGGCGACACTCTGTCCTGGGCAATCGCCGGCGCTACGACGCCGTCGGTATGGCTGAAGATGCAGGTGCAGCGCACGTCCGGCACCGGCGTGGCCACCTCGCGCAGAAACTCCAGCAGTTCCGGCGTAATATCCTCCGCGGAGGTGCGCTGGTAGATGCGCCAGATGGTCGTGGCCTCTGGCGTGTCACCGATCGGGCTCCCCAGCGTGATGAGCTGGCGGACCAGATCGCCGCGGCGTTTGGCCGCCTGCCGCGCTATCACGCCCCCCTGGCTCCAGCCGATCAGGCTCACCTTGCGACCCGTCTCGCCCGCGATGCGTTCCACCTGGGCCACGAAGCGCTCCTCATAATCCGTGCGGTCATAGCCGATGCCGAGATTGGTCCCGAGCCCCCACGGACGAGGGTCGTATCCCCAGTGTCCGAGGTAACGGCGCAGCACCAGCATCGAGGTATCGTTACCACGGAAGCCCGGCACCGTGATGACCGGATGCCCGTCGCCGCGGGGCGCCATCCGCACCAGGGGATGCGCCGGAAGCAGGCACATGAACTCCAGGATGGCCCTTGGCAGTTCGGCGAAGGCGAAACCGAGGAACGGCGGCGTGACCCGCCCGGTGTCGATATCCTGGCCGTCCGGCATCAGCGACCCCCGTCCCGGTGAACGAACCTCCATTGTAACCGCGGCCGCGGCGCTCCGGTGTCGGCAGGTCCGCGCTACGGCCAGCACGAATTGTCGGCCTCCGGCTCTCGGCCTAATATGACCGGCCATACCCGACGGAGCATGCAGCATGGCCACCGAGCCCTACGCGGCGGTGACGCGCAACGTCAGAGAAGGCGGTGGCGGACGGAGCGTCGGCGCGTTCTTCGATCTCGACGGCACGATCATCGCCAGCCACTCCGTCACCGACATGTTCGTCGAGCGGTTGAAGGCAGGCCAGGTCAGCCTCGACGAATTCCGCGACCTCGTTACGCTGTCGGCCCGTTACCTGCTGAAGACGGGCAATTTCGAGGACGGCATGGCCGCCTCCGTCGCCAATCTCCGCGGACAGCCCGAGAGCGATCTCGTCCGGCTCGGGCAGAAGGTATCCCGGGAGCGGCTGCTCGGCCACGTCTTCCCGGAGATTAGGGCGCTCCTGCGTGCTCATCGGGACCGGGGGCACACGATCGCGATCGTCACGTCGGCGACGCGCTACCAGGCGCAACCCCTCGCGGAACACCTCGGCATCGAGCACCTCCTGTGCACGGAACTCGGGGTGACGGGCGGTCGTTTCACCGGCAGTATCCGTGGCGAGCCCTGCTACGGACCGAACAAGCTCACCGCCGTGCGGGCTTTTGCCCGCCGGAAGAGGATCACGCTCCGCAGGAGTTACTTCTATTCGAATGGCAGCGAGGACCTGCCGCTGCTGGAAGCCGTCGGCCATCCGGTGGCGGTGAATCCGGACCGCACGCTCAGGAGGACGGCGGAGCGCAGTGGATGGCCCGTATACGACTTCGAGAGCCGGGGTGCCGTCGGCCCCCTCGACGTCGCCCGCACGGTGACGACATTCGGCAGCATCCTGCCGAGCTTCGCGGCCGGCCTGCCGCTGCGCCTGCTCGGCGCGAGCAGCCGCGACGCCCTGAATTTCTCCCTGGCCGCATGGACGAATCTGGCGCCCGTGATCGCACGCCTGAAGCTGATGGTCGAAGGCGAAGAGCATCTCTGGTCCGAGCGCCCCGCCGTATTCGTCTTCAATCATCAGAGCGCGATGGATGTCCTGATCGTGGCGAAACTCCTCCGGCAAGACATCGTCGGCATCGCGAAGAAGGAGGTGCAGCGCCAGCCGTTCCTCGGACCCGCCCTCACGGCGGCGGGCGCGGTATTCGTCGACCGGCAGAACGTGGGCGACCCCCGCGACGCACTGCAGCCCGCATTGGCAGCACTCCGGGAGGGCCGCTCGGTCGCGATCGCACCCGAAGGCACCCGGAGCCGGGACGGGCGCATCGGCGAGTTCAAGCGCGGCGCCTTCCACCTGGCCAGAGAGTCGGGGGTGCCGATCGTGCCCGTCGTCATCCACAACGCGCTGGACGCACTGCCGAGTGGCGGCTTCGTGGTCCGGCCGGCCGAGGTGAAGGTCACCGTTCTGCCTCCGGTGCCGACGGAGGGCTGGACGGCGCGTAACGTGGCACCCCAGACGCGTCGCATCCGCGAGCAGTTCCTGGAGACGCTGGGCCGGTGGGAGACACCGGCGGGCAGATGAATCAGCCGGCGGACATCCCGCCGCGCGTCCCGCGCCTGCGGGAACGCGAAATTCTGGATCGGCCGCGCTTCCGCGAGGCGCTGGCCGAACTGGCCGCGCGCGGCGCCCGCCCGCTGGCAGAGGCGCGGGAATACGCGGCCACCTGCCTCGAGGAGATGGCGGTGCATCCGGAAGAGCGTCAGCTGGACCGGGTCGCCCGCCTGGCCCGTTTCGTGATCGGCCGCAGCTACGATCCCGCGCTCGACGTCAACAGGGACAGGCTGGCGGAACTGAAACACTTGTCCGGGCGCCATCCCTTGATCTTCCTCTGGTCCCACAAGTCACATCTGGACAGCTTCGTGTTCATGCGGGCGCTGTACGACGAGGAGTTCCGCCCGCAGCCGCTCAGCTTCGCCGGGATCAACATGAACTTCCCGCTATTCGGCCCGCTGGCGAAGCGCTCCGGCGCGATATTCCTGCGCCGCAGTTTTCGCAACGACGATGTCTACCGGCTCGTGTTCCGCCATTACATCGACTATCTGGTGGAACGGCGATTGCCCCTGTCCTGGTCCATCGAGGGTACGCGCTCGCGCACCGGCAAGCTGAATCCGCCGCAGCTCGGTCTCATCCAGTGGGTCGTCGACGCCTGTCGCCGTAACGCGAGTGCGGACGCATTGCTGGTGCCGGTTTCCATCAGCTTCGACCAGATCGCGGAGATCGATGATTATTCCGCGATGCAGAAAGGTCTGCCGAAGCGCCGGGAGTCGCTCGGATGGTTCCTCGGCTACATCCGTGGCATGCAGGCCCCCTGCGGCCGGATCCATGTGCGCTTCGCCGAACCGCTGGCGCTGTCGGACACCGTCGACCTGAGCGCCGGCCTGTTCGACCCGGACAGCCCGGCGGAACGCGTGCGGATACAGAAGCTCGCCTTCGAGGTGTGCAACCGCATCGAGCACGCGACGCCGATCAACGGCACGGACCTCGTGACCCTCGTCCTGCTCGGCGCGGACGGGCGCGCACTCACCGAGGGCGAGATACGGGCGCAAGCGACGGAGGTGCTGGGCCTCATCGAATCGGGGAAACTGCCGCGCACATCGGGCCTGGCCCGGGAGACGGGCGAGGAGCTGCATGCGACGCTCGGCACGCTCGCCCGCACCGGACTCCTGGAGGCCTACGAGGACGGCACGGAGCCCGTCTGGCGCATCTCGCCGGGCAAGGAACTGGCCGCGGCCTATTACCGCAACACCATTATCCATTACTTCCTGGCCAGTGCGGTGGCAGAACTGGCGCTCGCGGCGACGATCGCGCAGCCCGCCGAAGATCGGGCCGCAGCGGTGCGCGCCGGGATAGTGGGCATACGGGACCTCCTGAAGTTCGAGTTCTTCTTTCCGGGGAAGGCGGCTTTCGTCGCCGATGGCGTTGCCTATCTGGACAGCCGCTACCCCGGCTGGCGGACATCGCGGGCGCCTTACGCGGCGACCCCGCCGTTGTTCGGCCACAGCGTGCTGCGCTCGTTCGTCGAGGCGTACCACGTCCTGGCTAACGTGCTCGTGGCCGGGGATGCGATCGACGACGATGCGCGACTCTCCGATGCCTGCATGAAGACCGGCGGCCAGATGCTGCGCCGGCGGCAGATCGGCAGCGAGTCCGCGCTCTCCGGGCCACTGTTCGCAAATGCGCTGCGGCTCGCACGGCACCGCGGCCTCATCGGCGGCACGGATGGGGACGCGGCAGTCGCGCGGCAGGCATTCCTGGCCCGGACGCGGCAGCTCTCGGCGGCGCTGGCGCTCGTGCAGCGCCACTACGACCAGGCCATAGAGCGTACAATTGCCGGCGGGAGTCGAACATGAGACAACTCAGCGGAGCCGACGCGTTCTTCCTCTATT
Organism: Gammaproteobacteria bacterium; assembly: GCA_037382365.1. GTDB lineage: Bacteria > Pseudomonadota > Gammaproteobacteria > Steroidobacterales > Woeseiaceae > Lentisalinibacter. Next base: position 5,501 of record JARRPZ010000063.1, read on the forward strand.
CCGACCGTCCGGGCCGGCACCAGCACGTCTCCACCGTCTATATCTACGATCCGGCAACTGCCGCCGGCGGCGAGCTCGACTTCGGGGCGATCCGGGACCACATGGAGAATCGGCTGGACGTCTCCCGGCTGTTCCGCCGGCGCCTCATGCGGGTGCCATTCGATCTGGACTACCCGTGGTGGATCGAAGATGCCGATTTCGAACTCGACTTCCACCTTCGGCACATCGCGCTGCCCGAACCCGGCGACTGGCGCCACCTGTGCATACAGCTGTCTCGCCTGCATGCCCGGCCGCTGGATATGACCCGTCCGCCCTGGGAGATGTACGTCATCGAGGGTCTCGACGCCGTCGAGGGCCTGCCGCCCGGCGCCTTCGCGGTGATGACGAAGGTGCATCACGCGGCCGTGGACGATGTGACCGAGGAAGACTTCACGATCGCACTGCACGACCTCGAACCGCAGCCGTCGGCCGTGCGGCGTGCAACCCGCTGGCATCCGGAGAAAGAACCGGGTCTCGGCGGACTGATGCTGCTGTCCTGGTTCAACAACACGACCAAGATCCTCGAGACGGGACAGACGCTGATCGACCGGCTGCCGGTCGTCGGCAGCCGGCGGCTGCGACCCGGCGATCTCCTGCATACTGACCACGGGCCGGCTCCCGTGACCCGGTTCGATCACCGAATCAGCCCGCACCGGGTCTGGGATGCCCGGTTCTTCGACATCGCGGCCGTCGAGCGTATCGCCGCTACCGTGCGGCTGGGCACCGTGGGGGACGTGGCAGTCGCCATCTGCGGAGGCGCCGTGCGCCGCTATCTCGAATCGAAGGACGAGCTGCCGGTCGCCACTCTCTGGGCCCTGCTGCCGATCCATCAGGTGGAAGACGCAGAGGAAGGCATCCCCGGGCACCGGGTGCGCCTGGCACGGATCAGGCTGATGACGGATGTGGCGGATCCGATGGCGAGGCTGGCCGGCGTCCACGGAGAGATCGAGGCGAGCCGCATGAGCAGCGCGCTGGATGCCGAAGAGATGGACGAACTGCAGGACAGCCTGCCGGCGACCACGATGAATCTGGCGGCCCGGACGATCTCGGCCAACCTGGGACCGGGCCGGCAGTACCGCAAGAATCACAACCTGGTGGTGAGCATGACGCCCGGGCCCGACAGACCGCTCTACCTGTGCGGTGCGCGACTGCTCGCGTTCACGGGCATGGCCTCGATCATGGACGATCTGGGCCTGGCGCACACGGTCACGACCTACGACGGCCGGCTCGCGATCGCTTTCGTCAGTGACCGGAGGATGATGCCGGACCCGGCATTCTATGCCGACTGCCTGCAGGCCGAGTTCGAGGAACTCGCTGCCGCCGCGACGAGCGGTCGGGGCTGAAGCCCCTCCTGAATGATCACAGGATATCTTCCGGTGCGTGCCGCGGGAATCCCAGCGCGCCCGGATTCATGAGCCCTTTCGGATCCACGGCCTGCTTGATGGCTGTCAGGAGCGCGGCGGGCACCTTCCCGAGCCGCTCACGGTAATGATATTCCTTGCCGATCTGCAGATGAGCGGCGCCCAGATCATCGAACAGCCGGTTCAGCCGTTCCCGCATCTCTTCCACCGCCGCGTCGACCTCCGGATCCGCCGGGAAGTCCCGGAATTTCGCCCGCTCGGCGGAAGACAGGACGTGCTCGTACCAGACAGTCCGCGGTCCCGGCCAGTAGAACACGGGCTCGATCACGAAGGTGGTCGTCGAGACGGTGGCCAGCAGGACCCCGGCGACGATACCCAGCCGATCGAATCGAGCCGCATGGTCGTCGATCAGCGCCTCGATGCGCTCCCAGGCCTCGTCCGCATCGGACAGCGCGAAGAGACCGTGCATGGGTGCCCAGCGCTCGCCCTCGGGCCCGATGGCGCTGGTCATGGGCACGAAGGGCGCACCGTGCAACATGGTCGGCACGGCACTGCCGATATCGGTGCCCTCTGCCAGACAGATCCGCCGGGCCGACTCGAGCTTCGCGTCTGCGCTCCCCTGATCCTCCGCCTCGATGACGAGGTGGAGCGAATAGCCGTTCTCGTCGATGAAGCGGCGTCCGCCGACCGCGATGCGCATGGCCCTGCGGATGCCGCTGAAGGTATCGTCCGCCGCGCCGATCACGCCCTTCAGGGCGCTCACACCCTGGGAAACGGAGGCGCGCCGGATGCGCTGGTACTGCAGCATCGGATCCATGCCGAAACAGGTGGCGGCGACGCCTTCCCGGGCGAGGCTGGTCATCGCCCGGCAGAGTTTCCGCCGCCCGTCGAAGTTGAAGGAGGCGAATCGCAGCGCACCGGGCCGGCGCATCAGGCGGAGCACGGCGCGGGTCTTGATACCGAGGGCGCCGCTGTCGCCGAGGAACAGCCCGGTCAGGTCCGGACCGTACTGCCGGAAAAACGGCTTCGCGCCCACCGACGCCGAGCCCGTCTCGAGCAGCGTGCCGTCGGCGAGCGCCACCTGCAGGCTCAGGACGCTCTCGGCGGACACGCCATGGACGCCCGACCCCCAGAGGATCGCGTTCTGGGAGAGCGATCCGCCGATGGTCGCGCGGGCTCCGGACAGCGGGCCCCGGAAAGGCACCTGCACGGCCGTGTCCTTCAGCGCGACATGCAGTGCCTCCCAGGTGACGCCGGCATCGACGGACACGACCATGTCCTCCTGGTCGATCTCGACGATGCGATCGAGCGCTCCGGTGTCGATGACGACAGTCGCCTCGCGGTCGGGTAACAGGCCGCCGGTGTAACTGGTACCGCCGCCGCGGCCGATGACGCCGTAGCCGGCGTCGGTGACCGTCGCCACGGCGGCGGCGAGACCCTCGGCATCCGCCGGACGGATGACCAGCGCTGCGGTGGGTCCCTCGGCATAGATGTCGGCCGAGTTGAAGCGGCGCAGGGATTCGTCGATCAGGACCGCCTCCGCGCCCAGCAGTCCGGTCAGTGCGCGGCGCAGGTCGTCTGCACGCGGGTCGGTTCGCGGTTGCGCGGTCATGTCGGTGTCCCCGGTGTCTGCCGTGACGCCAAGGATACCCGGGCGATGCAGATCGGAGCAGCCGCCGTCTTGCTATTGCCGCCGCGAGCCCGGAAGCTAGGACCATGGACGACATCATCACCATCGACTGCCATTACCTGGATCGGCCGGAATTCGCGGCGGCGTATCTGATCGTCGAAGGCGACGAAGCCGCTTTCGTGGACAACAACACGAACCATGCGATGCCCCGCTTGCTCGAGGCCCTCGACGGCGCCGGACTGGAGCCCGAACAGGTACGCTACCTCATCGTGACCCACGTGCACCTGGATCACGCCGGCGCGACCTCCGCCCTCGCAGACGCCTGCCCGGGCGCGACCGTGCTGGCCCACCCGCGCGCGGCCCGCCACATCATCGATCCGGAGAAGCTGGTCGCGAGCGCCAGCGCCGTCTACGGCGAGGCCGAATTCGAACGCCTGTACGGCCGCATCGAACCCGTCGCAGCGGCGCGCGTGCGCGAGATGGACGACGGCGAGACCCTGCGATTCGGCCAGCGCGAGCTCACCTTCCTGCATACCCGCGGACACGCCAACCATCATTTCTGCGTGGCCGACAGCGGTTCGGACAGCATCTTCGCCGGCGATGCCTTCGGCCTGCACTACCCCGCGCTGCAGGGTGCCGGCCCCTTCGCGATCCCCTCCACCAGCCCGACGGATTTCGACGGACCGCTCGCCAGAGAAGCCGTCCAGCGCATCGTCGAGCGACGGCCGGCGCGCGTCTATCCGACGCACTTCGGCGCCGTGACCGCCATCGAGGAGACGGCCGGCCAGCTGCAGAGACACCTGGAGTTCGCCGAGCGAACGATGCTCGATGCGGAGTCGAGCACGCTCGACGACGAGGCCCTGTACGACTACATACTGCCGCGCCTGCGCGACTACTTCGCCGGTCTGCTGGACGGGATGGGCGACGTGGGTCGTCGCGCCGGGACGTGGGATCTGCTCGAACTGGACCTCGACCTGAACGCCCAGGGACTGGCGTGGACGGCGACCAAAAGGCGTCGCAAGGCGCGGGAAGCCGCCGGCTGACCCCGGGGGCGGGCCCGCACGCGGCCGCCCCCTTGCATCATCTCCCCGTGCCTGCTTTTATAGGCGGCCGGTCGCCGGCCGGGCAGCATCGGGGTGACTATGTCGAATAAGAACGAGGCAGGGGCCACGGACTGGGGGCGCCTGAAAGACGAGGACGACGAGAGGGAGGAACGGCGCAGGGCGCTGGAGTCGCCGGGCGATTATCACGGCGATATAGCAGCGAGCCAGCTGCACTGGTTCGACCCGGATGGCGGCCGCTGGCTGAACCGCGATCCCCTCGACGGCGAATGGCGCGGATTCGACGCGGACAGCGGCGAAGCACTCGGGAATGCCGGAGTCTCCGCCGACTGGCGCCCCTGGGAGCGGGGCTTCGATGATCGCGACGCGCCGTTCTATCGCTGGTTCTCCGGCGCCCTGACCAACGCCTGCTTCAACGAGGTCGACCGCCATGTCCTCGACGGTCGCGGCGACCAAGCGGCTTTCATCTTCGAGGGCGACCGCTGGGACCCGTCACGGAACGAGGGCCGGGGCGGCCCCGTCTTCCAGCTCGAGATCCCTTATCGGCGCCTGCTGGTCGAGACGGTTCTCCGCGCCGAGGTGCTGTCATCGCTCGGTCTCCGGAAAGGCGATCGAATCGCGTTCAATCTGCCGAATATTCCCGACCAGCTCTACTACACGGAGGCCGCAAAGCGCCTCGGTATCATCTACACGCCGGTGTTCGGCGGATTCTCGGCGAAGACCCTCTCCGACCGCATCGCGGACGCGGGGGCGCGGGTCGTGGTGACTGCGGACGGTGGCTACCGCAACGCGGAGGTCGTGCCTTACAAGGAGACCTTCACGGATGCCGCGCTGGACAACTTCATCCCGCTGCCATCGGCGCTCGGCGCCCTGGACACCGTGCTCGAGGAACTCGGCCTGGGCGAGACCGCCGGCCGTCTCGGCGGCAAGGTGCGTGAGGCGCTCACCGGCGAGATCACCGTGGAACGCAGCGACGTCATGCGGGAACTCGGCCGGGCCCTGGCCGATGAAACGGACCTGAACGCGGAACGCAGCGCTGAGGTCCGTACCAGCGTCGCCCGACGTCTCGCGGAAGTCGGCCACGTCGTCGAGCAGGTCGTCGTCGTCCGCTACACCGGACAGGAGATCGTCGTGCAGCCACGGGACCGCTGGTCGCCAGACCTGGTGGCGGAGGCCACCGAACGGGTCCTGGCGCGGGCCCGCGACGCCGGCTTCGCCGCAGACGACGTGGAGGGCCTGCTGACCCTGGACGATCGTGCGCTCTATCAGGCGCTCTGCGCCAGCCATCCGGCGCTGCCGGTCGACGCCGACTGGCCCCTGTTCATCATCTACACGTCCGGCTCGACAGGCAAGCCGAAGGGCGTCGTGCATACCCACGGCGGCTGGCTCGCCGGCATATCGCACACCATGCGCATGGTGTTCGACGCGCGTTCAGACGACCGTCTGTATGTCATCGCCGATCCGGGCTGGATCACCGGCCAGTCCTATCTCATCGCAGCGCCACTCGCGACCGGCGTCACCTCGATCGTGGCCGAGGGCTCGCCGCTGTTTCCGCATGCGGGGCGTTTCTCCTCCATCATCGAGCGGCACGGTGCCACCCTCTTCAAGGCGGGTTCGACCTTTCTCAAGGCCGTGATGACCGATCCGGCCAGCACGGAGGACATGTCCGCCTGTGACATGTCGGGACTGAAGGCGGCCACGTTCTGCGCGGAGCCGGTGTCCCCCGCGGTGCAGAAGTTCGCGATGGATCGCATCTGCGAGCACTACCTGAACTCCTACTGGGCCACCGAGCACGGCGGCATCGTCTTCTCCTGCCCCTGGGGCGGATTCAAGCCGCTGGCGCCGGACGCGAAGACCTGGCCGCTGCCCTGGATAGACGCCGAGGTGCGTATCGCCACCGAGTCCGACGACACGGGCCGGGCCACCGGCTGGCGCCGCGCCGAGACGGGCGAGAAAGGCGAACTCGTGATCACACGGCCGTACCCCTACCTCGCCCGCACCATCTGGGGCGACGCGGACCGGCTCGGCACTCCGGACTGGCGCGGGGACGTCGAACGCTTCTCGGAGGTCTATTTCAATCGCTGGGCCGACGGTCTCGCCTACACCCAGGGTGACTACGCCCGTCAGCACGAGGACGGCGGCTTCACGCTGCACGGCCGCTCCGACGACGTGATCAATGTCTCCGGTCACCGCATCGGCACGGAGGAAATCGAGGGTGCCATACTCCGGGACAAAGTCCTGCGGGCGGACTCGCCGGTGGGCAACGCGGTGGTCGTCGGAGCCCCGCACGAGGAGAAAGGCGAGACACCGATCGCCTTCCTGATCCCGGCGCCGGGCGAGCGACTACAGGACGACGATTTCGCACGGCTGCAGTCCCTGGTCCGTTCGGAGAAGGGATCCACCGCCGTGCCATCCGATTTCCTGGTCGTCTCCGCCTTCCCGGAGACCCGCTCCGGCAAGTACATGCGTCGGACGCTGCGCGCGATCCTGCTGGAAGAGCCTCTCGGCGACCTGTCGACGCTGCGCAATCCGGAAGTGGTGGACGAGATCCGCAACACCGTGGCCGAGTGGCGCGCCTTCGGCCGGCTCGGCGAGGCCCGGGACATCGTCCAGACCTACCGATACCTGCGTGTCGAGAATCACGAGATCGCGCCGGGACGCCGCGTGGCCCTGATCGTCATCGACCATCCGCCCGTGAACTCCCTGAACGAGCGCAGCCTCGACGAACTGAACACCGTCCTGCAGCACGTCGCCAACCGGGAGGACACGGCGGCGGTCGTGATCACGGGCGCCCGGAGCGCATTCGTTGCCGGCGCCGACGTAAAGGAACTGCTGGAAGTCGGCGAGGCGGGCGACATGGACAGCGCGCGCACGCCGCCGAACGCGGCGCATGCGGCATTCTCCACCCTGGAGAACATGGGCAAGCCCGTCATCGCCGCCGCCAACGGTCCCGCCCTCGGCGGTGGCAACGAGCTGGTGCTCGCCTGCGCCTACGTGATCGCGGACGGCCACGCCCGCTTCGGTCAGCCGGAGATCAATCTGAATCTGCTCCCCGGCTACGGCGGCACCCAGCGGCTGCCGCGCCGACTGCACCATCGGCGCGGGGAGGACGGCCTCGTCGATGCCATGCGACTGATACTGAGCGGCCGTGCCGTGGACGCCGACGAAGCGCAGGCGATCGGGCTGGTCGACGAAGTCATCGGCCGCGACGGGACGGGACCCGTCGCGGCCGCGATGGCACGGCTGCGCCAGTACTTCGCCGGCGACGGACCCCTGGTGGACGCGATGGAGCAACGCGCCCGATACCTGGATTCCAGGGAATCGCCGCTGCCGGCCCCGGCGGACTACACCGGGGACGAGCGGATCGCACCCGCCATCGCCCAGCTCCGCTCCAGCGGCCGCACGCGGCCCGTCGAACGGATCCTGGATGCGCTGGCCGTCGGGGCGCGGGACGGCCAGCGCGCGGGCCTCGCCCACGAGGCGGAACTGTTCGCGGAAGCGGTATGCGATCCCGAATCGGGGCCGACGGGCATCCGCGCATTCCTCGAGCGACGCAGTGCACCGCTGCCGTTGCGCTACCGGGAGGTGGCTCCTGACGCCGACGAGGATACGCGGCGCGCCCTCGAGGCCGAGGGTCGGCTGCTGCCTGTCGATGCCGCCTTCTTCCCCGGTGTGACACCCGTCCCGGAGTATCAGTACGGCATGGGCGTCACCAAGGACCCGGCGACCGGCCTGCCCCGCCATGCCGATCCCGAAGAGTCGGAGAAACTGCTGGTCTTCGACACGCCGCGTCCCGGGCCAAACGAGGCACTGGTGTACGTGCTCGCCTCCGAGGTCAATTTCAACGACATCTGGGCGCTCACCGGTATCCCGGTCTCGCCCTTCGACAACCGGGACGCGGACCTGCAGGTCACGGGGTCGGGCGGCGTCGGACTCGTCGCGGAACTCGGCGAGGAACTGGTCCGTGAGGGACGCCTCTCGGTGGGTCAGCTGGTGACGATCTACTCCGGACAGAGCGAACTCGTTTCCCCGGACCAGGGCCTCGACCCGATGGCAGCCGACTTCCACATACAGGGCTACGAAGTGAACGACGGCAGCCACGCCCAGTTCCTGGTCGTCCAGGGCCCGCAGCTGCATCCGAAGCTCGGCGGTCTCACCATCGAGGAGGCCGGCTCCTACGGGCTCACTTTCGGCACCATCCACCGGGCGCTCTACACGACGCTCGGCGTGGAACCCGGCAAGCGGTTGTTCGTCGAGGGTGCGTCGACGGGCACCGGTCTCGAGTGCCTGCGCAGCGCCCGCCAGACCGGCCTGACCGTGGTGGGCATGGTGTCCTCGGAGGAGCGCGCGGAACGGGTGCGGCGCTACGGCGGGGAGCCGGTCAACCGGAAGGACGAACGCTGGGCCGACATCTTCACGGCGGTACCGGACGAGCCGGACCAATGGGCGGAATGGGAGGCAGCCGGCGGGCCCTTCGTCGAAGAGGTGACGTCGCTGGCCGGCGGTCCCGTCGACTACGTGGTCTCCCACGCCGGCGAGCGGGCTTTCGGGCGATCTTTCC
>JARRPZ010000064.1:0-14088 GCA_037382365.1 Gammaproteobacteria bacterium
AGCAGGCCGCCGATCTCGGAGTAAGCGTCGTAGACGACCGGCGAGACGCCGTTGCGGGCGAGTACGTCGGCCGCGGCGAGGCCCGCCGGGCCGGCACCGACGATGGCAACCCGTCGCCCCGTCGGCTGGACGTGAGAGAGGTCCGGCCGCCAGCCGAGCTTCAGCGCCTCGTCGGTGATGTATTTCTCGATATTGCCGATACTGACCGCGCCGATGCCGTCGTTCAGGGTGCAGGCGCCCTCGCACAGACGGTCCTGGGGACAGACCCGGCCGCACACCTCCGGCAGCGAGTTGGTCTGATGACTCAGTTCGGCGGCCTGGAGGATGTTGCCCTCGTCGATCAGCTTCAGCCAGTTGGGGATGTAGTTGTGTACCGGGCACTTCCACTCGCAGTAGGGGTTGCCACAATTGATGCAGCGCCCGGCCTGGTCGGCCGCTTCCTCGGCGGTGTAGTTGCCGTAGATCTCCCGGTAATCGCGGATACGTTCCTCGACGGGGACCTTCTCCGGATCCCGGCGCGGGATCTCCATGAACTGCAATGGACGTTCGACCATCGTGAGTTCCTCAGGCCGCTTCGCGCAGCGATTCGAGCAGAGACCCGAGTTCCGCGGCCTTGGGTTTGACGACCCAGAACTTCGGCAGCCAGCTGCGGAAATCCTCGAGCAGCTCATTGCCCCAGGCGCTGCCGGTGTAGTACGCGTGACGCTCGATGAGGCCGCGCAGATGGTGGAGATGGGCTTCCATGCTCTCCGGCGTGATGCGGTGGATGTCGATGAGCTCGTGATTGTAGCGATCCACGAAGTCCCGCTCCTCGTCCAGTACGTAGGCGAATCCGCCGGTCATGCCGGCACCGAAATTCACGCCGGTGCGTCCGAGCACGACCACGACGCCGCCGGTCATGTATTCGCAGCAGTGATCGCCCGCACCCTCGACGATGGCAGAGGCTCCCGAATTGCGCACGGCGAATCGCTCCCCGGCCATCCCGGCCGCATAGAGCGCCCCGCCGGTCGCACCGTACAGACAGGTATTGCCGATGATGACCGTTTCCCGCGGGATGAACCCGGCACCGTCCTGGGGCCGCAGGACCAGGCGGCCGCCCGTCATGCCCTTGCCCACGTAGTCGTTGGCGTCGCCCGTCAGGGTGAGGTTCAGTCCTGCCACGTTCCAGGCACCGAAGCTCTGGCCGGCGGTCCCATCCAGTTCTATCTCGATTGGGGCGGCGGCCATGCCGAGATTGCCATGCCGGCGCGCGATCTCGCCCGCCAGCCTCGCGCCGATCGATCGGTTGAAGTTCCGGATCCGGTAACTGAACGTCCCTCCGGACATCGACTCGATGGCCGGCAGCGCGTCGGCGACCATACGTTCCGCCAGTTCACCCTTGTCGAAGGGCTCGTTGCGCGGGTCCACGCAGAAACGCGGTTTGTCCTCGGCCAGTCCCGCGTCTGACAGGACCGGCGAGAGGTCGAGCTTCTGCTGGCGTGGTGTCTGTCCCGGTACCAGTTCCAGGAGTTCCGTGCGGCCGATCACCTCGTCGAGCCGCCTCGCGCCGAGTGACGCCAGCACTTCCCGCGTCTCCTGGGCGACGAAGCGGAAGAAGTTCTCGACCATGTCCGGCAGGCCGACGAAGTACTTCGAGCGCAGCGCCTCGTTCTGGGTCGCGACACCGGTGGCGCAGTTATTCAGGTGGCACACGCGGAGATACTTGCACCCGAGCGCCACCATCGGCGCCGTGCCGAAACCGAAGCTCTCCGCGCCGAGGATGGCGGCCTTGACCACGTCCACGCCGGTTTTCAGGCCGCCGTCCGTCTGCAACCGCACCTTGTGCCGCAGGTTGTTCGCACGAAGCACCTGGTGGGTCTCGGAGAGACCGAGCTCCCACGGGCTGCCCGCATATTTCACGGAAGTCAGTGGACTCGCACCGGTACCGCCGTCGTAACCCGAGATGGTGATCAGGTCCGCGTAGGCTTTGGCCACCCCGGCCGCCACGGTGCCGACGCCGGGCTCCGAGACCAGCTTCACGGACACCAGCGCTTTCGGATTGACCTGTTTCAGGTCGAAGATCAGCTGGGCCAGATCCTCGATGGAGTAGATGTCGTGGTGAGGCGGCGGGGAAATCAGGCCGACACCGGGTTTCGCATACCGGAGGCGCGCGATCATCTCGTTCACCTTGTGGCCCGGCAGCTGACCGCCTTCGCCCGGCTTCGCGCCCTGGGCGATCTTGATCTGCAGCACTTCGGCGTTCACCAGGTACTCGGCGGTGACGCCGAAGCGCCCCGACGCGACCTGCTTTATCTTGGACATACGCTCGGTGCCGTAGCGGTCCGGGTCCTCCCCGCCTTCGCCGGAGTTGGAGCGGGCGCCCAGCCGGTTCATCGCGATCGCCAGTGCCTCGTGGGCCTCCGGTGACAGGGCGCCCAGCGACATGCCCGCACTATCGAAGCGGGGCAGGATGTCCTCGACCGATTCGACTTCGTCCACCGTGATCGGATTGGCCGCTGTCTTCAGCCCCATGAGATCGCGGAAAGCCGCGGCCGGACGCTCGTTCACCAGACGGGCGTACTGCCGGTAGCGTTCGTAATCGCCCGTGCGCACCGCCGCCTGCAGGGTGGCGACCACGTCCGGATTGTAGGCATGGTATTCACCGCCGTGGACGTAGCGCAGCAACCCGCCCTGGTTTACGGGGGCGAGATCGTTGAAGGCGAGTTCGGTGAGGCGGGTCTGATCCTCGTGCAGGTCGGAGAAATCGGCCCCCTTGACCCGACTGACGGTGCCGCGGAAACAGCGCTCGACCACTTCGTCGGCCAGGCCGACGATCTCGAACAGCTGGGCACCCCGATAGCTGGAGATGGCCGAGATGCCCATCTTGGACATGATCTTGAACAGACCCTTGCGGATGCCGCGACGGTAGCTGCGCCCGAGCTGCTGGGCGCTTTCCCGGCGCGTATCCACCGCACCCCTCCGCACCATATCGTGCAGACACTGGTAGGCGAGGTAGGGGTAGACGGCCGTCGCACCGTAACCGATCAGGCATGCGAAATGGTGCGGATCGCGTGCGTAACCCGTCTCCACGATGATGTTGCACTGACAGCGCAGTCCGAGACTGACCAGGTGGTGGTGGACGGCACCCGTCGCCAGCAGTGAGTGCACCGGCATGTAGTCCCGCTTGATGTAACGGTCGGAGAGCATGACCAGCAGCTTGCCGGACTCGACCGCCTCGGCGGCCTTGCGGCAGATGTCGTCCAGCGCCTGCGCCAGGGGCATGTCTGCCGGGTAGTTCAGATCGATGAACTCGGTCGCATCCGCGAACATGTCTTCGCTCACCAGCTGCCGCAGCTTGCGCTGCGAGAGCACCGGCGAGTTCATGATCACCTGATGCGCGTGCTCGGGCGTCAGCTCGAAGAGGTTGCACTCGCGCCCGATATTCGTCTGCAGGGACATCACGATGCGCTCGCGCAGCGAGTCGATGGGCGGATTGGTGACCTGGGCGAACTGCTGCCGGAAGAAATCGAACAGGGGCCTGACCTGCCGGGACAGCACCGGCATCGGCGTATCGTCGCCCATCGAGCCCACGGCCTCCTGCTGGGCTTCCGCCAGCACGCGGATGACCTCGTTCCTCTCCTCCGCCGTGAGATTGAACATCTTCTGGTAGCGGGCCAGGGTGAGGGAGTCGAAGGGCTCCGCCGCCATGTGCACGTCCACGAGCTCGGAGTCGAGGTAGCGCACGCCCTGTTTCAGCCACCGCTTGTAGGGAGCGCGATTCTTGAGGAAGTCGTGGATACGCTGGGTATTCAGCAGGTCACCCGTCTCCAGGTCGACGGCGATCATCTCTCCGGGACCGAGGCGCCCCTTCTGCAGTACGTCCGCGGCGTCGTACTCGTACACGCCCACCTCGGAAGCCACCGTCAGATGACGGTCGCGGGTGAGCACGTAACGGGCCGGTCTCAGGCCGTTGCGGTCCAGCGTGCAGGCCGCATAACGGCCATCCGTCAGTACGATGCCGGCGGGCCCGTCCCAGGCTTCCGTGTGGCAACCGAAGAATTCGTAGAAGGCCTGCACGTCCGGGTCCATGTCGTCCATGCCCTGCCAGGCCGGCGGGATCAGGATGCGCATGGCCTGCAGCACGTCCATACCGCCGGCGAGCATGACTTCCAGCATGTTGTCGAGGCTCGAGGAATCGGACCCGGACAGGGACACCAGCGGCATGAGATCGGAGACGTCCGGCAGTTTCTCGGAGGTGAAATTCGAGGCCCTCGCCAGCGCCCAGTTACGGTTACCGCGGATGGTGTTGATCTCGCCATTGTGGGCGAGCAGCCGGAACGGCTGGGCCAGGCGCCACTGCGGCCACGTATTGGTGGAGAATCGCTGGTGGAACACCGCCACGGAGGTCTGCATCCGGGGATCGCGCAGGTCCGGATAGAAGACCGGCAATGCTTCCGGCATCACCATGCCCTTGTAGGAGATCGTGTTGGCCGAAAGGCTCGACACGTAGAAACAGTCGTCCGTGTCCGCGAGTGCGTTCTCCGCACGGCGCCGCGCCATGAACAGGTTGCGATTGAACGACGTGCGGGCCATGCCCTGGGGTGCATTGACGAACACCTGGGCGATACGGGGCAGGGTGCGCAGCGCTTCCTCGCCGCACACCGACTCGTCCACGGGCACCTCGCGCCAGCCTGCGGCTTCCAGGCCGACGGCCGAGAGCTGCTTCTCGAGGGTTGCGCGCGCGCGGCGGTCGAGTTCCTCGTTCCTTTGCAGGAAGACCGTGCCCGCGGCGTAGCGCCGACCGAGCTCTATGCCCGCCTCCGCGGCGACCCCCCGCAGGAAGCGGTCCGGGGTCTTCAGCAGCAGCCCGCAACCATCACCGGTCTTGCCGTCGGCGGCGACTGCGCCGCGGTGGGTAAGGCGTTTCAGCGCGCCGATGGCAGTCTCCACCACCCATGCGCTCGGCTCGTCGTCGAGGTTCGCGATGAGCCCGAAACCGCAGCTGTCCCGCTCGAAGGCGGGATCGTAGAGCGATCCTTCAGTCGGCTTGATCATGGCTGTACCTGGGTGCAAGTGGCGGGGACTCGCGACGGATGCAATCCTCCGGTCCGGGTTCTGATGATGGAGCCGGGCACCGTCGCGTGGAGGACGATCTGCGGTCCGTGCGCGGATGGGCCCGGCATGCGTTGCCTTCGATCCGGATTCGACGGATTCCGCGGTGCCGCCGGGGACACCGGCGCTCCGTCGCCGGCCGCTCATTATAGCCGAAGCATTGCGGCGACGCTGCCGGGCTATGCCCCACAATAGCGCGACAACACCCGGGCGCACGGCCGGCCGGCGGTCGTCAGCGCAGCGCGAGACTCACGCGTCCCGATTCCCGGAACTGCAGGGGTTTCACGAACGGTAAATTGATGCCCAGCTCGCCACCGAGTTCGTAGTCGATTTCGCGACGGCCCTCCCGGAAGATGAGCGTGGAGAGCATGCTCGCGCTCTCCATGAGGTTGGTCTGCACCTCTATACTGAAGCGCCCCTCGCCGTTCGCCGGGAGGGTGAAGCTCTCGCTGGCGGAGCCCGTCGCGAAGCGCTGACCGGCGAGCCTGACGGTGTAGTCGATGGAACGCACCGGCAGAGCGATCGCGTTCGGATTCATCGCCTCGAAATCCAGCCGGAACCGCTGGGAGCTCCAGCCGGCTTCGAGCAGGCGCACGCCGTCCAGTCGGATGACGGGCGGCTCTGGCCGGTAGCCGGTCGTCGCGCACCCGGCAGCCAGCACGATGAAGGCGACGACCGCTGCCGACAGCGGTCGCACGGTCATTCGCTTCGGGCAGTGTCTCGGCATCCCCGGGAATAGAGAGCTGGTGCCGTGCATTCGGGCAGACGCCGATCCCGGCAGGCCGCCGGGATCGGGTCCGGGATCAGTTGAGCGCGTCCTCGACCTTCTTCTCGGCCTTCTCCATTTCCTCTCCGGCGTCGTCCATCATCTCGCCGGCCTTGTCCCCGGCGTCTTCGATGCCTTCCTCCGCCGAATCCATCATCTCACTGGTCTTCTTCTTGGCGCTCTCGTAGGCGTCGCTCGCGGACTTCTGCATATCGTCGCCCGCCCGCTTCGCATCGTCCATCAGCTGCCTGCCTTCCTCCTTCGCGGCTTCATAGGTCTTCTCCACCGCCTCGCCGGCTTTCTCGGCGGACTCACGTGCCGCCTCTCCGGCTTCCTTCATGGCGTTCTCGGCGTCGTCGGACTTGCCGCAAGCCGTCAGCGCGAGCGGCAGCGCGGCCGCCAGGACGATGAGCGGTCTGGTGATCTTCATGGTTTTCCCCTTTATGCAGGTAAACAGGACTGTGACTCCGTAGCCGACGGCCGACTTTAGCAGCATGCACGCCGGCCGGCGAGTATCGGCCGGTGGTATCAGCGCGGCACGGCATCACCGCGGGACCAGCGTGCGGAGATCACCCGCCAGGTATCATCGCGGACGAGATCGAGCTGCACACGGCGCAGGCCGGCATCCAGCGCGAGCGCTCGCAGGTCGGCTTCGGCGAACCGGACGGTCATCTCGACACTCGCGGCATCCGGGCCATGAACCGCCACACGTTGCACGTCCGGTATGACGATCACCGTTCCTGCCGTGGCCAGCCGGAGTCGCAACAGGCGGAGCAACGCTCGGCGATCGTTCCCCCGGGCATCGCGATAATCCGGGTGCACCGCGTCGGCGACGATGCCGACCTCGCCCGCTTCCGCCGCTTCCGCGACCGCACCGATCAGTGCCCGTATCTGCTCCTCCTGGGTTGTCGGCGGTCCGCCGCAACCTGCCAGCAGGAATACGGCGGTCAGGAGGAGCCGCAGCGCGGCGTTCGGCGCTCCGCACGCCGACCGGCCGGCCAGGGCGCCCGAAGCGGGCCCATCTCTGCGTCCGATCCTTCCCGACTGGTCGCCCGTCACACGCCCAAAGCCTCCGGAATACAGTATTCTCTGTTATGCAAAAGGTCGACGGTGCAGATGATGACGGAACCGAGCAGCACGGACCAGACGAGGATCGACCGGATCCTCGACCTGTGGTTCGAAAAACGCGAACTCACCGCGCCGCAGATCGATGCACGCCTCGACGTCTGGTTCGGCGAGGATCCGGAACTCGATATCCGCCTCCGCCACGGGTTCGCGGACGACATCCGGGAGGCTTCCCAGATGAAGCTCATGCACTGGGCGGAAACACCCCGCGGCCGTCTGGCGCTCATCATCGCCATCGACCAGTTCCGACGAAACGTCTATCGCGGCACCGCGAGGGCTTTCTCCCACGACAATCTCGCGCTCAAACTCTGCGTCGAGGGAGTCGTCCGGCAGGCCGACCGGCAGCTGACCGACATCGAGCGGGTCTTCATGTATATGCCGATGCAGCACGCCGAACACCTGCGCGTTCAGAAGAAATCGGTCATGGTCTTCAATGCACTCGCCAGCCGGGTCTCGCCCACCCTGCGCGAGACTTTCCGGACCTTCGCGGACTTTGCGGAGCTGCATCACGATATCGTCGAACGCTTCGGTCGATTCCCGCACCGGAACCGGATCCTGGGGCGCGAGGACACGCCCGAGGAGCGGGAGTATCTGGGGAGCGATGCGCCTACGTTCGGTCAGAGTGTGGGGGCGGATCGGGCCTGAAGGCCCTCCTGCCGGGGCAAGACTCACCGCCACTTCGGCCGCAGCGATACCAGGCGGTAGCGCCAGACCAGCAGGATCGCGGCCAGCGTCAGCCCGACCACGAAGCCGCCCCAGATGAGCGCGGGCTGCAGCGCGTAGCGCTTCGCTGCCAGCAGGGCGAGCGGGAACGCGACGATCCAGTAGGCCAGCGTCGTCAGGAACATCGGTATGCGGGTGTCCTGGTAGCCGCGCAGGGCTCCCGCGGCACCCACCTGTATGCCGTCGGATATCTGGAATACGGCGGCGACCAGCAGGAGACTCACCGCGATGGCGGATACTTCCGGGTCGGAGGTATAGATATCGACGATCGGTTTGCGCAGGACCAGCATCGCGACGGCCGAGACCGCCATGCAGAGACCACACAGGCCGATGCCGACCCAGCCCCGGAATCGGGCGACGGCCAGCTCGCGGCGGCCGAGTGCCTGACCCACGCGTACGGTCGTCGCGGAATTCAGCGCCAGCGGGATCATGAACATGGTGGAGGCGAAGTTCACCGCGATCTGGTGAGCGGCGGCGACGTTCGCCGACAGCGTACCCATCAGCAGGGAGATCGCGGCGAACAGGCCCGCCTCCGCGACGATGGTCACGGCGAGCGGCACGCCGATGCCGAGGATCTGACGCTGCAGGCGCCAACGCGGGCGCGGCAGACGCGCGAAAATCGCGAACGGCCGGTACCGCTCGTTGGCGAGGACGTAGCAGAGCATGGCGACCAGCATGAACCACATCGCAAAGGCACTGGCCAGACCACACCCCCGCGCGCCCATGGCCGGGAAGCCGAAGTTGCCCCACATCAGCGCGTAATTGCCGATGACGTTGACCACGAGCGCCATCATCGACACGTACATGATCGGTCGGGTCCAGCCGATGGCCTCGGAGGTGAAACGCAGGACGAGATAGAGGCACAGGCCGGGGCCGCCGAGCACGATCGCTTCCACGTAATCGCCGGTGAGACCGCGGAACTCCGGGTCGATGCCGATCAGGTCGAGAACCGGTCTGGCCGTCAGCCAGACGAGGGCGATCATCGCCAGTCCGAACAGGAACGCGAGGGTGAATCCCTGGCGTACGTAGCGGCCGATGAGACGGCTCTTGCCGGCCCCGTAGCGCTCCGCCACCAGGGGCGAGATCGCCATCAGCGTACCCATGGCGAAAAGGAAGACGACCATCCACACGCTGCCGCCGACGGCCACCGCGGCGAGGTCCCGGGATCCGAGCCGGCCGGCCATCACCGCATCGGCGAAATTCATGCCGGCGATGGCGAGGTTGTTGCCGATCAGCGGCCCGGCGAGCCTGACCAGCCTGCCGGACTCGGGCACGGCAGCCCGGAGGCCGGCCCGGACTGCTTCTGGCATCAACATCCGCCGATTCCCCCTGATGAGGCCGTGGAGCGTAGCACAGTGCTCCTATGCCCGGAGCGGCGCCATGCGGTATGTTCGGGGTCAGAATCGAGCCGGTCGGGAGGACCCCATGCTGAATGACGGACTGTCGCGGCGAGCCGCTATCCTGGGCGGCATTCGCATCCCCTTCGCCCGCGCCCATGGCGCTTACGCAGGGTGTTCCAATCAGGACATGATGACCGCGACGCTGCGCGCGCTGGTCGAACGCTACGACCTTTCCGGCCAGCGACTCGGCGACGTCGCCCTCGGCGCGGTGATCAAGCACTCGCGGGACTACAACCTCGCCCGGGAATCCGTACTGGGCTCGGGCCTCGCCCGGGAGACGCCCGCCTTCGATCTGCAGCGCGCCTGCGGCACCAGCCTGTCCGGCTGCGTGCAGATCGCCAACAAGATCGCCCTCGGCCAGATCGAGTGCGGCATCGGCGCGGGCGTGGATACCGTGAGCGACGCGCCCATCGTGTATCCCGACGAGTATCGCGAGATACTTCTGCAGTCCTTCCGGGCCCGATCGCTCGGTGCCCGGCTGAAGCCCTGGCTGCGCCTGCGCCCGGGCCTGTTCAAGCCGCAGCTGCCGGGCGTCGAGGAACCGCGGACCGGTCTCTCCATGGGCGAGAGCACCGAACTGACCGCGAAGGCGTGGCAGCTAACCCGGGAGGATCAGGACGAACTCGCCCTGGCCAGCCACCAGCGTGCACACGCCGCCTACGAGCGGGGCTTCTACGACGATCTCGTCGTCCCCTTCCAGGGCCTGTCCCGGGACAACAACATCCGGCCCGATACGAGTCTCGAGCAACTCGGTCAGCTGAAACCCGCGTTCGATCGCTCCCCGGCCGGCACGATGACGGCGGGCAACAGCACGCCTCTCACCGACGGGGCGGCTTCCGTGCTACTGGCCTCCGAGGAGTGGGCGACGGAACGGGGCCTGCCGGTGCAGGCGTGGCTGACCCACACGCGGGTCGCGGCGGTGGACTTCATCGACCGCGAGGGACTGTTGATGGCACCTGCCTACGCTGTCTCCGACATGCTGGCCGCGGCGGGTCTGTCACTGCAGGACTTCGACTTCTACGAGATCCACGAAGCATTCGCCGCCCAGACCCTGGCCACACTGAAAGCCTGGGAATCGGCGGAATTCTGCCGTGAACAGCTCGGACGCGACCGCCCGCTGGGACCCGTGGACCGGAGCCGGCTCAACGTCGTCGGTGGCAGCCTGGCGATCGGTCACCCCTTCGCGGCGACCGGCGCCCGTATCGTCGCAACGCTCGCCAGGCTGCTCGCCGAGAAAGGCTCGGGTCGCGGACTGATCTCCATCTGCACGGCCGGCGGCATGGGCGTCACCGCGATACTCGAAGCCGCCTGAACGGCGGCCCCCGGCCGCCCGACGGTCATCTGCTATCATCGGCCGCTGTTCGCCGACCCGGGGGCGGGACCGGGTAACGGTATCCGCCCAGCAGGCTCCAGGGAAAGAAGAGGAACGAAATGGGCGGGTTCACCGAATTTCTCAGCACGCTGAACGGCATCCTCTGGCATGACACGGTGCTGTTCGCCCTGCTGGGCACCGGTATCCTGTTCACCGTCTGGAGCGGCTTCTCCCAGTATCGGGCACTCACCCACGGCACCGCTGTCGTACGCGGGGCGTGGGACGATCCCGACGACCCCGGCGCCATCAATCACTTCCAGGCGCTGTCCGCGGCACTGTCCGCGACGGTCGGGCTCGGCAACATCGGTGGCGTCGCCCTCGCCATCAGTCTCGGCGGACCCGGCGCGGTGTTCTGGATGTGGATCGTCGGCTTCTTCGGCATGTCGATCAAGCTGACCGAAGTCACGCTGTCCATGCTCTACCGGAACACGGAGGAAGAGGACAATCCGCACGGCGGACCGATGTGGGTGGCGAGCAAGGGCATCGCGATGATGAATCCGAAGCTGGCCTGGCTCGGGGGGACGATCGGCACGATCTTCTGCCTGACGCTGCTGGTGTCCACGGCGACCGGCGGCAACATGTTCCAGGCCTTCAACGTGGGACTGATCACCTACGAATACTTCGGCATACCGAGCTGGATCACGGGCATCGTCTTGGCCATCCTCGTCGGCCTCGTCATCATCGGGGGCATCAAGCGCATCGGCCGCGTGGCCGGCCTGCTGGTGCCTTTCATGGTCGCGCTCTATCTCGTTTGCGGCATCTACGTGCTGGTGGTGAACGCGTCCGAGATCCCGGCGATGTTCGGTCTGATCGTGCAATCCGCCTTCGCGCCCACCGAGGCGAGCGGCGCCTTCATCGGCGGCACGGCAGGGGCCGCGTTTCTGTTCGGCATGAAGCGCGCCCTGTTCTCGAACGAAGCGGGCCAGGGCTCTTCGCCCATCGCTCACTCGGCGGCAAAGACCGACGAGCCCGTGCGCGAGGGCATCGTCGCAGGTCTGGAGCCCTTCATCGACACCATCGTCGTGTGCACTTTCACCGCACTCATCATCCTCTCGACCGGGGTCTGGAACCGCGGCCCGGACGTCACCTGGAATACCCCGCTGGAGATCACCCGGGTCGGTGACGCGTGGGAATTCGAGAGCCGCGAACCACCGGCCGGCGACTTCAATCCGGGCGATGCGGTCACCATGGTCGTGGTCGCCGACGAGAATCCGAAGACCGGTTTCGACCGGCACGAGATCGAGGGCATCCTGGTGGAGCGCGGAGACGCACTGGTGATCGACTGGGACCCGTACCCGGGACCGACGAAGCCGGAGATCCTCGACAACGGCTTCCACCAGGTGTTCCTGGCCGCCGTCCTGACCGGCAAGGCTTTCGACGAAGTACAGCCCGGACTCGGCAAGTGGCTGGTGAGCCTCGCCGCCTGGCTGTTCGCCATCTCGACCATGATCTCGTGGAGCTACTATGGCGAGCAGGCGATGATATATCTCGCGGGAGAGAAGAGCGTGCTCGCCTACAAGCTGGTCTTCTGCGCGCTGATCATCGTCGCCACGCTCGGCTTCATCAAGACGGACGCACAGCTGGACAATCTCACCGGCGTGGGCACGGGCGTGATGCTGGTTGCGAACCTGCCCATCATGTGGATCTTCGGCCGCCAGGCGATGCGTGCGTATCACGACTACATCGATCGCATGAAGGCCGGTCTGATGGGGCCGGATCATCCGACGCCGACGATCGAGGATCTGGTGAGCGGGCGCGACGTCGCGCACCGGTCGAAGGACTGACGCCGTTCAGCGCAGCTCGCGGAAGAAAGCGCGGATATCGGCCACCAGTTCTTCCGGACGTTCCAGCGCGGCGAAGTGACCCCCCGACGGAAACTCCGTCCAGCGGACGATGTGGTAGTGCTGCTCGGCCCAGCTGCGCGGCGGCGTGAAAATCTCCCTCGGGAAGACGGCCGCGGCCACCGGGGTCTCCACGAAGGCCGTCGGCGGGCCGAACAGGCCGGCACGCATCGACTCGAAGTAGAGGCGGACCGATGAGGTGATGGTGCCCGTGGCCCAGTAGGCGGTGATGCTCGAGAGCAGCACGTCGCGCGGGAATACGCTCTCCACGTCGCCGCCGCAGTCCGACCATTCCCGGTATTTCTCCACGATCCACCCGGCCAGTCCCGCCGGGGAATCGTTCAGGCCGACACCCAGCGTCTGCGGACGCGTGCCCTGGATCATCGCGTAGCCCATGCCGGAGCGCTGATGGGCGCGTCCCCTCTTCAGCGCAGCCAGGTCTTCCTCGGTCGGTTCCCGATCCCGCGGCGGGGAGGCCGGCACCATGTTCAGGTGCACGCCGCAGACCCGCCCGGGATCCGACAGCGCTATCCACGGCGAGATCAGCGCCCCCCAGTCGCCACCCTGTACGCCGTAGCGTTCGTAGCCCAGCCCGCGCATCAGGGCGGCCTGCGCCTCGGCGATACGGCGCACGTGCCAGCCCGGCTCGGTCGGCGCTTCGGACCAGCCGTAGCCCGGCACCGACGGACAGACGACGTGGAAAGCGTCGGCTTGATCCCCGCCGTAGTCCTCCGGACGGGTGAGCGGACCGATGATGCGATGGAAGAGATAGACGGTATCCGGCCAGCCGTGGGTCAGCATCAGCGGCAAGGCATGGTCGTGGGGCGAGCGCTGGTGGATGCAGTGCATGCCCAGGCCGTCGACGTCCGTGCGGATCTGGTCGAATCCGTTCAGCGCGGCTTCCGCGGCCCGCCAGTCGTAGCCATCGCGCCAGTAATCGCAGAGTTCACGAAGATAATCGGTATCCGTACCGTAATCCCAGCCCGATCCGGGGATCGTATCCGGCCATCGTGTCCGCGACAGACGCTCACGCAGATCGTCGAGCACCCGGTCGGCCACGTGGATACGGAACGGTTCCACGGCGACCCCTTACCAGTGCCCGGTGCCGGCTTCGCCCTTGAACGGTCCGAGTACGTCGGGGGTTATCCAGCCGCCGTAGAAACCACCGGCCTGTGCCCGCACCCGGTCGTCGCCGACCCAGCAGGCATCCATCGCGGCGGGCATGAACGCATACCAGCCGGCGATGCGGTCGAACGGGCCCCACGCCTCCGGATAGGCCCATACCGCCGCCTCGGCCACGCGGTCGCCCACCCTCAGCGACCAGTAGCGGGCCTGGCCCTTCCACTCGCACAGCGTACGCCGGCCGACCGGCACCAGCAGGTCCTCCCGGACGTCCCCGGGGGGCACGTAGTAGGTAGGGGGACTCGCCGTCTCACAGACCTTGACGGCGTGGCGAGTGTCGGCGACGGTCTCGCCCGCGAATTCGACCCGCACCCGCCGCGGACAGGGCACGATCGCGGGCGGTCGCGGATAGTCCCAGACCGATTCCTGACCCGGCCCGGGCGCGGGCGCTCCCGGCGGCCGCCGTTCACCCCGATTGGTCCATCCTTCGCGCGCGCGCCGCATCGCATCCGGGATCTTCTTCATCAAGCATGTCCTCCGCCGTCTTCCCTGAGACGCGCGATGACCTTGTCGATGGTGCCGCGCGCCGGCTCAGGCAGTCTGCCCTCATGGTATTCGCGCCGGAGGTAATCCTCGATCCGCCCCACC
>JARRPZ010000065.1:0-13986 GCA_037382365.1 Gammaproteobacteria bacterium
GCCTCCCTCGACGGGTCGTCGAACACGGTCAGCTCCAGGGTCTCGATACGGTCTCCCAGGACCTCCAGAACGGGGAAGTGCAGGTCCACGGCGGTGTCGATCAGCGCGTAGAAGAGGTAATCGACACCGCGCGCCCTGAGCCGGGATTCCGTGAGGCGTGCTCTCTGCCGTACCGGCTCGAAGGGGTCGGAGTCGCCGCCGTGGAAGCTGACGATCCAGTGTTCTCCCAGGAAGATGCTCAGCTGCCCCGGCAGCGAGGAATCGGTCACGACCCGGGGTATGCCGACGATCGTGAACAGCTGTTCGCCGTAATCGTCGACTTTAGGCCGCTGACCCGTGTGCTGCACGTCCTCCAGCGCGAGGGCGTGCAGGCCGAAGGTCGCCCCGATTTCCCGCAGCAGCTCCTCGCTGGGCGTCCCCTGCACGTGGAGCCAGGTGGCGCGGGGGGTGTCGAAGTACCCGCGTGCCTCCTCCAGCGTGCAGTCGGGCAACTCCACCAGCTCGGTCGCGTCGTAATCCATGAGCGACAGGACCACCGGAATGCGTTCCGCGTCCGGCGGCGGCTTCAGATCGCCGGGTGCCGTGCCGGGCCGGGTGTATCGCGACGGCGAGTGATGCAGCGGGTGTCGCCGCATGAAGTGTCGTCGGGTATGGTTGGCGGGGCGAGAAGACATGTATCGGGTCACGGGTTCTTGCCTGTCGGTCCATTGATACTCCGACGCCCTTCCCCAGTCCAGCCCGTCCCACTATCGAAGAGAGAGTCCTCATGAACGTTCCCGGCACCATGACCGTCGTCGACATCACCGAGCCCGGCGGACCGAACGTCCTCCGACCGGCGGAGAGGCCCGTGCCACAACCGGGACCGGGAGAGGTACTGATCCGCGTACGCGCAGCCGGCATCAACCGGCCGGACTGCCTGCAACGCCAGGGACTCTACCCCGTGCCCGCCGATGCGGACCCGCTCCCGGGACTGGAGGTCGCCGGCGAAGTCGTCGCGGTCGGCACGGACGTCGGGCGCTGGCACGTCGGCGATCCCGTGTGCGCCCTGGTCCACGGCGGCGGATACGCCGAATACTGCCGTGCCCCGGCCCGACACTGCCTGCCCGTCCCGGGCGGCCTCACCGCGGTGGAGGCCGCGTCACTGCCGGAGACGTTCTTCACCGTCTGGTACAACGTGTTCCTGCGGGCCGGGCTGGCGGCCGGCGAGACGCTGCTGGTCCACGGCGGCTCGAGCGGCATCGGGACCACCGCCCTGCAGATGGCGAAGGCCCGGGGCGCGAGCGTGATCGTGACGGCGGGGACAGAGGCAAAATGCGAGTTCTGCCGGCAGCTGGGCGCCGACCACGCGCTGAACTACCGCGATACCGACTGGGTGGCGGCGATCAGGGAGCTCACGGGCGGCCGGGGGGTCGACGTGGTGCTCGACATGGTAGCGGGAGACTACGTGGACAAGAATCTCGAGGTCCTGGCCTACGACGGGCGCTATTCCCTGATCGCCTTCCTGAAAGGTCCGAAAGCCGAAGTCAATTTCGCCCGTGTGCTCCTGAAGCGGCTGACCATCACCGGTTCGGCCCTGCGGCCGCAGACCGTCGAGGAGAAGGCCGCGATCGCGGCGGGACTGGAGGCTGAGATCTGGCCACTGATCGAGTCCGGCCGTATCCGACCGGTCATCTATCGTACCTACCCGCTGGCCGAGGCGGCCGCGGCCCACGCGCTGATGGAGTCGGGCCAACACATGGGCAAAATCGTCCTGGAGGTCGACTCATAGATTTCCCATCGTGAGGCGGGTGATGGCCCGCGTGACGCCCCGCGGCAGCCAGCGCAGCTGGAAGAGCGAGAGTTGGGTGGCGGCACCGGGGACGGCGACGACATCACCGCGCATCATGGCTCGGTAACCGTAGTCCGCCACACTCTCCGGAGTCGCCGCGACCGCGTTGAACATCTTCTTGTTGCTCATGCCCGCCGCATCGACGAAGCCGGTTGCGACCGGCCCGGGACACAGGACCGTCACCGTGACGCCGGTACCGGAGAGTTCGCTCGCTATCGCCTCGCTGAACGAGAGGACGAATGCCTTCGTCGCGAAGTACGTCGCGAAGTTGGGTCCCGGCAGGAACCCGGCCACCGAACCGACGTTCAGCACGCGACCGCTGCCCCGCTCGACCATCCCGGGGAGAATCCCGTGGGTCAGCGCCGCCAGCGCGGTCACATTCAGGTTGATCATGTCCCGGTCGCGGGCCCAGTCGCGCTCGTGGAAGCGACCCTGGCCGCCGAAACCGGCATTATTTATCAGGATTTCCGGAACGAAACCATCCGCGAGGATCTCGTCGGCGAGCCCCTCGGCGGCGCCGGGGACAGCCAGGTCGCGCGCGATCGGCCGCGCATTCACTTCGCAGGTGTCCACCAGTTCCGCGGCCAGCTCGGTCAGCCGGTCTTCACTCCTGGCAACCAGTATGAGATCGCCTCCCTTCTTCGCGTGGATACGCGCGAGTTGCTCGCCGATGCCGCCGGACGCGCCGGTGATCAGTGCCAGGTTTTCCATCTGTCTCCCCCATCCAGGTGCCCGCTCGCGTACCGGACGCAAACGCATGGCACTAAGGTAAAGCGGTGGGGATTCCCGGTAAAGCTGAAACTCGGGCGGGAGGAACCCGCTGCTGATCCCCACGCGGGGGGCACTCGATCAGCGGGACGGACGTGCCCGGCGGACGCCGTCCGGGTCCAGCGCCGGATGAATCCGAAAGCGTCCCGGTCGACCCGGACGTCACGGAACGAGACACTCGGGTGATCCGCAGGCATGAAGCGGACGTTGTCGTCGCGCAATTCGCGATTAAGACTTAGAATCCAGTTTTCCCAGAGCGCCCCGGAGGTCTCTCTTGGTCCTGACAGGCGCGACGGTACTGGTGTTACTGTTACTCGGCGTACTGCTCGTGGCGCGGCTCATGCGCCGGCCGGGCGCACGGGCGAGCAGTCGCCTCGTTCGCGGCCAGCGCATCCCCGATTTCCGTGTCTACACCGAAGACGGTGAGAGCGTCGGTCCATCGGAGTTGCATGGCCTGCCCGCAGTCATCATCTTCCTCCGCGGCAACTGGTGCCCGTTCTGCTCCTCCCAGGTCGAAGAACTGGCTCGCCACTACCGCGAGATCAGCGAGCTGGGTGCGCGGCTGATATTCGTCGTGCCGAAGCCTCAGGAAACGACCCGACGCGTGGCCGACCATTTCGGCGTCGACTTCACATTCTGGCTGGATCCCGACCTTTCGGCGGCACGCAGGCTGCACATCCTCGACGAACGGGGCGTCCCCGAAGAACATCGGGAAGTGTACGGCAGCGATACGCTGCGGCCGGTGTCGGTAGTCGTCGACCGGGAGGGGATTATCCGTTACGCCTACCAGTCCGAAGATATCCGGGAACGACCCGATCCCGAAAACTTCATCAAGGTGCTGGAACACGTCGACTGATACGCGAGCTCAGTCCGGCTGCGAACCGACGGATCGCACCTCCTCCATCCGCGCCCGGATATCGGCCTCGAATTCCTCGGCGACGGCCTCGTCACGGGCCGTCATCTCTCCGAGATCGGCACCGGCGAATTCCAACACGCCCATTTCTTCGTAGGCCTTGCGGATCCGCGGTCCCCAGAGGCCGATGTCCCTCATCATCGGTACTATCCGGGTGAACAGCCGGCTTCGGAATCGCACCGCCGCCTGCGATTCCACCGCATAGGCGACGCACTCGTCGACGGGCAGGCCCAGGGTCTCGTAGACGTCCAGCGCCTGGAATCGGTCCCGCATGAGATAGCATGCCTCGGCAGCAAACTCCTCGCGTTCGTCGCGTTCGGCCTGGCTCAGTTCCGGGTAGTAATCGCGCAGGGAGAGCCGGCCGAAAGCCACGTGTCTGGCCTCGTCCTGCATCACGTAGGCGTTCACCGAGGCGGCGAGCGGATTCTGTGCGTAATCACGGATGCTGGCGAAAGCGGCCAGCGCCAGACCCTCGATCAGCACCTGCATGCCCAGATACGTCATATCCCAGCGCGAATCCTGGAGGACGTCCTCGAGCAGGGACTTCAACGGCGGGCTGACCGGATAGGCCAGTTCGAACTTCTCGTGCAGCAGGCGTGAGTAGGCTTCGACGTGCCGCGCCTCGTCGACGACCTGCGTAGCGGCGTAGAACTTGGCATCCATCCGCGGCACCTGCTGAACGATCTTCGCCGAACAGATCAGCGCACCCTGCTCACCGTGGAGGAACTGGGACAGCTGCCACGCCTGGAAATGACGGCGGAACTCGATCCGATCGCTCTCGCTCATACGCTCGTAGAGCGGCGTGCCGTAGATCGCGAGACCCTGGTCGGGGAGCTGGGACGGGTTCTCGGGATCGAGTTCGGCGGACCAGTCGATGCGCTCGGAAGCGTTCCACTGCTTCTTCTTTCCCTTCTCGTAGAGATCCAGCAAGGCCTTGCGCCCGTCGTCGTAGTCCCAGCGGAACCAGGTATCGAACGCGGTCGGAAAGACGGTGTCCACGTCACCGACGGCGCGGGCGTAAAGATCGATGGTACTCATGCGCTCCCCTCCCGGCGCCAGCCGTTCGAGGTATAGCACGCGGTCCGGAGCAGCCGCAATGCGGAGCGGAGCACGCCCCGCGAGCGGGGGCGCGTCCGGTTTCCAGTCACGCCGGGCAGCCGGCGCGTTGTCATCAGCGGGCGCCGAAGTTCCAGCGTCCGCGCACCTGCCACGTCATCGGCGGCGTCCAGTATGGCGTGAACAGGTACGAGGTGATGTATTCCTCGTCCGAACAGTTGTTGCACTCGGCAGTGACCGACCAAACCCCGCCATCGTCCACCAGCGATACACCGGCGTTTACGAGCACCTCCAGGTCGTTCTCGCCGAGCTGACGCGTACCGACGACATTCTCGCCGATCCAGCGGGCCGAAACACTCGGCTGCAGTGAGGCGCCGATCGCGCGGATCGGGAAATCGAGGAACGCGCCCAGCGTCAGCGTCCAGTCGGGCGACCGCTTCGGATCGGCCACGTCGCAGTTGCTGTCCAGGGCCGCGAAGTCCGTATTGGGCACGGTGCACGCGGCGATCTGATCGCCCAAATCCACGTATTCGGCATCCTGCAGGCCGAGGGAGGCGAACAGGTTCAGCCAGTCCGTCGGCACGGCATTCACTTCCAGTTCGAAGCCGGTGACCTCCAGACCGCCTGCGTTCGTCGTCAGGAAGTTGCCCGACGGGGTGGCGGAGGTCGTCTGCAGATCCTCGACGTCCGTATAGAAGAATGTCCCGTTCGCGCGCACCAGGTCACCGAACATGTCCGCCCGGAAGCCCAGCTCGTAGGCCCACAATTTCTCCGGTCCGAAAGGCTCCATCGTCGATGCCAGCGCCTCGCGCGCGTTCCAGCCGCCGGACTTGAAACCGCGGGTCGCCGAAGCGTACAGCATCAGGTCATCGGAGAAATCGTACTTCAGTGCGATGCGCGGGGTGACGATGGATTCCTCCTGCCGGACGGGGATTCCGAACGCGACCAGATTCTCCGTTTCCAGCGTGAGCGCCGCAGGAATGGCACCGCGCGCCCCGATATTGTCGGAGATCTCGATATTCTTCTCCTCGTCCGTGTAGCGGGCGCCGAGCGTCAGCGTCCATCGGTCCGTCAGCGCGTAGTCGCCCTGCGCGTAAACGGCCCAGCTCTCGGTCGTGTTCTCCATGACGCGGTCGGCGAGCAGGAAGGAGCCCAGTAACAGGTCGGCGAAGTCCGTCTCGTTGTCCTCGTCCAGGTAGAAAACGCCGGAAACGAAATCGAGACGGTCGTCGAAGTAGCGTGCCGACCATTTCAGCTCGGCGGTGAACTGCTGGTGCTGGCCGTTGTTGTCGATCCAGAAGAAGTCGTCGGCATCGCCCGGCGCGTTGGGGAAATTCAGGAAGAAGTCCTGCTCGAGATCACGGTAACCGAGGATGAACTCGAGCTCGCCGGCCTCGACTGCATAGCTCAGGTCGGAAATGATGCTGGTGGTCTCGGAGACGCTGCTGTAATCCGCCTTCTGCTGATAGCTCAGCGGCACGAAGCTGCCCGCGATCGAGAAAGACAGGAAATCGAATACCGTCTCCGGCGCACCGAGTGGCGCCACGGAGGTCGAGACCCGCTCGTCACCGTCGAGGTCGCCGTGGATGTTGCCGGCCTCGTCGTCGATGTACTCCACCGTCAGATCCCACGTCAGCGCGTCCGTCGCAAGAAACCGCAGATCGGCGCGCATGCCCAGGGCGTCACGCACGTTGTAATCGCCGCCGACCGCCGGATTGCGATTCTCCAGCCAGCCGTCGTTACTGATGTAATAGGCAGAGAACTTGGTGAGGAATTTCTCGGTGAGCGGAAAGTCGAGGGTGCCCCTGGCCCGGTATTCGCTGTGGCGTCCGAAGCCCGCCTCCAGGTAGCCGCCGAGTTCCGGCGCGGGATCCCGGAGGATGACATTGATGGCGCCGCCCGTCGTGTTGCGGCCGAACAGTGTGCCCTGGGGACCGCGCAGCACCTCGATCCGGTCGACGTCGAACAGCGTGAAGTTATTGGCGTTCTGGCGCGACACGTAGACGCCGTCCACATAGGTACCAACCGGCGGATCGAAGGTGGAGATCGACTCGTCGTTCCCCTGGGCACGGATGTAATACATGTTGGCGCTGCCGATGCCCGTATTGTTGCCGCCGAACATGTTGGGCACGACGTTGATCAGGTCCAGGGTGTCCTCCACCTGCAGTGATTCCAGGACCTCTTCATTGTATGCACTCACCGCGATCGGCACGTCCTGGATGGACGCTTCGCGCCGTTCGGCCGTGACGATGATCTCTTCGACCTGCGCGTGAGCAGTCGACGAAAACAACAACGGCGCCAGCACTCCTGGAATGATCGCGCCGAAGGCGAACCGGTATCGGACTGATTGGATCATGGCTGCTCCCCCACTTTGAAAAATGTCCAATAATCAGATGTTTCGGCTCATCCCTGGGGTTCCGGAACACGTGCGACCTGCATCGCCGAATCCTGCCTGATCCCTTCGACAAATACAAAACAGAATTGATTTGTCGCAGTTCTACAACAGGGTGACGGACCGACTTGCGCCAGAGGTCGGGTAATCAATCAATCGCCGGAACTACCAAGAATTGTATACAAGCACATGATAAGCCATTGATTCGGCGCATAAATCGACAACGGCGGATCAGGGATCAGCGTGCGGTCGACACCGACAGCCCGTAGACGCAGTCCGGAAGCTCGGCCGGCCGGACGCAAAGCGCACCGGCACCCGCCTCCCGGAGTTCCGTGCGGCTGCCGAAGCCCCAGAGCACGCCCACGGAGGCCACGCCGGTTTGTCCGGCGCCGACGATGTCGTCACGGCGGTCGCCGATCATCACCGATGCGTCGGCCGCCAGCCCGTGGGTCGCGAGGGCATGCCCGATCAGCTCGGCCTTGTCCGACCGGCTGCCATCGAGATGCGCGCCGATCACGTCGTCGAAGAAAGCGGTCAGATCGAAGTGATCGACGACGCGGCGCGCGAATACGGTCGGTTTGGTCGTGATGACGAGCATGCGGCGGCTGTCCCGACGGAATCGATCCAGCGCTTCCGGGATGCCGTCATGCAAGCGATTCTCATAGATGCCCGTATCGGTGTAACGCTCGCGGTACAGGGCGACCGCGCGTCGGATACGCTCCTCGTCGTCGGTCCCGAGTAGCTCGCGGAAACTCACGAAAAGGGAGGGACCGATATAGCGCTCGAGCGCCCGGAGCGGCGGCGCGACCGTTCCCATCCCTTCCAGCGCGTACCCGATGCAGCGCGTGATGCCCTCCCGGGGATCGGTGAGCGTGCCGTCCAGATCGAAGAACAGGTTCATGGGATCAGCCGTCGGGGCGATACAATGCTCGGGCATATCCTGGTTCAATCCGGGTGAGAATCAAAACGGAGCTGCCATGGGCCTCACGCTGGCCGAAAAGATCTGGGCGCAGCATGCCGTCACCGAACTCGGCGACGGCACGACACTACTCTATATCGACCGTATCTTCCTCCACGAACGCACCGGCAGCATCGCGTTGCAGGGACTCGAGTCGGCGGGGCGAACCGTGCGCGAGCCGGAACAGGTGTTCTGCACGATGGATCACATCGTCGACACCTTCCCCGGGCGAAGCGACATTACCATCATGCCGGGCGGCACGGACTTCATCGTCTCGACCCGCCATGCGGCACGGAAGGCAGGCATCCGGCTGTTCGACATCGGCGATCCGAGTCAGGGGATCGTGCACGTCGTTTCTCCGGAGCAGGGCATCGCGCTTCCCGGCGTGACCCTCGTCTGTCCGGACAGCCATACGGGCACCGTCGGGGGCGTCGGCGCGCTGGCCTGGGGGATCGGTTCCACGGAAGCGGAGCATGCACTGGCGACGAAGACGCTCGCCGTGATTCGACCGAAGCAGATGCGTGTCACCTACCGGGGCGCACTGCCATTCGGCGTCACCGCGAAGGATATGATCCTCGCCCTGATCGGGCGCCACACCGCGGCGGGCGGCGTCGGCTACGTGGTCGAGTTCGCCGGCGAGGCCGTACGCGGGCTGGAGATCGAGGCCCGCCTCACCCTCTGCAACATGACGGTGGAGTTCGGTGCATGGAGCGGCATCGTCGCGCCGGACGAAAAGACCTTCGAGTACCTGCGCGGCCGACCCTTTGCGCCCGCAGGCGGCGACTGGGAGAAGGCAGTCGCCCACTGGCGCTCGCTCGCGACCGACGAGGACGCGGTTTTCGACCAGGAAATCCAGCTCGATGCTGCGCAGATCGCTCCACAGGTTACGTGGGGCACGAGCCCTCAGCATGCGATTCCGGTGGACGGCTTGATAGCGGACCCGGCCGCCGAGCCGGACCGCAATCGCCGCGAGGCCATGGAGCGGGCACTCGCCTACATGGGCCTGGAACCGGGCCGACCGCTCGCCGGCACGCCCATCGACGCGGCTTTCATCGGCTCGTGCACGAACAGTCGACTGAGCGACCTCAGGGCCGCCGCCGACCTCCTGCGGGGCCGGCAGGTGGCATCCGGGGTCAGGGCCATCTGCGTCCCGGGATCGAGCCGTGTCAAGGCGGCGGCGGAAGCCGAAGGGCTGGACCGGGTGTTCGTGGACGCAGGATTCGAATGGCGCGAGTCGGGCTGCTCCATGTGCTTCTTCGCCGGAGGAGAGCACTTCGGCCGGGATGAGCGGGTGGTGACCAGCACGAATCGGAATTTCGAGAACCGGC
The DNA here is from genome assembly GCA_037382365.1 of Gammaproteobacteria bacterium. Classification (GTDB taxonomy): domain Bacteria; phylum Pseudomonadota; class Gammaproteobacteria; order Steroidobacterales; family Woeseiaceae; genus Lentisalinibacter. The sequence continues at coordinate 9,244 of JARRPZ010000065.1, forward strand.
AGGGCCCGGGTACCCGCTCCCATCTCGCGAGCCCGATTACGGTGGCGGCTTCGGCCATCGCCGGACGCATCGCCGACGTTCGCGAATTCCACGAGAGACCCGGCTGACCATGGAGCCTTTCATACGACATACCGGCGTCGCCGCACCCCTGCTGCGTATCAACGTCGACACGGACGCGATCATCCCCAGTCGCGAGATGAAGCGGGTGTCGAAGGAAGGTCTCGGCGAGGGGCTGTTCGCCGACTGGCGCTATACCGACGTCGCCGCGCGCACGGAAGACAGCGACTTCGTGCTCAATCGGCAAGCGTACCGCAACGCTACCATCCTCGTTGCCGGCGCCAACTTCGGCTGCGGCTCCTCGCGCGAACATGCCGTCTGGGCGCTGAAGGACTACGGATTCCGCGCCGTCATCGCACCGACCTTCGGATCCATCTTCTACGGCAACTGCGTACGTAACGGCATGCTGCCGGTGCGTCTGCCGGAGTCGGACGTGGAGACCATCGCCGGCCTGCTGCAATCCGGACCCGGGCGGGAGATCACGATCGATCTTCCTGCGCAGCGGGTGACGGACCCGGCCGGCAAAGACCATGTGTTCGAGATCGCTGCCGCCGATCGCGAGATGCTGCTGGAGGGACTGGACCCGATCGCGAAGACGATGCAGCGCGACGACGAAATCAGTGCATTCATGCAACGCGACCGCCGCGAACGGCCCTGGATCTATCTCTAGCGGTCCCTCGTCACGCGAAGACGACAGTCTTCCCGCCGTTCAGCAGGATACGGTGCTCGGTGTGCCAGCGCACCGCCCTCGCCAGCACACTCGCTTCGGTCTCGCGCCCGATGGCCGTCATCTCCGCCGCGCTGGTGGCATGGGTCACACGGCGGACATCCTGCTCGATGATCGGCCCCTCGTCCAGATCTTCGGTGACGTAGTGGGCCGTGGCGCCGATCAGTTTCACGCCCCGATCGTGGGCCTGGCGATAGGGCATCGCACCCTTGAAGCTCGGCAGAAAAGAGTGGTGGATATTGATGCAGCGGCCCTCGAGCGCCCGCACCAGGTCACCGGAGAGTATCTGCATGTAGCGCGCCAGAACGACGAGATCGATGCCGTGCTCCCGGATCAGTCGCAACACCTCTCCTTCCTGTTCGCTCCGGTCCTCCGGCGTCACCGGCAGATACACGAAGGGCACGCCATGCCACTCGACGAGGCTGCGCACGTCCTCGTGATTGGAGACGACCAGGGGGATGTCCGCGGCCAGCGTGCCTGTCTTGCGACGGTGCAGCAGATCCATCAGACAGTGGTCGAACCGGGACACCATGACGAGGATGCGCGGCCGCACGGCACAGTCGTGGAGTTGCCAGCCGATGCCGAGTCTGACACCGAGTTCGCCGATATCCGTCCCGAAAGCGTCCGCCGCGTCGTCCGTCGGCAGCAGCAGATGCATGCGGACGAAGAACTCGTCGGTGCTGTCGTCGGCGAAGGACTGGGCGTCACGGACGTCGCCGCCATGGCGGGCGAGCGCACCGGTAACGGCCGCCAGGATACCCGGGCGATCCGGGCAGTGCAGGGTCAGGACATACTCGCGGGCCGGTTCCCGCATTCCCGCTGCCCGGGTCACAGCGAATCGAGGGCCTCGCGCAGGCGCGCCACCGTGCCGTCGATATCGGCCAGCTTGTCGAGACCGAACAACCCGATGCGGAAGCTCCGGTAATCCTCCGGCTCGTCGCACATCAGCGGCACGCCGGCGGCGATCTGGAGACCGCGCTCGGCGAATCGGCTGCCGTTCTGGATGTCCGGATCATCGGTATAGCTGACGACGACCCCGGGTGCCTGGAATCCCGCCGCCGCCACACTGGGATAGCCCGCGGTCTCGAGCAATGCCCTCACGCGCGTACCGAGTTCCAGCTGAGACTGTCGGGCCGTCTCGTATCCGAAGGCTTCCGTCTCCCGCATGGCGTCCCTGAACTGGCGCAGGCCGTCGGTCGGCATGGTCGCGTGATAGGCATGACCCCCGTTCTCGTAGGCCTGCATGATGGCCAGCCACTTCGCAAGGTCGCAGGCGAAGCTGGAACTGCTCGTCGATGCCGTGCGCTCGAGGGCTCGCGCACCCAGCATCACCAGTCCGGCACAGGGTGTTGAACTCCAGCCTTTCTGCGGCGCACTGATCAGCACGTCGACACCGATCTCGCGCATGTCCACCCAGAGACACCCGGAGGCCACCGAATCCAGGACGAAGATGCCGTCGACCTCGCGGACGGCTGCGGCGATCGGGCGCAGGTAGTCATCGGGCAGCAGCATCCCGGCCGAAGTCTCGACGTGGGGTGCGAATACCACCCCGGGTCGCTCCGCGCGGATCGTCTCCACGACCTCCTCGACCGGCGCCGGCACGAAAGGCGCCGTGGCGCCCTCCCCGCTCCGGCGCGCCTTCAGCACGGTGGAACCGGCGGCGAAACCGCCCATCTCCAGGATCTGCGTCCAGCGATAACTGAACCAGCCGTTGCGCACGATCAGGCAGCGCCGGTCGCCGGCGAACTGCCGCGCCACCGCCTCCATGGCGAATGTCCCGCCGCCCGGCACGACGGCGGCGGCCTCCGCGCCGTAGACGCCTTTCAGTCCGTCGGAGATATCGTTCATGACGGCCTGAAAGGCTGCCGACATGTGATTCAGCGAGCGGTCGGTGAAGACCACGGAGTACTCGAGAAGGCCGTCTGGGTCGACCTCCGCACGCAGACCGGGCATGGGGTTTCCTCGTTCTCCTGGGCCGCGTGAGAATAGCAGCCGGATTCCGCCGGGCACAGTGGAGCGGGCACATTTCGCCGTTTGAACGCGTTATGCTTATCCGGATTCGCCGGCACGTCCGGCAGGTACGCCAGGGGAACAGAGAGACTATGTTCGAAAACGTTTCAGCGGTCGCGGCCGACCCGATCCTCGGCCTCATTGCCGCCTACGCCGCAGACACGAACCCGAAGAAGATCGACCTCGGTGTCGGTGTCTACCGTAACGAGAAAGGCGAGACACCGGTGCTCGGTTGCGTGCGCGAGGCGGAACGCCGCCTGCTTTCGAGCCAGACGACCAAGGCGTATCTGGGCCCCGCCGGCGTGCCCGGTTTCAACGAAGGCATCACCGAGGTACTGTACGGCGCGGACAGCGACGTCGTCAGCGCGGGAAGGGTGCGAACGATCCAGACGCCCGGTGGAACCGGCGGCCTGCGCATCGGCGGCGACCTGATCCACGCCACGAGTCCGGATACCGAACTGTGGGCGAGCGATCCGACCTGGGGCAACCACCTCGCCCTGTACCCGGCCGCCGGCGTGAAAATGCACAGCTACCCGTACTTCGACCCCGTCGAGAGCGCACTGCGCTACGACGAGATGATGGACGCCATCGGCAAACGCGGACCGGGCGACGCGGTACTCTTCCACGCCTGCTGCCACAACCCGTGCGGTGTGTCGCCGAGTCCCGACCAGTGGCGGGAGATTGTCGAACTGGCCGCGCGGAAGGGATTCACGCCGGTCATCGACATCGCCTACATGGGCTTCGAGCGGGGGCTCGAGGAGGACTGCCTGGCGGTGCGCCTGTTCGCGGAGCAGTGTCCCGAGGTGATCGTGGCGATGTCCTGCTCGAAGAATTTCGCCATGTACCGGGACCGGGTCGGTGCCATCTCCGTCGTCGCCGAAAATGCGGACCGGGCCCAGGCGATAGAGACCATCATCAACAAGCTCACCCGGGCCAACTATTCGATGCCGCCGGCCCACGGCCCGGCGGTGATCGATATCATCCTGCATTCCGACGATCTGCGCGCACTCTGGGAGGACGAGGTAGCCGGGATGCGGGACCGTATCAACGGACTGCGACGCATCCTCTCGGAGAAGTTCGAGCATGCCGGCGTGGAGCGGGACTTCTCCTTCATGGAGCGCCAGTCGGGCATGTTCTCCTTCATGGGGCTGAGCGTCGCGCAGGTTCGCCGCCTGCGCGAAGAATTCTCGATCTACATGGTGGCATCGGGGCGGATCAACGTGGCCTCGCTCAACGAGAGCAACATGGATTACTTCGTGGAATCGGTCGCCACCGTCCTGTAACCCGTCCCTACAGCGGCAACACCGTGGTGTGTTTGATCCGGGACAACGCGATATTCGACGTGATCTCCTGAACGCCAGGGACCTGGGACAGTTTGTCGAAGAAGAATCGCTCGTAGGCTTTGATATCCTCGGCGACGATCCGCAGCAGGAAATCGACCGTACCCATCAGGACATAGCATTCCTGCACTTCGGGGAATGCGCGCACCGCATCGGCGAAAGCGGAGAGGTTGCTGCGACCATGAGACGTCAGCTTCACCAGGGCGAAGACCATCGTATCGAGGCCGACCTTTTCCGGATCCAGCACGGCGGGCTGATCGCGGATGACGCCTTCCTCCCGTAGCCGCTGTATGCGGCGCCAGCAGGCGGACTGGGACAGCCCGATCGCCTCGCCCACCGCCGCGGCATTGATTCCCGGCCGGGTCTGGAGGAGATTGAGAATCTGGCGATCGGTCGTGTCGAGATCGACGGCTTGCATGAATAATCGAATTTTGACGGAAAGACAGCATGAATTATGCGTTATTTCAAGAATCTATCAAAGAGAATTCAAAAATAATGTGTTTCTAACGAGATATTCTTTAATGTCCATCATCGCAGGGGGCAGCCGGTGAGCGTCTTCGACCATCCGGAATTCGACCAGCACGAGTCGATCCACCATTTCTGTGACCC
>JARRPZ010000066.1:0-21314 GCA_037382365.1 Gammaproteobacteria bacterium
GGATTGGAGAAACCGGCATAGGCCTCGGCGGGGGAGACGAGGCCGGTGATCGCGAGTGTGCCGAGCACCAGCAGCGCGACCACGTCCATCCGGATCCACTCGCCGATGAACAGCACGAGCGCTGCGGCGAGGATGGCGAGGACGAGAGCGATCTCGAACGTCATGGCAGCTGGCCGCCTCTCTCCTGCGTGCCCTCCGGCTATTGCCGCTGCACGATCACGCTGCCGATGGAGTAGCCGGCGCCGAAGGAACAGATCACGCCGATGTCGCCGCTGGCGAGGTCGCCTCTGTGGCGATGGAATGCGATGACGGATCCGGCGGAGGCGGTGTTTGCGAATTCGTCGAGGACCACCGGCGCTTCGTCGGTACCGGCGTCACGGCCGAGCAGCCGCTTGGCGACCAGCCGGTTCATATTCAGATTGGCCTGGTGCAGCCAGTAGCGGCGGACCGCGGTCACCCCGATATCGCTCTCGTCCAGGTGCTCCCGGATATGATCGGCGGCGAGGGGTGAGACCTCCTTGAAGACCTTGCGGCCCTGCTGGCGAAACAGTTTGGCGTCGTCGAAGAAATCGGCTTCCGGGCCGCGGTTCAGGAATCCGAAGTCGTTGCGGATATTGTTCGAATAGCGCGTGGCCAGTTTGGTGCCGAGCACGTGCCAGCGCTCGGCGGCCCGACTGGCCTCCGCCCGCTCCAGCACCACGGCGGTACAGACGTCGCCGAATATGAAATGGGCGTCACGGCTGCGCCAGTTGATATGGGCCGAGGTGATCTCGGGGTTCACCATCAGTACCCGGCGCGCGGACCCCCGGGCGATGGCGTCCGCCGCGTTCTGGATACCGAAAGTGGCGGAAGAGCAGGCCACGTTCATGTCGTACGCGAAACCGCCGGCGCCGATCGCGTGCTGCACCTCGATGGCGAGCGCCGGATAGGGACGCTCCAGGTTCGAGCAGGAGAGGATGACGGCATCGATGTCGCTGCCGTCGAGACCGGCGGCGTCGAGTGCTTCGCGGGCGGCCGCGACGGCGATCTCGGCGGTGATGGAGAGGTCGTCCTCGCCACGCTGCGGGAAGCGTGGCCACATGCGCTCGGGGTCGAGGACGCCGTCCCGCGTGTAGACGTAGCGATGGCGGATGCCCGACGCGTTCTCGATGAACTCGGGACTGGACTTCTCCGGCGGCGTGACCTCGCCGCGGGCGATCGCCTCCGCGTTGGATTCACGGAAACGATCGACATAGTGGTTGTAGGCCGCCACGAGCTCCTCGTTGCCGATGCTCTCCGCGGGCACGTAGAGCCCGGTACCGCTGATGACGACGCCTGAAGGCATTTCGCTTCTTCCACTCCCCGCAAGTCGCTACTGTAGCGATTCGGCGCAGGCCTGCACAGGGCGCTCGCGCGCCGCCGGGCTCCCGAGCTGCCGGTTTCTTCCCCGGCATCGAGCGCATACACTCGCTCGCCTCGCCCGTGCAACGGGCCCGATCGAGAGGAACCCGCCTTCCATGACCGAGCGCTATCGCCCGCGAATCCCGCGTTACGCGGCGCGGCACGAGATCCGCGGCGTGACCTACCACGTCAACCTGTGGGGCGACCGGGAGGCGCCGCTGCTGATGCTGTTGCACGGCTGGGGCGACACCGGTTCCACTTTCCAGTTCGTGGTGGATGCGCTCCGGCACGACTGGTTCGTCGTGGCACCCGACTGGCGCGGATTCGGCAAGTCGTGGCACCGGACCCACGGCTACTGGTTCCCCGACTACCTGGCCGATCTGGATGAACTGCTGGCCCTCTACAGTCCCGACGAACCGGCGAAGGCCGTCGGGCACAGCATGGGCGCGAACATCCTCTCCCTGTATGCCGGCGTCATGCCGGAGCGTATCGGGAAGATGGTCAACGTCGAGGGATTCGGCCTGCGCAACAGCGATCCGGCGGATGCGCCGAAGCGCTATCGGGAATGGATAGAGGCCCAGCGCGCGAACAGGGGCTATTCCCGTTACGATCGATTCGAAGAGCTCGCCGAGCGGGTGAAGAAACGCAGTCCGTCGCTGGCGGATGATCGGGCGCTGTTCGTCGCCGAGCGGTGGGCTGAGGTGGAGGACGACGGCCGGATCTCGCTGCGTGCCGATCCGGCGCACAAGTTGCGCAACCCGGTGCTGTACCGTCGCGCCGAGGCCGAAGCCTGCTGGCACGCCGTGACCGCGCCCGTCCTGTTCGTGATCGGCGGTGACACGGACTTCTCGTCGGCCGACATGCGCTGGGTGGATGCGGACAACGCGTTCGGTGCTTTCCCGGATCTCACGAAACTCACGATCCCGGGCGCCGGACACATGGTGCATTTCGAACAGCCCGAGGCGCTTGCGGCCGCCATCGAGGATTTCCTGTCGGACTGAGTCGGCCTCGACAGCTGGGGATGCATCCACTACTGTACGCCGATACAGTCGATGACCTCAGGACAGTACTCCAACGCGACCCATGAACGATATCGTCCGGCAGACCGGGGCTCTCGATGAGACGGCGGCGAGCGAACCCGCACAGCGGGGCGACCCCCTCGCCCGCCTGAATCCGGCCCAGCGCGAAGCGGCATGCTGGGGTGAAAGGGGCGCGCGGGGCGTGTTCCGTTCAGACCCGCTGCTCGTGATCGCCGGGGCGGGTACCGGCAAGACCATGACGCTGGCGCACCGGGTGGCGAATCTGGTGATCGAGGGCGTCGACCCCGAACGCATCCTGCTGCTTACGTTCACGCGTCGTGCGGCGGAGGAGATGCTGCGCCGTGCCCGCTCCATCGTCCGTGCCGCCATGCAGCTCGGCGAGGATTCCGCCGCCGTCCGTTTCACCTGGTCGGGGACGTTTCATTCGGTCGCCAATCGTCTGCTGCGTCATTACGCCGCCAACGTCGGTCTGGATCCCGCCTTCTCGGTGCTGGATCGCGGGGATGCTGCCGACCTGATGGATCTGGTGCGCCACGAGCAGGGTCTCAGCGCCCGTACGAAGCGCTTCCCGAAGAAGGACACCTGCCTCGCGATCTACTCCCGTTGCGTGAACGCGCAGGAGGACCTGACGGAGTGTCTCCGCTCCACGTATCCCTGGTGCGGCGACTGGGAGCCGGAACTCCGGGGTCTTTTCCGGGGCTACGTCGAGGCCAAGCAGCAGAACCAGGCACTGGATTACGACGACCTCCTGCTCTACTGGTACCACCTCGTCTCCGATGCGGAGCTGGCGGCGGCGATCGGCGCACGTTTCGATCACGTGCTGGTGGACGAGTACCAGGACACCAATCGTCTCCAGGCGGAGATCCTGCACGCGATAAAGCCCACCGGTGAAGGTGTGACGATCGTCGGCGACGATGCCCAGTCCATCTACGCGTTCCGTGCTGCCGAAGTGGAGAACATCCTGGACTTCCCGGAGCGCTATACACCGCCGGCGAAGGTCGTCCGGCTCGAACAGAACTATCGTTCGGTCCGCCCGATTCTGGATACGGCGAACACCCTGATCACGGAGGGGAAACGCCAGTACCGCAAGCGGCTGTGGTCCGAGATGCGGTCGCGACGTCGTCCTGCCTACGTGACCGTGGAGGACGTCGACGCCGAGAGCGACTACGTCGTGAGGCGGGTGCTCGAGAATCGTGAAGCGGGGCTCGCGCTCCGGCAGCAGGCGGTGTTGTTCCGCGGTGCCCACTCCAGCGATCGACTGGAGCTCGAACTGGTCCGCCGCAACATCCCCTACGTGAAGTACGGCGGATTGAAGTTCCTGGAGTCGGCTCACGTGAAGGATCTGCTCGCGGTACTCAAGTGGGCGGATAATCCGAAGAACCGGGTGGCCGCCTTCCGCGTGCTGAAACTGCTGGAGGGGATGGGTCCGGCCCATGCCGGGCGCTGCTTCGAATACGTGGCCGCAGCCGACTACGCCCTGTCGTCACTGGGGGCTTTCCGGGCGCCGGCCGCGGCGCGGGAGGACTGGCCGGGACTGGTTTCGCTCATGGGCTCGCTGGCATCGGCGCCGCCGGCGGGTGCCTGGCAGGGACAGATCGCCGAGGCCCGGCGCTGGTACCAGCCACACCTCGAGCGTCTCTACGACGCGTCGGAACAGCGTGCCGCGGACATCGAGCAGCTGGAGATGATCGCGGGCCGATATGCCAGCCGGGAAAGATTCCTGTCGGAACTCACGCTGGACCCGCCCCGATCCACCGGTGACCTGTCGGCCGATCCGCTGCTCGACGAGGACTACCTGATACTCTCGACCGTGCATTCCGCCAAGGGTCAGGAATGGGACGCGGTCTTCGTACTGAACGTCTCTGACGGCAGCTTCCCGTCGGAGTTCTCGACGGCGAGTCCCGACCTGATCGAGGAGGAGCGGCGGCTGCTCTACGTGGCGATGACCCGCGCGAAGCGCCAGCTGCACCTCGTCGCGCCGCTGCGCTATCACGTGACACAGCAGCATCGGCACGGCGACCGTCATGTGTACGGTGCCCGCAGCCGCTTCCTGACCGATGCGGTCATGGCGACACTCGAACCCGTTTTCCACGCCGCCCCCGGCAGCGCGGACGGTGGCGGTCTCGCGGCGAGCGGGCGCCGGGTGGACGTGGCGGGACGGCTGCGCAGCATGTGGTAGGACGCCAGTCGTCGTCTTCGCCCGCACCGGCCCGAGGTCGACTTCCGGCGAGCCGCCGGCTGGTAGACTAGGCGACCGTCCACGCACCGATCATCGTCCGCAGGAGAAGACCGAGATGTTCCGGAATCTGATCTTTCCCCTCGTCCTGACTGCCCTGCTGCCCGCATACGCCGGCGCGGATGTCGCGGAGTCGCTGAAGAAAGAGGCGCTCGCCGCCGAGCCGAAGGTCATCGAATGGCGCCGGCACTTCCACGAGCATCCGGAACTCAGTAACCGGGAATTCGAAACGGCCAAAAAAGTGGCCGCGGAACTCAGCGCCATGGGCCTGGAGGTCGAGACAGGGATCGCCCACACCGGCGTGGTGGCATACCTGGAAGGCGGCAAGCCCGGACCGCTTGTGGCGCTTCGCGCGGACATGGATGCGCTGCCGGTGACCGAACAGGTGGACCTGCCGTTCGCATCGGAGGCGAAGGGCACCTATCGGGGCCGGGAGGTCGGGGTGATGCACGCCTGCGGGCACGATACACACATGGCGATGCTGCTCGGCGCGGCGCGTGCGCTGACCGCGGTGCGCGAGGATCTGCCCGGCTCGGTGATGTTCATATTCCAGCCTGCCGAGGAGGGTGCGCCGGAAGGCGAGGAAGGCGGTGCGGAGCTGATGCTGAAGGAAGGGATCTTCGACGACCGGACGCCCGACGCGGTCTTCGGCCTGCATGTCAGCTCCATGCTGCCGGCGGGCATGGTCGGTTACCGGGCGGGTCCGGCCATGGCCAGCGCCGACCGGTTCGAGATCGTGGTGCGGGGTCGTCAGACCCATGGTTCGCGGCCGTGGGGCGGCGTGGACCCCATCGTCGTGGCCGCGCAGATCGTGACGGCGGCACAGAGCATCATCAGTCGCCAGACGGACATCACCCGGGCACCGGCCGTATTGTCCTTCGGTGTGATCGAGGGCGGCATTCGCAACAACATCATCCCGGACGAGGTGACGCTGATCGGCACCATCCGCAATTTCGACATGGACATCCGGGACTCCATCCACCGCAAGCTGGAGCGTACCGCCCGTCTGACGGCGGAGAGTTATGGCGCGACCGCGGAGACCACCATCGATCTCGGGTATCCCGTGACGGTGAACGATCCCGAACTGACGAATGCCATGCTGCCCACGGTGACCCGCATGGCCGGCGAGGGCCGGGTGATCGAGTCGCCGCTGATCACCGGCGCGGAGGATTTTTCCTACTACGCCCAGCGCACGCCCGGGCTGTTCCTGTTCCTCGGCGTCACGCCGCCGGACCAGGACCCCATGCAGGCACCGTCGAATCACTCGCCCCTGTTCTACGTGGACGAGAGTGCCCTGGTCACCGGAGTGAGACTCCTCACCGGGCTCACGCTGGACTTCATGCGAGACAACCCGCAAACCTGAGAATCGCCGGGGAAGGAGGGCGTTCAGGCCCGATCACCGACCGGCTAACCGACGAAGCATGCCATCATGCCGTCGCCTTGTGAATCTTTTCAGCGACGAGCGGCTGTGATTAATATGGATACCGTTGCGTAGACCGGAATTGTGATTACCGTCACGCCGCTACGGGGGGCGAGCGTGATGCCGGTCACGACAACGGGCCGGTTTCGGACGGAAACTGGTAATCCGCGGTTGGCTCGGGGGATGAGCCTTCGCTCAGACCCTCTCGCGCACACCTCTGTGCGAAGTGGACGTGGAGTTCATTCGCCAGGCCGGCCGATATCGTGCTCACGCGGCTCGAGGAGGTGTAGCGCATGGCGAGAAGTCCAGATCGCGGCAAAGTGATCCCCATCCGTAATCTTCAGCAATATTTCCATGAGAGTATCGGGGAAGTGGTCTCCCGCCAGTCCGTCGAGATCGATCCCCACGCCACTCATTACGTCGTGAATCTGCTGACGCTCTATTCGCGTTCCGAGGCGTTGTACGAGGATGCCGGCGGGCACTACGGCATCAAGCCGCTGGCGATCATGATGCGGGATGCCGTCGATGCGCCGACTTTCGAGGAACGTCAGTTCGCGCTGCAGCGCCTCGGTGACGTGGCACTGTTCATCGCCGGCTGTTTCGCCGACAGCCTGGCGGAGAAGCTGGTCGATCTGGACTACTACATCTTCATGGGAGGCAGCGCCTACGGCTCCCTTTCCGACGAGATGCGCGGAAGCGTGCGCGGCCGGGCGTTCTCCGCCGTCTTCGCCGAGCTGGCGCGAAAGTTTCAGGTGCTCGTGGACGTGCTGAACGAGGTCAGCGAATCGGCGCGTGCGAGCCAGGATCGCGACATCCTGCGGCTGTACGAGGTCTGGCTGAAAACGGGTAGTCGCCGTGCCGAGGCCTTGCTGCGGCGCGAAGGCATCGAGCCGCTGGCCGACAGCCGGCCCGGTACGCGGCACTGACCCGGTGAACGTGCGCGATCTCCAGGAGCGCTTCTCCGCGCTCTACCGGCTGGAGCACGGTCTCCGTGTGGAGGATTTCCTGGTCACCGATGCGGCGACGGCAGGAGCCCTGACCCCGGCCGGCGCCCGCCGGCATCTGGACGAGCGCCTGCTGGTCCACCACGAGGGCGACGAAGTGTGCCTGGCGCTGTACCTGGACGATGCACTGCTCGTGCGCCTGCGCGAGCGCAGGCTGCTGGACTCCCTCGACGACGACGATCTGGAGGATTTCTGGACCGCCGTGGAGGGAATCAGCCACTTCAACTACGTGGTCCACAATGCGGCGGCCGATCGCGAGGTGACACTGCTGGAGCTGGAACTGCAGGCCGAGGTGGACAAGTTCGTGAGTACGGTGCTTCTGGCACGCGAGCAGGGGCGGCGCGCCGTTGCATCACGTCTCCATCACCTGCTGTTCGAACGTATGTCGTTCGACCGACGGCTGGACGACGAGGAACGCGAACGCTATCGGCTGGCCAATGATTACGCCGGACGCTACTGTCGGCGTATCGGTGCCTGGTTGCACGACGCCGGTGACGAACTGATGGAGGAGCTGAGGCGGTTTTACCGGTACTCCCAGGGCCAGAAGATCAGCCATATCCACGCGGGGGCCTGGAGCTGAGAGACGCCGGACCGGGACGTCCCGCCGCGAGCGGCAACAGCAGCGCCTGTTCCGGGCAGGCGCCTCGCCCGGGGACGGAGGGTCCCGATCCGGTACGCCATTCAGTCCGACTGCGTCGACTCGATCTTCCTGCGGATGACGATGCGGTGCTCCTGATCGAGACGTAGCGCGAGGGGAGCATCGGCCTCGTCGTCGGCGACGATCACCTCGATGCGTTTCTCATGGCGGTCGCCGGCGACCGCGATACCGGCCAGCAGGGCTGCCACCAGCAGCAGTGCCAGCGCGAGGGTGTCGTTCACTTTCCGGCGCGTTCTCATGATGCGTGCGTCCCCGTCTTTCGATGTCCCTTACCCCGAATAGATGCATGGGCGGCCCGAATGGTTGCAGCGGGCGAGGCGACGGCGATGTCATATACTGTCCCGCATCGCATGCAGCGTGGAGGAGAAGATCATGAGTACCACTGCCGAGACCCTGGAAGTCCGGGACCGCGTTTCGGGGGAGGAATGGGCGACCCGGGTCGACCTCGCCGCTGCCTACCGGCTCGTCGCGCTGCAGGGCTGGGACGATCTCATCTTCACGCATATCTCGGCGCGCGTGCCCGGCTCCCACGAGCATTTCCTGATCAATCCCTACGGCATGCTGTTCGAGGAAGTCACCGCCAGCAGTCTCGTGAAGGTGGACCTGGCCGGCAACAAGGTCATCGACAATCCCCATCCGGTGAATCCGGCGGGCTTCGTGATCCACAGCGCCGTGCACGAAGCCCGGTCCGACGTGGAGTGCGTACTGCATACCCATACGCGGGCCGGCGTCGCGGTCTCCGCGCAGAAGGACGGTTTGCTGCCGGTCTCGCAGCAATCCATATTCCCGCTGACCGGCCTCGCGTACCACGACTACGAGGGTATTGCGCTGAACGAGGAGGAGAAGCCGCGCCTGGTGGCGGATCTCGGCGATGCCAACTTCATGATATTGCGCAATCATGGTCTGCTGACCTGTGGTTCCACGATCGCCGAAGCATTCCTCGGGATGTATGTCCTCGAGATGGCGTGCCAGATACAGATCGCCGCCCAGTCGGGCGAGAGCGACCTGATCCGGATCGACGACCGCATACTCGCCGGCGCCCGGACCCAGATGAAGGAGGCGACGAGAGGCATGGGCGCGGCGCTCGCCTGGCCGGCACTGCTGCGCAAGCTGGACCGCCACGACCCGTCTTACCGCGAATGAATCCGCACCGAGGGAGAGAGCGATGATGAAAGCATTCGTACTGGCCGTCCTGGCCATTCTGCTGACGACCACGGGCATCGAAGCCTCCGCCGACGCGCATGCGCGCGGGGCGATCCAGGCAGCCGTCGACGGCGACCACCGCGCGTCCGAGAGCAGGGAACGTGACAAGTACCGTCACCCGGTGGAGACGCTCACCTTCTTCGGTCTCGAACCGGACATGACCGTGGTCGAACTATGGCCGGGCGGCGGCTGGTACACCGAGATACTCGCCCCGGTCCTGAAGGACGAGGGCACGCTCTATGCGGCCAGCTGGGATCCGGAACTGGACAGTGAGTACGTCCAGACGAATCTCGCGAAGTACCTGAAGAAGATCGCCGACACCGGTGTCTACGGCGACGTGAACGTGACGATTCTCGGGAAGGGCAAGACGAATATCGCGCCGCCGGGCAGCGCCGATCTGGTTCTCACCTTTCGCAACCTGCATAACTGGCGGGGCAGCGGCTTCGTGGACGATGTCTTCGCCGCGGCTTACGAGGCGCTGAAACCGGGCGGGGTGTTCGGCGTGGTGGAGCACCGCGCGGATCCTGCGTCGCCGCCGGGTCCCGACGACCGTTCGGGCTACTTCAGCGAGGCGCTGGCCATCGAACTCGCCGAGGACGCCGGATTCGAGCTCGTGGCGAAGTCGGACATCAACAACAACCCGAAGGACACCAAAGACTACGAGAAGGGCGTCTGGACGCTGCCGCCCAGTCTCCGGGACGGGCCGGATCCGAAATACGTGGAGATCGGCGAGAGCGACCGCTTCACGCTGAAATTCAGGAAACCGGAATAACACCGGCGGAATAACGCACGCAGGAGGGCCTTCAGGCCCGAAGGCCCTCCTGCGCGTCCATCAGGTGTACCCGGGCATCAGGCGTCGTAATTGCCGCCGACGAAGTCCCAGTTGATGATTTTCCAGATCGCGTCCAGATACTTGGGACGCGCATTCCGGTAATCGATGTAGTACGCGTGCTCCCAGACGTCGACGGTCAGGAGTGGTGTCAGGCCGTCGCGCAGCGGATTGCCGGCGTCGTCCGTATTCACGATGGACACGGCGCCGTCGCCGTCCTTCACCAGCCAGGTCCAGCCGGAACCGAAGTTACCGGCGCCGGCCTTGTTGAAGTCGTCGCGGAATTTGTCGAAGGAGCCGAATGCCTTGTCGATGGCGCCGGCCAGATCGCCGCTCGGTTCGCCGCCCCCGTTCGGGCTCAGGCAGTTCCAGTAGAAGGTGTGATTCCAGACCTGCGCGGCATTGTTGAATAGACCGCCGTCCGCCTTCCTGATGATGTCCTCGAGCGATGCGTTCTCGTACTCGGTGCCCGGGATCATGTTGTTCAGGTTGTTGACGTAGGCCTGGTGATGCTTGCCATAGTGATACTCCAGCGTCTCGGCCGAGATGACGGGCTGGAGAGCGTCCTTCGCATACGGCAAGGCAGGAAGTTCGTGGGCCATGGATGACTCCTTCCGGGTTACGGTGGCTTTGCTGCGGGCGCGATCCGCCGGTGCAGCTCGATTGAATTCATTCTATGCAGGCCCCGTTGGGCTTACAACCGACGTCGGGGCGGCGTCGAGGCCGATGACCGGGTCCCGCGCGGTACGGCGTGTCACCGGGATGTCCGTTCTCAGGCCAGGAACAGGGCGTAGGCCGGGTTGCCGGTCTCGTCCCAGTGGGCGTAACCGAGCTTCTGCAGATGACGCTCGAACTCGGCACTGTCGGCGGCGGGTACCTGGATGCCGGTGAGGATCCGGCCGTAATCCGAGCCGTGATTGCGGTAATGGAACAGGCTGATGTTCCAGTTCGCGCCGACGGCGTCCAGGAACCGGGCGAGGGCGCCCGGCCTTTCCGGGAACTCGAAGCGCAGCAGTCGCTCGTCCGGCAGGCCGCCGGCGCGTCCCCCGACCATGTGACGGATGTGCAGCTTGGCCATCTCGTTATCGGTGAGGTCTTCCACCGGATAACCGCCCTCGCGGAGTTCCGCCACCAGCCGGTCCTTCTCCCCGCGCCCGGCCGGGAGCTCCAGACCGACGAAGATGTGCGCCTCCTCCGAATCGTTATAGCGGTAGTTGAATTCGGTCACGTTGCGCCGCCCGATCGCGGCGCAGAAGTCCCGGAAGCTGCCCGGACGCTCGGGGATGCCCACGGCGAGCAATGCTTCGCGTTGCTCGCCGATGGCGGCACGCTCCGCGATATGCCGTAGTCGGTCGAAATTGACGTTGGCACCACAGTTGATCGCGACGAATTCCCGCCCCGGTGACTCGTCCCGATCGTCCAGGTACTTCTTCATGCCGGCGACCGCCAGCGCCCCCGCAGGCTCCACTATCGAGCGCGTGTCCTCGAAGATGTCGCGTATGGCGGCACAGATCTCGTCCGTATCGACGAGCACCATCTCGTCCACGAGATCGCGGCACAGGCGGAACGTCTCCTCGCCGACGCGGCGCACGGCCACACCGTCGGCGAAGATGCCGACGTGATCGAGGGTGACCGGTTCCCCGGCCGCCAGTGAACGGCTCATGCCGGCCGAATCCTCCGGCTCTACGCCGATGATGCGTATGTCCCGCCTCAGCGCCTTCACGTAGGCGGCGATACCGGCGATCAGGCCGCCGCCGCCGACCGGGACGAACACCGCGTCGATGTCCCCCGGGTGCTGGCGCAGGATCTCCATGCCGATGGTGCCCTGGCCGGCGATCACGTCCGGGTCGTCGAAAGGGTGGATGAAGGTCAGGTCGCGGTCCGCTGCCAGACGGCGCGCGTGGGCGTATGCGTCGTCGTAGGCATCTCCCTCCAGCACCACCTCGCCGCCGAGCTTGCGCACGGCGTCCACCTTGATGCGGGGTGTCGTCACCGGCATGACCACGAATGCCTGGATGCCGAGGCGGCTCGCCGCGAGCGCCACGCCCTGTGCGTGGTTCCCGGCGGAGCTGCAGATCACCCCTTTCTGCAGGGCCGCGTCGGGCAGTCTGGCCATCCGGTTGTAGGCGCCCCGCAACTTGAAAGAGAAGACCTGCTGCAGGTCCTCTCGCTTGAGCCAGACGGTGTGGCCCAGCCGGCCGGACAGGTTCGGCGCGATCTCCAGTGGTGTCTCCTGCGCCACTTCGTAGACGCGGGCCGTGAGGATACGCTTCAGGTAGTCGTCGGGCACGTCGCTCATGCCGCTAAGTTAACCCGCGGCGCCCGAGGTGTCACCGGGCTCCTCAGACAAAAAAACAGCGGGCACCACGGTGCCCGCTGCAGTGAGGATCGGTCCTGTTGACTCAGTTCGTCGCGGTGTCGTTACCGCTGTCGATAACGTTGCCGTCCGCATCGATGGGGACGATTTCGCCGATTTCCAGCGCCCGGATCTCGCTCTCGATCTTCGCGCGGTCGCCCACGACCACCCAGATCAGGCTGTCGGGTTCGAGGTAGTCGTCGGCAGCGGCACTCACCTGCTGAAGGGACAGGCCACGCACGTTCTCGGCATAGGTATCCCAGTAGTCGTCGTCGTAGCCGAAGCGCACCATCTCCACGAGGGAGCCCGCGACTGCACCGGCGGTCTCCCAGCGCCCGGGCAGCGACAGCGTGTTGTCGTCGAGCACGCGGGCGAGTTCATCCTCCGTCGGGGGACGCTCGCCCACGATGTCCACCATCTCCCGGCGCAGTTCCGCCATCGACGGCGCCGTCTTGTCGGTCTGCACCGGCGCATAGCCGAGGAAAGGACGCTGGCCGGCCGCATCCAGGATGATCGAGCGCGCGCCGTACGACCAGTTCTTGTCCTCACGCAGGTTCATATTGATGCGCGCCGAGAAGTCGCCGCCCAGGATGTTGTTCATCGCGGCGATCGCGAATTCGTCCGGGTTCGCTTTCGGCGGGAGAATATGACCGGCGAAGATGATGGACTGCTCGGAATCCGGCCTGTCCAGCAGGTAGATCTTCTCTTCCGGCGGCTGTTCGACCGCGGCCACATTCTTGATGGGCACCGTGCCCTTTTCCCAGTCCTCGAACAGCTTCTCGAGCTTCGGCCGGATGTCGGCCATGCTCGTGTCGCCGACGACGACCATCGTCGCGTTGTTGGGCCTGAACCAGGTGCGGTGATAGTCGAGCAGGGTCCGGCGGTCGATACGCTCCAGTGACTCCAGGGTCCCTGAGCCGGTGAGCGGCAGACTGTAGGCATGACCTTCGCCGTACATGAGTTTCGGGAACACGCGCAGCGCCATCGAGACCGGCGTCACCTTCTCGCGCTGGATCTGCGCCCGCAGCTGCTTCTTCAGCCGGGCCAGATCCGACTCGGGGAAGGACGGATTCAGGATGACGTCGGCATAGAGGTCGAGAGCGTCATCGAGGTTCTCGGACAGCGCGTTGAGGGACACCGTCGAGACGTCCAGGTTGGACCCGGCGCCGAGCGAGGCGCCCAGCTGGGCCAGCTCATCCGAGATCTCCAGCGCCGAGCGGCGCTTGGTGCCCTCGTCGAGCATGCTCATGGCCAGGTTCGAGGTGCCGGGCTCGCCGAACTGGTCCGAGGCATAGCCGGCGTCCAGCAGCAGGGTGAAATTCACGACCGGCACGGCGTCGCGGACGGCGACGATGAGCTCCATGCCGTTCGAGAGCGTGGCCCGCTCGAAGTTGTCGAAGTCCACGGCAGGGAAGCTGCCGGGCATCGGCGGCCCGTCGCTGCGGTCGATGGCTTCACCACTGGCCGCGAACTCGGGGAACGGGTGCACCTCGAGGGTGTAGGAGCCGGCCCTGTACCAGCGCCGGGCGGCTTCCATCACGCTCTTCGGCGTGGCTTTCTCGAGACGATCGAGGGAGACCTTGTAGAATGCCGGATCGCCGGCGTAGACCGCATTCTGGGCCAGGATGTCGGACTTGCCGCCGAAGCCGCCGATACGCTCGACGCCCCGGACGAATACTGGGTCTTCGCGCGCTCCAGCTCCTCCTTCGTGGGGCCGTCCTCGAGGAATCGCTCGAGTTCTTCGTCCAGCGCCTTCTCCACGGCGGCGAGGTCGCCGCCCGGCTGGGCCGTCGCCTCGAGACCCAGCACGCCCGCGATCTCCGCGAAATAGGGCGAAGCATCCACCGAGGTGGCGATCTGCTCGTCGTACACGAGTCGTTTGTAGAGCCTGGAGGTCTTGCCGGAAGACAGCACGCTGCCGGCGAGGCTCAGCAGTTCCGCGTCGGGATGACCCCAGTCCGGGCCGATCCAGGTCTTGTAGATGCGGGCCTGGGGCACGCGGTCCTGCATGACCTCCCGCGCATCGGATTCGCGCTTCGGCGCCCACGCCTGGAATTTCGCGATCGGCGGGCTCGGCGGTATGTCACCGAAATAGCGTTCGACCTTCTCTCTCGCGGCCTCGGGCGAGATATCCCCGGCGATCACGATCACGGCATTGTTGGGACCGTAGTAGCTGCGGAACCACTCCTGGACGTCCTCGAGGCTGGCCGCGTCCAGGTCTTCCATGGAACCGATGGGCAGCCACTGGTAGGGGTGACCGTCAGGGAACAGGTTGCGGAAAATATGGTTATAGACCTTACCGTAGGGCTGGTTCTCGCCCTGGCGCTTCTCGTTCTGTACGACGCCGCGCTGCTCGTCCAGTCTGTCCTGATCGATGACGCCGAGAAGGTGACCCATGCGATCGGATTCCATCCAGAGAGCGAGATCGACGGCAGTCGACGGCACGTTCTGGAAATAGTTGGTGCGGTCGAAACTGGTCGTACCGTTCTGGTCCGTCGCGCCCACCTTCTGGAACGGCACGAAGTACTCGTCGTTGTAGTTCTCGGTGCCGTTGAACATCAGGTGCTCGAACAGGTGAGCGAAACCCGTCTTGCCCTCGGGCTCGTTCTTCGAGCCGACGTGATACCACACGTTCACCGCCACGATCGGCGCCTTGCGATCCTCGTGCACGATCACGCGCAGGCCATTGTCGAGCGTGAATTCCGTGTAGGGAATGTCGATGTCCCCGGCCAGTGCGGTACCGGCCGTAGCCACCGCGAACAGACCCAGGACGGCGGCGAGGAGTGCCCCGCCGAAGGAGGTTTGGTGTTTCATTGTGTGCCTTCTGGTTGCTTGTACAGCCGAGCTCACGTGGCCCGGAGGCGCCGGCATTCTAGCAGAAGCGGCCGTCCCGCCGACACGCTCACGGGGCGTTTCCCGGTAGCCCCGCTCCTGTTCGGACCGGCCGGAGCGCCGCGGGTTCCCGGGCCGTCGGGACTCTGTTGCGGGTGTCGCCGATCCGGGATCCCGGCTAGCCGCAGGCCTGCAGGACGTTGACCACGTTCTCGCCGATCTCGGGCACGGCGTAGCCGCCCTCAAGGACGAAGACCGTCGGCAGGCGGAGGGCGGCGAGGCGTTCGCCGATCCGGTGATAATCGTCCGTTTGCAGACGGAAGGCCGCTATGGGGTCGCGCTCGTAGGTGTCGACGCCGAGGGAGACGACGAGCGCATCCGGCGCATAGCGTCTCGTCGCGTCGATCGCGGCCGACAGGGCCTCCGACCAGGCCGCCCAGTCGCTGCCCGGCGCCAGTGGCAGGTTCAGATTGCAGCCTGCCCCGTCTCCCCGGCCGGTCTCTTCCCCGTATCCGAGGAAGAACGGGTATTCCTGGCGCGGGTCGCAGTGGATCGAGCAGAACAGCACGTCGCTCCGCTCGTAGAACAGCTCCTGCGTCCCGTTGCCATGGTGGTAGTCGATGTCGAGGACCGCGACACGACGGGCGCCTGTTTCCAGGAAGGAAGCGGCGGCAATGGCGGCGTTGTTCAGGTAGCAGTAGCCGCCGAAATAGTCGGCGCCGGCATGGTGACCCGGCGGGCGGCACAGGGCGAACGCCGCCCGCTCGCCGTCGCCGACCAGCCGCGTCGCGGTCAGCGCGATGTCGGCCGCGGCACTCGCCGCCGCCCAGGTGCCGGCGGTGATCGGTGTCCCGGCATCGAAGGAGTAGTAGCCGAGCCGCCCGTCGATATGCGCCGGTTCGACGTGGCGCAGTCCCCGTGCCGGCCATGCCAGCGGCAGGGCGTCGCAGTCGCCGTGCAGGGCGTGCCAGTCCTGCCACGCCGTGCGCAGGAAACCGAGGTAGCGGTCGGTGTGGATACGTCGCAGCGGTGCGTAGCCGAAAGCCTCCGGTTCCTTCACCTCGCCGAGTCCGGTCTCGAGAACGCGCGCATGCACCGCGTCGGCACGTTCCGGCCGCTCGAAGGCCGGCATCATGTCGCCGTCATTGAGTTCGGCCCGGGCGTGGTGCAGCCGGTGGCGGTCCGAGTAGACGGTGATCATCGCGGTGCGGCCCCTCCTGGCGATCCGACGCGGATGATGGCAAACGCTCCTCGGCCGGGCAATGCAGGCCCGTGGCAATCCGGGTCGCCGCGGACGATAATCGAGCCATGGACGCGCACAGCGAGACGCCCCGGCGGGAGCTCTATCCCGCCATCGAACCGAACAAGAACGGCATGATCGCCGTCGGCGACGGCCACGAGCTCTACTACGAGGAGTGCGGCAACCCGCGGGGGAAACCCGTCGTGCTGCTGCATGGCGGGCCGGGCGGCGGATGCAGTGCCAAAATGCGCCGGTTCCACAATCCGGACGTGTACCGGATCGTGCTGTTCGACCAGCGCGGTGCCGGTCGCAGCCGACCGCATGCGAGCCTCGAGAACAACACCACGCAGCATCTCCTCGGCGACATCGAAGTGATCCGTGCGGCGCTCGGCATAGAACGCTGGCAGGTCTTCGGCGGTTCCTGGGGCAGTACCCTCGCACTGGCCTACGCCCAGGCGCACCCCGACCGGGTGACCGAGCTGGTCCTGCGCGGCATCTTTCTGCTGCGCCGCAAGGAGATCCTGTGGTTCTACCAGCACGGAGCCAGCGAGATTTTCCCGGACCGCTGGCAGGCATTCGTGGCGCCGATCCCGAAGGGCGAGCGCGGCGATCTGCTGGCCGCGTACTACCGCAGGCTCACCGGCGCCGATCCGGAGGAACGCCTTCGGGCGGCGAGAGCCTGGTCCATGTGGGAGGGGGCGACGAGCTGCCTCATCCCGGATCCCGCGCTGGTCGCCGACTTCGGCGAGACTTCGCATGCGCTGGCGATGGCCCGCATCGAGTGCCACTACTTCGTGAACGGCGGTTTCCTCGCGGATGGCCAGCTGTTGCGGGACGTCGGACGTGTCCGCAATATCCCCGCCGTCATCGTGCAGGGCCGCTACGATGTCGTCTGTCCCGCAGTGAGCGCGTGGGAACTGCACCAGGTCTGGCCCGAGGCGGATCTCAGGATCGCACCGGACGCCGGTCATTCCGCTTTCGAGCCGGGTAACGTGCACGAGCTCGTCGACGCAACCGATACGTTCGCCTGATCATGGACCGGTTGCTCATAACCAATGCGCGCATCGTCAATGAAGGCGAGATCCGCGACGGCGACGTACTGATCGCAGGGGAGCGCATCGAGCGTATCGCCGCCGGCATCGAGGCCGAGGCGGACACCGAGGTGCTAGACGCGGAGGGGCGCTACCTCATCCCCGGCATGATCGACGACCAGGTGCATTTCCGGGAGCCGGGGCTCACGGAAAAAGGCGACATGGCGACGGAGTCGGTCGCTGCCGTGGCGGGCGGCATCACCAGTTTCATGGACATGCCCAACGTCAACCCGCAGACCACGACGGTGGCGGCGCTGGAAGAGAAATACGCGATGGCCGAAGGGCGGGCCTCGGCGAACTTTGCGTTCTATCTGGGAGCGACCAACGACAACATCAGCCAGATCCGTGCGCTCGCGCCGGGCACCGCCTGCGGCATCAAGGTCTTCATGGGCGCTTCCACCGGCAACCTGCTCGTAGACGATCAGGACGCTCTCGAAGCGATATTCCGGGACGCGCCGGTCATCGTCGTCACCCATTGCGAAGACTCGCCGATGATCTGGGAAGCGGAAGCCGCCGCCCGCGAGAAGTACGGCGAAGACGTGCCGATGAGCGAGCATCCACGCATCCGCTCCGCGGAGGCCTGCTACAAGTCTTCGAGCTACGCCGTCGATCTCGCGCGGCGGCACGGGACCCGGTTGCACGTGCTGCATCTCACGACGGCACGGGAGATGGAGCTGTTCTCCCCGGCTCCCCGCAGCGAAAAGCACATCACCGCGGAGGTCTGCGTCCACCATCTCTGGTTCGACGAGTCCGACTACGAGGCGCTCGGCACGAAGATCAAGTGCAATCCGGCCATCAAGACCCGGCAGGACCGGGATGCGTTGCGCCGTGCGCTGGCCGAGGGACGCATCGACGTCGTCGCCACCGATCATGCGCCGCACACGGCGAAGGAGAAGGCGGGCTCCTATTTCCAGGCGCCCGCCGGCCTGCCGCTGGTCCAGCACGCCCTGCCGAGCATGTTCGAGCACGTGCACGAGGGACGCTACACGCTGGAATTCGTCGTGGACCGCACCAGTCATGCCGTCGCCGACATCTTCGGGGTGGAGAAACGCGGCTATATCCGGGAAGGGTACTACGCGGACCTCGCCATCGTGGACATGGACGATCCGTGGACGGTGACGCGTGACAATGTGCTCTACAAATGCGGCTGGTCGCCGTTCGAGGGCGTGACGTTCCGCTCGCGGATCACGACCACGTTCGTGAACGGCCGGGTGGTCTGGGACGGTGAACGGATCGTCGGCGAGCCTGCCGGCAAGCGCATGACTTTTCGGCCGGGCCGCTAGCCACCTGCGACGGGCCAGAACCGGACCCCTGCCGGTGGGCCGCGGGGCAGGCTCCCGTACCGGATTGCCGGTGACCCGGGTCCGGCCTATCATCTCCGTTTGTCGTACAGCACGTTTGGGGGGAGAAAGATGCTGCATACGCCTTTGGTCGATTTCAGTCTGGCCGAGACGGTACTGAAGCGCGCGGACCTCGATCCGGAGAATCGCGCCATCGTCTTCGAGGAAAGGGAATACACCTATCGGGAACTCGTCGATCGCGTCCGGCGGCTGGCCACTGCGTTGCGTGAGGGCGGCATCTGCGCGGGCGACCGGGTGGGATATCTGGGCGTCAATCACCCGGCATTCCTCGAGACCCTGCTCGCGACCAGCACGCTGGGCGCGATCTTCGTGCCGCTGAACTTCCGGCTGACCGGTCCGGAACTCGAGTTCATCATCAACGACGCCGGTATCCATACCCTCGTCACCGACGACACGCTGCTGCCGGTCATCGAACCCGTGCGCGACGAATTGTGCGTGCGTCGCCATATCGGTGCGGAGAGCGGTGGCGAAGGCCGGGCGGACTACGAAGCGTTGCTCGCGGCTGCCGAGCCTCATCCGGGGCATGTGGCGGCCACCGCCCAGGACACGGCCGTGATCATGTACACGTCCGGCACCACCGGTCGACCGAAGGGCGCGATGCTGACCCACGGCAATGTGCTCTGGAACAACGTGAGTGCGGCGTTCGCGCTGTCCTCGAACCCGGACGACATCACGCTGACCGCCGCCCCCCTGTTCCATATCGGCGGGCTGAACGTCACGACGCTGCTGGCGATGCAGATAGGGGCCTGCGTCGTCCTGCACCGGTCGTTCGACCCGACGAAGGCGCTGGAGGACATCGAGCGATATCGCTGCACGACGATGTTCGGCGCGCCGGCCATGTTCCTGTTCATGGCGCAGCAGCCCCGGTTCGCCGACACCGACCTGTCGAGCCTGCGCTCCCTGGTTGTGGGGGCCGCGCCGGTGCCGAAGTCGCTGCTCGAAGTCTACGGTTCCCGCGGTGTCAATCTGGATCAGGGCTATGGCCTGACCGAGACCTCGCCGCTGGTGAGCTTCCTGAAGTCCCAGTACACCGCGGCGAAGCTCGGCTCGGCCGGCAAGCCCGGCCTGTTCGGCGAGATTCGCGTCGCCGACGAGGACGGCAAAAGCGTGGCGGCGGGCGAAGTGGGGGAGATCCTCTACCGCGGCCCGAACGTGATGAAGGGTTACTGGAACCGGCCCGAGGCGACGGCGGAGGCCATCGACGAGGACGGGTGGTTCCATACCGGAGATGCCGGATATCTGGATGAGGACGGCTTCCTGTTCATCAGCGACCGGGTCAAGGACATGGTGATCAGCGGCGGCGAGAACGTCTATCCCGCGGAGGTCGAGGGCGTGCTCTACGAGCATCCCGCGATCGCAGAGGTGGCGATCATCGGTCTGCCGGACGAAAAATGGGGCGAGGCGGTCACGGCGGTCGTCGCCCTCGCCGAAGATGCGGAAGTCACACTGGAGGAGCTGCGCGACTTCGCGGGCGGCAAGCTGGCACGCTACAAGCTGCCGCTGCGGCTGCACATCGTCCAGGCGCTGCCACGCAACCCGGCCGGCAAGGTCCTGAAGTTCGAGTTGCGAGAGAAGTTCGCCCCGGACGCGTAGGAGGGCCTTCAGGCCCGAAGCATCACCGGATCGGGCCTGAAGGCCCTCCTACCGGCGAGCGGGGCGCGTCGCGCGATCCCACACCATCACCGCGAGCACGGGCAGGACCACCTGGGCGGCGTACGTGCTCAGGTTGGCCCAGAACGCCGCGCCGCTGTAGTTGCCCCGCGTGCCGATCGCCCATCCCCCTGCGGCCAGCGCCGGTATCAGGAACATGCAGGTGTAGATCGCGATCCGCCGCGGCCGGATCCGGGTGAGCAGGTATCCGGCGCAGGCGGCCAGTATGGCGGTGAGAACGGTCTGCCACGCCGCCTGAGCCCAGTAGATCCCGTTCTCGAAGCCGAGCGCGCGGTCCGCGAACGGTACCGGTACCCAGACCGCGGTGTAGGTCGTAAGCTGAATATAAGCCAGCCCCAGGGCCAGCGCGATCAGCGAACCGACGGTCACGCCGGTCAGCCGGCGTAGGTCACGCCGCCGTCCACCACGACGGTCGTCCCGACGAGATAGTCGCCGGAGCGGGCGGCGAGGAAGATGGCGGTGGCGGCCATGTCCTCGGCGGTGCCGACCCGCCGTGCGGGGATGTGCTGGCTGACGACGTCCGGGTTGTCCCGGGCCCAGATGTTCATGTCGCTGGCGAATGCGCCGGGAGCGATCGCATTCACGCAGATATGGTCCCCGATGAGGCGCTTCGCGAGCCGCCGGGTGAGGTGGATCACGCCGGCCTTGCTGGTCACGTAAGAGTAGGTCTCCAGATCCGGCGTGCGCAGACCATCGATCGAGGCGATATTGATGACCTTCGCCGGGCGCTCCTGCCGGCCCGCCTTGCGCAGCATCGGTGCGAAGCGCTGGGTGACGAAGAACAGGGACTTGGCATTCAGGTTCATGACCTTGTCCCACCCCTCTTCGGAGAATTTGTCGAACTCCTCGCCCCAGGCCGCACCGGCGTTGTTCACCAGTATGTCCAGGTGATCTTCCCGGGCGTGGACGTCGGCCACGAAAGCGTCGATGCCGTGCAGCGTGGAGAGATCGTGGGGCAGGGCGATGCACTCGCCGTGCTCGGAGAGTTCCCCG